>NZ_JBBOOK010000001.1:2211140-2527017 GCF_038003045.1 Sporosarcina sp. FSL W7-1349
ACGCGTTGATTGCATCAGCCATCATGTCATCAGATGGAAGGTCTTTTGTCGTACGGATATGTTCCAAAACTTCAGTGTGGTTGGATTCGAGCCATGTGTTGATTTCGCTTTCGAAACGAAGGATGTCTTTGACTGCGACATCATCCAGGAATCCGCGTGTCAATGCGTAAAGGCTGACAACTTGGTATTCGACTTTCAACGGTTTGTTCAAGTCCTGTTTCAAGACTTCAACCGTACGCGCTCCGCGATCTAGTTTCGCTTTTGTCGCAGCGTCAAGGTCGGAACCGAATTGAGCGAACGCTTCAAGCTCACGGTATGCCGCCAAGTCAAGACGAAGCGTACCCGCAACTTTCTTCATCGCTTTGATTTGCGCCGAACCACCTACACGAGATACGGAAAGACCGGCGTTGATCGCTGGACGTACACCCGAGAAGAAGAGGTCGGACTGAAGGAAAATCTGTCCATCAGTGATCGAGATTACGTTCGTCGGAATATAAGCGGAGATGTCCCCTGCTTGTGTTTCAACGAATGGCAGTGCTGTGATGGAACCTGCACCTAATGTATCGTTCAATTTAGCAGCACGCTCGAGTAGACGGGAGTGCAAGTAGAAAACGTCACCAGGGTAGGCTTCACGGCCTGGAGGACGACGAAGTAGCAAGGAAAGTTCACGGTATGCAGCCGCTTGTTTCGATAGGTCATCGTATACGACAAGAACGTGTTTTCCTTGGAACATGAATTCTTCCGCCATTGTAACGCCTGTGTACGGCGCAAGGTATAGAAGCGGAGCCGGTTGTGAAGCAGATGCTGTAACGACGATCGTGTAATCAAGGGCACCGTTTTTACGAAGTGTTTCAACAACACCGCGGACTGTGGATTCCTTTTGTCCGATCGCAACATAGATACAGATCATATCTTGGTCGGCTTGGTTGAGGATCGTGTCGATCGCGACCGAAGTTTTACCTGTTTGACGGTCACCGATGATCAATTCACGTTGTCCACGACCGATTGGAACCAATGCGTCAATCGCTTTGATACCTGTTTGGAGTGGTTCGTGAACCGATTTACGCGCCATGACACCTTGTGCCGGGCTTTCGATCGGACGAGTTTTTGTTGTGGCAATCGGACCAAGTCCATCCACTGGTTGACCAAGCGGATTGACGACGCGTCCGATCAATTCTTCACCGACAGGAACTTCCATGATACGGCCTGTACGACGTACTTCATCGCCTTCTTTGATATCTGTGTATGGTCCAAGGATAACGATACCGACGTTGTTCGCTTCCAAGTTTTGTGCCATACCCATGACACCATTAGAGAATTCCAAAAGTTCTCCAGCCATGACGTTGTCGAGGCCATGAGCACGTGCGATACCGTCACCAATGACGATAACCGTACCGACTTCGCTCACTTCCATTTCAGATTGATATCCTTCAATCTGCTGCTTTATAAGAGAACTGATTTCCTCAGCTTTGATGCTCATGTATGTCACCCCTCAAAATTCAGATTTAGGAACCGATCAGGTCCCGTTTCAAGCGGTTGAGCTTCGCGCTCAAACTGCTATCGTAGATCTGGTTGCCGATTTGAAGGCGGATGCCTCCGATCAGGCTCGGATCGATAATATTTTCAATGCGTAAGGATAGCTTGCCGACTTTTCTAGCGAATGCCGCAGAAATCGATTGGCTTTCGCTTTCCGTCAATGGACGGGTAGAGTAAACTTTCGCGTCCGCCACACCAGCTGCATCATTGGCATACTCGACAAACTCTTCCACTACGTTCACGACTTCGTTGATGCGTTTCTTTTCAAGCAAGACGAAAAGAGTATTTAAGATATACGGGTTGGCCGTTTGGAACGCACCCGCCAATAAATTCTTTTTCGCTTCCTCTGTGAGTTTCGGCGTCTCTAATAGTTCACCGAGCTTTTCATTGGCTTGGAACACTTTCTTCACTTCGAGAAGCTCTTCCCGAAGTTGTCCCGTAAGCCCTTTTTCTTGCGCTAGTTCAAACAATGCGAGCGCATAGCGTTTTGCCGCTACGGATTGACTCATTGCGCATCGCCTGCTTTCACAATCGTCTCCTCAATCAGTGCGCGGTTATCCTCCTCGGACACTTCTTTACCGAGTACTTTCGACGCAGCCAAGATGGAGAGGGATACGAATTCTTCGCGGACTGCCGCGATGGCTTTTTCCTTTTCCGTCGCGATTTCAAGTGCGGCCGAGTCTTTCATACGACTCACTTCAGCGCGTGCAGCCTGTACAAGCTCTTCACGTTGAGCATCCCCTTGTTTGCGGGCGCTCTCTACGATTTGCTGTGCATCTTCACGAGCAGTTTTCAAGAGATTACGTTGTTCATCCAATAGCTTTTGGGATTCTGCGCGGCTTTTTTCAGCCTCTTCGATTTCTTTTGCGATCAATTCAGCACGTTGGTCCATGACACCCATCAATGGGCCCCATGCGAATTTTTTCAGAAGAATCATCAGAATCGTGAAAAATACGACCGTGACGATAATATCGCCCAGGTTCAATCTGTTATTCAAACTTGCTAGAAATCCTGAATTGGGTGCTTCTGCAGCCAATAGGACGAAGTTATCCAAAAACACGATTGTTTCACTCCCTTCAAGTGCTTCTGCCTCTGTCAATCATGCTTCGGCTTCTGTATGTACCGCCGAAGGCTTCAATCAGGCCCGTCGGACGTCCGCGGGAACCTGTACGATATCGAATTCGTTCATTATTTGCATAATCAGGGTCTTCCTATACATAAAGGAATGGCGAAGGACTACAAATTGCGCTCTTCGCCATTTTTGACTATCAATCAATTACGCCTAGCAGCTATCCGGTCACTCCAAGTGTCCGAAGACTGCTAAATCATGTTTCTATTATTGGTTCATTACGATGAACGCGACAACTGTAGCGATGATCGGCAGGGCCTCAACTAACGCTACCCCGATGAACATTGTTGTTTGAAGCACACCGCGTGCTTCCGGTTGACGAGCGATACCTTCGACTGTTTTAGAAACGATCAAACCGTTACCGATACCTGCACCAAGTGCACCAAGACCGATTGCGAGTGCTGCTGCTAAAAGACCAACTGAACCTACCATAGTTTTATTTCCTCCTAAATTTTCTTGTTTTTTGTTTTTCGCCCGGAAAAACGGGCATTATATGTTTAATGATCTGTATTGACCTTGTGCGCCATATAGACCATCGTCAACATAACGAAAATGAATGCTTGGATCGCTCCGATGAAGAGTGAGAACCCTTGCCAAGCCAGTGCGGGAACCAATGCGCCGGCAAAGCCGAAGAAACTGGAAGCCCCGAGTGATGCGAGTAGTCCAATGAGGATTTCCCCCGCATAGATGTTTCCATAAAGACGTAGACCGAGAGTCAACGTGTTTGCAAATTCTTCAATGATATTAATTGGAGCCAAGAATGGAAACGGCTTGATGTACCCTGTCAGGTACTGTTTCATGCCAAGCTGTCTGACACCGTAGTAGTGGGTCAGGACAACGACCATCGTGGCGAGTGTCATCGTGATGACAGGATCCGCCGTTGGTGATTTCCACCAGAGCTTATGATCCCAAGTGATCGCCATGGGCAATCCCAATACGTTGGCTACGAAAACGAACATGATGAGCGTGATGCCGAGGACATGGAAGCGGCCTCCCGTTTTCCAGTCCATGTTGTTCTTGATGATCCCTTTGACGAAGTCCATAATCCATTCGAAAAAGTTTTGCATCCCTGTCGGTTTGACTTGCAAATTACGTGTTGCCGCAACGGCGATCAGGAAGACTATGAGACAGGTGATAAAAAGCATCAGAACGTTTGATAAGTTGAAAGTCAATTCAAAAGCCGTTCCTTCGAAAGCCGTCCATAACGGGTTTTCATGGTTCAAGTTTCGTTCACCTCCCTTTGACAAGTCGGATTATTGATGTCTTGCGTGATAAATGATCCTGTCAACCAATAACAGGATATAAGGAATCATGAGACCGATCACCGTACTGACCAAGTCAACCTGTTCCGGTAACGAAATCGCGATGGCCGCCGCGGCTACTCCTGAGGCGAAACGCATCGCAGTCCCTATGGAAGCTCTCCCTTTCCCTGCCGCAATCGTACGGTCAAATCTTTCCATTCTACGGACAAGAATCCAGAAATTATACAATCCGAACAAAGAACCGAGGATTAATCCAGCAAAAATTCGTGGAAATCCAGTAAACGCCCACCCAAGAACGAACAATGCAAGCAAAAAAAAGAGCACCCTCTTTTGCCTTTTATGGATTTCTTGGAGTGTTTGCATAGTTAGTCGTTCTCCTGAATTCTTATTTTGGGATCGTGTGGAGCTTGTCCACCTGCCAATGAACAGACCTTGCAAGTGAACACAAAAGGATAGCGGGGTGGTTCCCGTGTCGCTGTCCAGCCTGTTACCGGCAGACTCCGCAAAGGATGGAAACCTGAAAATTGCTAGGGTATTGTCGATTCGGTGTCAAGAAGCGTAGATACCTGCTGTGGAAGCGACACCCGACTTTCCGCACCAATCGACGATTTGGGATGTGATGATCGAAACCTCGACGGTTCGGTGGCGGTTCATTTTTATATAGATGAAACCCTATCATTCTTATCCTTTGTTAGCATACAATAGCGCAAATTTGATGTCAATTGATTCCCGTGAAAATCTTCACATAGCGACAGTTTTGTCAAACAAACGACAAATTTGAGAAGTTGAAGTGAAATTGGGGATTATGGGAGGTTGGTGGATTAGGGTTTTTGTAGGTGTGTGGGACTTGAGGCGTGACAGTTTCGGGCGGGGCCATTAAAGTTCCGGGGATTGTCCTTACAGTTGAGCGGATTGCCATGATAGTTTACATGTGCTATGACAGTTCTGGACGGAGACATGACGGTTTCCCGGATTGCCCTTACAGTTAGATGGATTGCCATGACAGTTTCCGCGCGCCATGACAGTTCCGGGAAGGGCCTTGATAGTTTCAGGGATTGTCCTTACAGTTGAGCGGATTGCCATGACAGTTCGCCCGCGCCATGACAGTTTTGGGCAGAGCCATGATAGTTCCCGAGATTGCCCTTACAGTTGAGCGGATTGCCATGACAGTTCGCCCGCGCCATGACAGTTTTGGGCAGAGCCATGATAGTTCCCGAGATTGCCCTTACAGTTTAGATGATTCCCATGAAAGTTTCCACGCCAATGCAGTCCAATTCCAATCCCCTAATTTAAAAGAAAACAACCGGGTTAGTCCCGGTTGTCAAGATTTCATTGAGAAGCTAGATAATCCTTCAAGGCGGCCACAATCCGCTCGGAGGCGTAGCCGTCCCCGTATGGATTGGAAGCGTGGGCCATTTTGTGATATTCCTCTTCATTACATAGCAAAGTGTCCGTCAAATCGAATATGGTATCTTCGTCGGTACCCGCCAGTTTCAGCGTTCCCGCTTCGATTCCTTCCGGCCGTTCTGTCGTGTCGCGCAGAACGATCACCGGTTTCCCTAGGGACGGAGCTTCTTCCTGGATGCCGCCCGAATCGGTCAAAATAATATGGGAACGTGCGGCAAAGTTGTGGAAATCCACCACTTCCAGCGGTTCAATCAGCTGAACGCGCGGATTGTTGCCGAGCAGTTCGTCGGCCACTTCCCGGACCGCTGGATTCATATGAACCGGGTAAATCACTTGGAGATCCGCATGCTTGTCCAGCAAGCGATTGATGGCCCGGAACATATTACGCATCGGCTCTCCAAGATTTTCCCTTCGATGGGCGGTCAATAAGAGAAGGCGATCCGTTCCCAACTGGTCCAAGACAGGATGGGCATATTCGTCGCGCACTGTCGTCCGGAGCGCATCGATCGCCGTGTTCCCTGTAATATGAATCCGGTCCGCCGGCTTTCCTTCGTCCAGCAGATTGCGAGCGGACTTTTCAGTCGGGGCAAAATGAAGATCCGCAATCACACCTGTCAATTGGCGATTCATTTCCTCCGGATACGGAGAGTGTTTGTCCCACGTACGGAGCCCCGCTTCAACGTGGCCAACCGCTATTTTATTATAAAATGCCGCGAGACTTCCGATGAAAGTCGTCGACGTATCCCCGTGCACGAGCACAATATCCGGTTCCGTCTCTTTCATGACGCGGTCCAGGCCTTCCAACCCCCGCGTCGCGACATCCACCAATGTTTGACGATCCTTCATGATATTCAAATCATAATCCGGCTGAATTCCGAATGTCTCGAGGACTTGGTCCAACATTTGTCGATGTTGCGCGGTAACCGTCACGATCGACTCGATATCTTCCTCATGTTTTTGCAGTTCCAGCACGAGCGGGGCCATTTTGATGGCTTCAGGCCGTGTGCCGAAAATTGTCATCACTTTCCATTTGCGTTTCAACACGTTCACGCCTTCCAGATCATTTTGTTCCGAAAAGTCTGTCCCCCGCATCTCCGAGTCCAGGAACAATATATCCTTTCTCATCCAACTTTTCATCAAGTGCCGCGATGAACACATCAACGTCCGGGTGCGCATCGGTCAGCGCCTTCACGCCTTCCGGTGCCGCAATCAGACACATGAATTTAATATTTTTTGCTCCGCGTTTCTTCAAGGAGTTCACGGCTTCAATCGCCGATCCCCCTGTCGCCAACATCGGATCAACAAGAATGAAATCACGCTCCGATACATCGCTTGGCAGTTTTGCATAATATTCAACCGGCAATAACGTCTCCGGGTCACGATACAATCCGATATGTCCCACTTTCGCAGTAGGGATCAAATTCAGGATTCCATCGACCATTCCAATCCCTGCACGCAGGATTGGCACAATCCCGATTTTCTTTCCGGCCAACACGTTGGACTTCGCTCTGCGGACCGGCGTATCAATTTCCACCTCTTGCAAAGGCATTTCACGGGTGATTTCATACGCCATGAGAGTCGCCACTTCATCCACCAGTTCACGAAACTCCTTCGTGCCCGTGTTGGTATCACGGATAAAGGTCAATTTGTGCTGGATGAGCGGGTGATCAAAAACATGTACTTTCGGCATAACTATTCGCTCCTTTTCGGAATGTCCTGTCCATTATAACAGATTCAAAACCATTCCGGGTCAAATGAAAAACCGACATTTGGAGCATTGTTTGAACATTGGCGGGGACAGGGGTTTGAAAGGAATTGGAGGTGCGAGCTATGGGGGTGAATGGAGGTTGGGGTTTGTGGTGCGACTTGTGCAGGATGCGTTGGCGTGGAATTATCGGCGCAGGCACGAGGTTATCAACGATTACGCAAAGTTATCAGCACTTGACCCAAGTTAGCAGCGCTTGGCACGAGTTATCGGCACTTGGCGCAAGTTATCAGCACTTGTCCAAAGTTATCAGCGCTTGTCCAAAGTTATCAGCGCTTGACCCAAGTTATCAGCGCTTGACCCAAGTTATCAGCACTGGCGTGAAGTTATCGGCACTTGGCCCAAGTTATCAGCACTTGTCCAAAGTTATCAGCACTGGCGCGAAGTTATCAGCGCTTGACCCAAGTTATCAGCACTGGCACGAAGTTATCAGCACTGGCGCGAAGTTATCGACACTTGGCCCAAGTTATCAGCACGGGACATAATGTTATGAGCGACGAATACGATTTTATGAGCGCAACATTCTCTGTTATAAGCGCGAGGCCACCTCTTATGGGCGTAGCACCCGCTGTTATAAGCGCAAGGCCACCTCTTATGAGCGCGGCACCCGCTGTTATAAGCGCCAAGCCACCACTTATGAGCGAAGCCCCAGTTATGAGCAATCCCCTATCCGCCGCGCCCAAAAGAAAAACCGCCACGGGCGTAGCCCGGGCGGTTTCTCATTAGCTGTATAGTGGGAATTTGGCAGTGAGGGCAGCGACGCGTTGGCGTGCTTCTTCTTTGACTGCTTCGTCCTCGTGGTTTTTGAGAAGTTTGGCGATGATGAGGCCGACTTCTTTCATTTCTTCTTCTTTGAATCCGCGTGTTGTGACGGCTGGCGTACCGATCCGGATACCCGATGTGACGAATGGGCTTTCAGTATCGAATGGGACAGTGTTTTTGTTCACTGTGATGCCGACTTCATCCAGCACGTGCTCTGCGACTTTCCCTGTGATCTCGAGCGAGTTCAATTTCAATAGAATTAAGTGGTTGTCCGTACCGCCGGAGACGATATCGACGCCTTCTGCGACCAATGTTTCGCCAAGTGCTTTCGCATTGCGTTTCACTTGTTTGGCGTACTCTTTGAATTCCGGTTGTTGTAATTCTCCGAATGCCACGGCTTTCGCTGCGATGACGTGCATGAGCGGGCCGCCTTGGATGCCCGGGAATACCGATTTGTCGAGTTTCCGGCCGAATTCTTCCGCGAATTCTTCATTTACCAAGATCAGACCGCCGCGTGGTCCGCGCAATGTTTTATGTGTTGTGGACGTAACGAAGTGCGCGTGCGGCACTGGGTTCGGGTGTTCGCCCGCTGCAACAAGACCTGCGATATGGGCCATGTCGACGAATAGATAAGCGCCGACTTCATCCGCAATTTCACGGAATTTCGCGAAGTCGATTTCACGTGGATACGCACTTGCGCCTGCCACGATCATTTTTGGTTTATGTTCCAACGCTTTTTCACGGACATCGTTATAGTCGATGCGCTCGTCTTCTTTGCTTACACCATATTCTACGAAATTGTACAATTCACCTGAGAAGTTGACCGGGCTTCCGTGCGTCAAGTGGCCGCCGTGGGAAAGATTCATGCCCAGCACTGTGTCACCTGGTTTCAGCACTGTGAAATACACAGCCATGTTCGCCTGTGCACCGGAGTGCGGTTGGACGTTCGCGTACGCTGCTCCAAAAATCTCTTTCAAGCGGTCGCGGGCGATGTTTTCGACAACGTCGACATGCTCACAGCCACCATAATAGCGTCGGCCTGGGTAGCCTTCCGCATATTTATTCGTCAAGTAGGAGCCTTGTGCTTCCATAACCGCTTCTGTGACGAAGTTTTCGGAGGCGATCAGTTCGATGTTGGAATTTTGACGATTTTTCTCGGCCATGATTGCCTCATATACAGCCGCGTCGTTCCGTTGTACGTTGCTTAAATCCATGTACTATTTCCCCTTTATTTTTTATAGTAGTGCACTGGGTCGAATGAAAACCTTATTTTTATTCGATCCGATAAACCGCTCGTTCCCCGCCGATCAGCTTCGGCCGGGTTGTTGCGATGGTGACGACCGCGTCGCCGATTTGCCGGATGGATGTCCGGATCGGGACGGCTACCGGCCGCAGGTGCATGCCGATCATCGTCTGTCCAATGTCTATCCCCGCGTGGGCACGGAGGGATTCCACGACGACCGGATCTTCCAAATGTTGATAGGCATAGGCCGACATGGACCCGCCCGCCCGGACGACCGGAATGACCGACACCGGGTCAAGTTCGAATTTCTCGCTCGCCTTCCGTTCAACCGTCAAAGCTCGGTTAATATGCTCGCATCCTTGAAATGCGAGATGCACTCCGTACTTTTTGGCGAATGCCTGCAACGGGCCAAAAAATGCCTCTCCGATTTCCAAGGCGCCGCCCGTTCCGATCCGTTTACCGGCCACTTCGGAAGTAGAGCAGCCGATGACGAAAAACGTACCGCGCGCAGGCGGGGCTTGTTCGGCCATTTCATCTAACAGTTGTTCCAGTTGAAGCTTCCATAAATGTAAAGCATCCACTTTCGACACCTGCCTTCCTTACTCCTCGAGCTCCATCAGCTTGCCAATCCGACGCTCGTGACGCCCGCCTTCGAAAGGCGTTTTCAGCCAAGTCGACACGATTTCCCGTGCCAATCCAGGACCGATGACCCGCTCTCCCATCGCCAGCACGTTCGAATCGTTATGCTGACGTGTCGCTTTGGCACTGAACACGTCATGGACTAGCGCGCAACGGATGCCTTTCACTTTATTTGCAGCAATGGACATGCCGATTCCGGTTCCGCAAATCAGAATGCCACGGTCGAAGTTCCCTAGGGCGACTCCCGTGGCGACCGGTTCGGCAAAATCCGGATAATCGACAGAATCCTCCGAATCTGGTCCGAAGTCAACATATTCGATGTTCATCTCAACCAGTAATTGAATGATCTCACGGCGCAAATTATTGCCGCCATGATCTGAAGAAATCGCGATTTTCACTGCGTCCCTCTTTTCGTAATATACTCACAAACATTCTACCACCAATTCGACAAAAAAAACACAACCCAGTTGAATTTACCGGTTGTGTTTTCCGAAATTATCATCATTTCGATCGAATTGTTTGATGACTTCGTAAAGACCTTCTGCTTGTTTTTTCAAATGAGCTGCAATTTCATCTGCTTTTTCGATGGACTGCACTTGTTCTTCCGTGGCAGCTCTAACCTCTTCTGCCCCGGCTGATGTCTCTTCAGCAATGGCAGCCACCTCCCTGGACTGGCGCGCTGTCGTTTCGATGCTGGCAAGCTGGTTCTCGACGAATTTGGTGATCTCTACTACAGAATCCGCCATGCCATTCACTTTACCGGTCATCGCTTCCATGTCACTGCTTGTCTCATTCGCCCGTTCGGCTTCGATGACTGCCGTTCTGACCTGCTCCTCAATTTCCTGGACAACTTTCGTGACATCTGTCTGGATTGTGGAGACTAATGTAGAAATACCTTGGACGGCTTTTGCACTTTCATCCGCCAGCACCCGGACCTCTTCCGCTACAACCGCAAAGCCTTTCCCATGCTCGCCCGCCCGCGCCGCTTCAATGGACGCGTTCAAAGCAAGAAGATTCGTTTGCGCTGCGATGTTGCCGACCAGTTGAACGATCTCACCGATTTTTTGCGCATTGTCGTCCAACTGGCGGATGGTTCCAAGTGATAATTCACTCCGGTCCGCCATGTTGCGGATCCCTTCCACCAAGGAACGGAATGTAGCTGTCGTATGGGTTAATTCCGCTAACATCTCTTGCGATTGAATCTTGGAACTTTCCGCTCTGCCATTCACTTCGACAGCCAGCACCCGGACTTCTTCAATCGCTTCCGCCGTTTCTTGGATGGAGGCTGCAGACTCCTCGGCACCGGACGAAATCTCCATGATCGTCATGGCGACAGCATCCGCCTGTCTTGCAGCAGTGCCTGTCTCTATGGATAAATGATCGACCGTACTCGCTGTCTGCTTGAAGTTCTCCTCGATTTGGCCAACAATCGTCCGCAAGTTCTCAAGCATTTGGAAAAATGCCTCTGCCACAGAGCGGATTTCATCTGACGTCTTCGGCAGCTCGACCTCTGTCGCAAGTTTCCCTTCCGCGACTTGAATGGCCGCTTCCTCCAACTTCTGCAGTGCTTTCGTTAATATCGTGCCGAATACGGCCGCCAAAATGGCCGACCACGCAATCCCCATGGCGAACGTCATGATCGCAAACCAGAACGGTTCAAAGTCCGGGAAGAAATTTGGCTGCAGCACGTAGATGAAAAATGCGCTTGTGGAATAAGTGATGATAGCCAAAATTGCTACAAAAAGGACCAATTTCTTTCGTAACCCAAATTTTTTCCCGTTTCTCTTCATTTTCATCCCTCCGTCAATTTCCGCTCCAGCTCGTCCATAATTTGCACCAACTCTTCGAATGTGCGGCGATAGATTTCCAGACTTCCGCCAAATGGATCTTGCACATCTTCCATTGCATCAGGTCGTACAAATTCTTTGATTGTGAAAATCTTATGTGACAAGGCCGGATAAGCTTCGTGCAATACCGATCGATGCGCCCCCGTCATCGTCAACACAGCATCCGCCCAATCCAAATTCTCTTCCGATAACGAATGGGAAACCGGCGTATACGGCATACCCGCTTCTTCGATCAATTGCTGGGCATTCGAAGAGATTGGAGCTCCATCCATCGCATGGATTCCCGCCGACCGGACTTCTACGCCTTCCAATTCTTTTGCTCGTAAAATTGCTTCTGCCATCGGACTTCTGCATGTATTTCCAGTACAAATCATGTAAATGTTCATCCAAAATCACCATCTCTCTTAAGAATAACGAATCTTTATGAATTAAGGAATAGATATTTTCAACTAAAACAAGACATAATCCCCATAATCGTCAAAACAGACCCTGCTATAATCCTTAGAACTCTTCCATTTTTTATACCAAGCTTGGTCCGTAATACGAGAACGGCATAAGCAAAAAAAAGGGAGAAGAATCCGGAGGCAGCAATAAATAGAAATTTATTCATTTGAAGCATACCAAAAGAAACGCTGACCGAAAAGGAATCCAGACTCACCGCCAGGGCGACTAGGAATGGGTGCACTTGTTTCGCCTGTGGACCGCCATCATCTTGGAGAAGCATATGCAGGCCGATCAACGCCAGCAGGACGCCGGAAAGCAAACTGCTCCATTCCGAAAAGAGATGCGCCGAAAACTCCCCCATCCCGTAACCGATGAAAGGGAGTGCAGTATTGAGAAAAGCTGTCCACAATGCGAGGAACATTCTACCCCGCCTCACTTGTAAGAGCGCATAGACGATTATAATGTCAAGAGTCGTCACACCCGCCGCGAAAAGTTCCGCCAATTGAAAACCTCCTTGCAAACCACATCCGTCCATCTTATGCGGATGCCAAGGAGGTCATACATATTCGATCATTCAGTTCGATCGCTATATTGTTTTCCATCCGCCGCTTTTATTAGGCGGTTCATCACGGCCACTCCGACCCCGCTCAAATCAGTCTCCACGGCGAGGATGATGTCCGCTTTCGTCATATCGCATTGGCGGAGCGCCCGATATAAATTGGACGCCATCGCTTCGTGATTATGCAGCGAACCGATGGAAAAATACCAATCCGCCGCATCCGTTTGCATTTCATCCGGACCAACGACCGCGACCTTCTTCCCTTCGCTTTGCAAAGTTTGGATCGCCACCTCCAATTTCCGACCATCTGGATGAATGACGAATAAAGGGGCGTCGGGGGCATAATGAGTATATTTCATCCCTGGAGAACGGGGAGCCTTTTCGATTTCACCGACCTCGTTTTGAACCGGGCCGATCACTTCCTCGATCATTTCCTGCGTTGTATTTCCCGGTCTTAAAATGGTCGGTGGTACTGTGGTCATGTCAAGAACTGTAGATTCGACGCCGACTCCCGTCCGTCCCCCGTCCAGAATCATTGGAATCCGCCCATCCAGATCATCCAACACATGAGTTGCTTCCGTTGGACTCGGTTTGCCGCTCCGGTTTGCACTTGGCGCAGCTACCGGCTCGCCCAGCGCACGCAATAGACGGATCGCTACCGGATGATCGGGCATCCGGATGCCGACCGTCTCCACACCCGGCGTCACATTCGGCGCAATCTGTCCAGGTTTCATTTCAAACACCAAGGTGAGGGGGCCCGGCCAAAATGCTTTCATAAGCTTTTTCGCATCAGCCGTAATGCCGGTCGCAAACTTCTCGACCTCTTCAGCATTGCCAATATGTACAATGAGCGGATTGTCGGAGGGCCGCCCTTTGGCTTCGAAAATTTTCCGCACGGCCGCTTCGTCCGTTGCCACGGCACCAAGTCCGTATACTGTCTCGGTCGGAAAAGAGACGACGCCCCCCTTTTTCAATATATCCACAGCTTGTTTATAAATATTTTCATTATCCATAGAGTTATCCACGGAAATGAGGATCGTTTCCATTCAATAAACCCCCTTTTATGCACATCTTCAACAACTTATCCACATTTTTTGTTGATAAATTTAATCAAACAGCTTTTTTATCCACTCCCAGATGAAGAATTTAACCTTTTCATCCTCTTTCTCTTTGTCTGGAAAACAGACTTTTGGAAATAATGCACACCACCAATTATCCCCACGCCCGCTGCCAATCGTCAAAATATAGGCATCGTATCGCGCCTGTGGGTGAATGAAGTAGCCTGAACGCTTCGGCGGAAACAGGGCATCCGTCCTGACAAAGGAAATATCACGGCCTCCCGCCAAACTGTCGGCAATGGCCACAATCTCATGTTCCACCGCTTCCAAGTTATCCACAATCTCCGCCTTCGAACCGGACGAAGCTAGCGCCTGCTCAATCAAAGGTGCAATCGACTGTTGAATCTCCTGCTTGACGTGCTGGTCAGCGGGCGCATCGGAATGAGCCAACACCCGGAACCGAATTGTCTCTTCCTCTTCCGGCGCCATCGTCAATAAGGCGATGGCTGCTTGGACGATGATGAGCAGAAGAATCATCTCGATGAATGGCAAAATTTTATCCACAATTGTTTTCTTTCTCGTAATCACGTAATCTGGCAACATATCGTTCCCCTCCTACCTGCATTGTTACCAGGGGAGGAGAAATCTATTCACCAATCTTGCAAAATATCATCCGATCCTTGCCGTTAATATCTTTCTCCACTTCGACCGCCGCCCCAGGGAACGCTTTTTCGAACAGGCGGCGAACAGCGGACCCTTGCAAATGGCCGATTTCCAATCCGATCAAACCGGGCGTCTTCATTAACGGAGGCAAAGTTTCGGCAAGCTTCTGGTAGAAGAACAGCCCCTCCTCTTCCGCGAATAAAGCGCCATGCGGTTCATGATCGAGGACGGTTGCCGACATTTGCTCGGCCTCCCCTATAGCGATATACGGAGGATTGGAGAGGATGATATCCCATTTTCGACCGGCGAGCGGTTCCGCCATGTCGCCTTGCAGGAACGTCACATCTGCCCCATGACGAACTGCATTTTCTGCCGCTACGGCGAGCGCTTCCTCGCTAATATCCGTTGCGCTCACGATCGCTTCGGGCCACTCCTTTTTGAACGTGACGGCAATTGCGCCGCTACCGGTGCCGATATCCGCCACCCAGATCGCTTGGTCGCCGAAGAGCGAACGGGCACGTTGGATTGCCCCCAGCACAAGTTCTTCCGTCTCCGGTCGCGGAATGAGGACATGTTCATTGACACGGAATGAGCGCCCATAGAAATCTTCGGCGCCGATAATATATTGGACGGGTTTTCCCGTGAGCAGTTCTTCGGTTTGATTCCAAAACATTTCATGTTGCCCAGGGGTCAATGGTTCGCGTAAATCTGCGAGTAGTGCAGCGCCCCTTTTCCCAGTCACCGACTCCATTAACAGACGCGCAGTATTCGGTTCGAGCCCGCGCACTTCCAATAAAGAAGAGGCGCGATGCAGCGCCTCGTGGATTTTCTCAGTCATGGCGATCCAAGCTTTCCAGACGATACGCCTGCTCCTCCATGATGAGTGCATCGATGACTTCGTCGAGTTTTCCTTCGATAATTTGATCCAATTTTTGGATTGTCAAACCGATGCGGTGGTCCGTCACTCGGTTTTGCGGAAAATTATACGTGCGCACCCGTTCGGAACGGTCTCCTGTCCCAACGGCGGATTTCCGCTTTTCATCGTATTCCGCCTGCGCTTCCCGGGTGAATTTGTCGTAAATCCGGGCACGCAGCACTTTCATCGCCTTCTCTTTATTTTTAATTTGCGATTTTTCGTCTTGGCAAGATACCGTGATGCCCGTCGGAAGATGCGTCAAGCGAACCGCGGACATCGTCGTATTGACGGACTGCCCCCCGGGACCGGACGAGGCAAACGTATCTGTCCGGATATCTTTCTCATGGATGTCGATTTCGACTTCCTCCGCTTCCGGCAAGCAAGCAACCGTCGCGGTGGACGTATGAATCCGCCCACCCGATTCAGTTTCCGGCACACGCTGAACCCGGTGCGCCCCATTCTCAAACTTCAGTTTGGAGTAGGCCCCCGCACCATTGACAAGGAAAATGATCTCCTTGAAACCGCCCAGCTCAGTCGGCGAGGAATCCATCACTTCAATTTTCCAGTTGTTGTGCTCCGCATACCGGCTGTACATGCGGAACAGGCTCGCCGCAAACAGCGCCGCCTCATCTCCGCCGGCTGCCCCACGGATCTCCATAATAACGTTCTTACTATCGTTCGGATCTTTCGGCACAAGCAATAATTTCAACTGGCCCTCCAATTCCTCTATTCGATCGGAAAGCTCCGCCACTTCCAGCTTGACCAGCTCTTTCATATCGTCATCGAGCGATTCTTGCAACATCTCTTTAGCACTATCCAACTCGGATTTCACTTGTTTATAAGAGCGATATGTCTCCACAGTCTCCTGCAATCCCGACTGCTCTTTCGAATACTCCCGAAGCTTCGTCATATCACTAACCACCTCAGGATCACTCAGCAACTCATTCAGATGCTCATATCGATCCTCCACTGCCTGCAGCCTCTCAAACATTCTTGCACACCTCATCTTTAGGACTGTTTTGTACGTTCATTGTACGGGAAACGCGGGGGGAAATACAGTGGTTTCTTTGGAACTGGGGGCGTAGGAGTGGAGCTGCAACAGATTCAGGGCGGACATTGTATATGATTGGGATCCCGGCTCAGATCCCAGCTGGGACCTCGCTGTGCTTCAAAGCATTCCGCTATACCTCACAATGTGCGGCTGAACCTTAAAACGTTTCGATGTTACCTTACAACAGTTCCACTCAACCTCGAAACGGCTAGGCACTTCTAAATGTTTTTGGATTAGTTCATAACGTTTTATTCCTGCTCGAAACATTTTAGGGCAGCCTCACAACATTTTCAACAAACCTCAAAACGATTGGACACTTCTAAACATTTTTCGCTCAGTTCACAACGTTTTATCTCTACCTCGAAATGTTTCACTCCCATCCCACAACATTTTACCCTGACTTCAAAACGTTTTCACCACCTCACAATGTTTCAGGCGATCTTTGAAACGTTTCTTACACACTTCACAATGTTTCCCCTGAACCTCGAAACATTTTAGGACAGCCTCACAACATTTTCAACAAACCTCAAAACGATTGGACACTTCTAAACATTTTTCGCTCAGTTCACAACGTTTTATCTCTACCTCGAAATGTTTCACTCCCATCCCACAACATTTTACTCTGACCTCAAAACGTTTTCACCACCTCACAATGTTTCAGGCGATCTTTGAAACGTTTCTTACACACTTCACAATGTTTCACTGGGACTTCTAAACATTTGAGGCCCACCTCACAACATTCACACCCAAACCTCGAAACGTTCCCGCCATACAAAAAAACCGCCCGGCGACCGCCGGACGGGATGCACTTTCTATTCTTTAGACAAAGGATTAACGCTGATGCCTTTCGGGACTTCATGATGTAATCTGCAGCGGGGCTCATATGCTTCAGAAGCACCGACCAAAATGACAGGATCATCGTAACCGGCGGGTGTGCCGTCGATCAGCCGCTGGGTTCGGCTTGCGGGCGATCCGCATACCGTGCAGACGGCCTGCAATTTAGTGACATGTTCCGCAACTGCCATAAGACGCGGCATCGGTCCAAACGGTTCACCGCGGAAATCCTGATCCAGCCCCGCAATAATGACGCGGAAACCTCGATCGGCCAACTCCATCACCGTATCGACAATGCCTTCGTCAAAAAACTGCGCTTCATCGATGGCGATGACGTCATAATCTTCGGTGACAAACTCTTCAATATGGCTTGAACTTGCAACCGGATTGGCAATGACGGTCGTCCCATTATGGCTGACCACTGCCTCTTCGCTATACCGGTCATCGATTTCCGGTTTGAACACCGCAATTTTCTGCTTGGCAAACTGCGCGCGCCTTACACGCCGTATCAATTCCTCGGACTTTCCTGAAAACATGCTCCCGCAAATGACCTCAATCCATCCGCCCTGCATCGTGACGTACATGTAGGGTTCCCCCTTTCGTTTTCTGCAATTAATAACTTTGCGATGTCTATGTATTAAGACCAGAATGCCAAATAACACTCCAATTCGCACACCCGATCTGGACTACCACTTCACAAAACGCCTTTTCTCAAACCAATGCTTTCATAATCAGTACAGCCATGACAGTTTTCGACCGGGCCCTCACAGTTTCCCCATTCGCCATGACAGTTCCACTTTTCCCCATGACAATCCGGCCGGGCCATGACAGTTTCTGTCCGAGCCCTCACAGTTCTCCTATTTGCCATGACAGTTCTACTTTTCCCCATGACAATTCGACTGAGCCATGACAGTTTTCACCCGAGCCCTTACAGTTCTCCCATTTGCCATGACAGTTCTACTTTTCCCCATGACAATTCGACCGGGCCATGACAGTTTCTGTCCGAGCCCTCACAGTTCTCCCATTTGCCATGACAGTTCTACTTTTCCCCATGACAATTCGACTGAGCCATGACAGTTTTCACCCGAGCCCTTACAGTTCTCCCATTCGCCATGACAGTTCCACTTTTCCCCATGACAGTCCGGCCGGGCCATGAATGTTTCCTCCCGCCGCCATCAGAAAATGAAATACCCGCCAGGCGCGTTGGCACCTGACGGGTATGTGAAAAGCTTACTCTTGGCCTTCTTCTTTGAGGCCATATTTTTTGTTGAAGCGGTCGACACGGCCGTCCGCTGCAGCAAATTTTTGGCGTCCAGTGTAGAATGGGTGGCATGCTGAGCAAACTTCCACGCGGATGTCCTCTTTAACAGAACCTGTTTCGAATGTGTTGCCACATGAACAAGTAACAGTTGCTGTTTTATAAGCTGGATGAATTCCTGCTTTCATCAATCTCTCTCCTCTCGCCCTGAACCATCTGGAACAGAGTTGTTATATAAGACTGATGCCTTACACGACCCGGATCTGCCAGTCGTATATGCAGCAGATGATGGTATATACCATACCTAAAGCATTATAGCAAATCTCGGTGGATTCCGCAACCATTTTTATCGCCCATTTAAGAAAGCGTGGCACGCCCGTAAAGCCCGGGCTTCCGTACTTCCCTTCTCGACGACATTACAAAAGGCCTTTGCCTTTCCGGTGCGCTTTCATCTCTTCATTCAACACGTCGAAAAACTCATCGTTCGTCTTTGTCTGGCGAAGTTTTTTCAGGAAACGCTCTGCGAAATCAGGCGCATCGGAGAACGTTTTGCGGATGGCCCATAGCTTCTCCAACTGTTCGGCCGGAATGAGCAGCTCCTCTTTTCGCGTTCCCGAGCGGCGGATGTCGAGCGCCGGAAATACCCGGCGTTCTGCCAGGTGACGGTCCAAATGAAGTTCCATGTTGCCTGTCCCTTTAAACTCCTCATAAATGACTTCGTCCATGCGGGAGCCCGTATCGATCAAAGCGGTTGCGAGGATTGTCAAACTACCGCCTTCTTCTAGATTACGAGCCGCTCCGAAAAATCGCTTCGGACGATGGAATGCAGCCGGGTCGATCCCCCCGGATAACGTCCGACCGCTTGGCGGGATGACTAAGTTATATGCACGCGCCAACCGAGTGATAGAATCCATTAGGATGACAACGTCACGCTTATGCTCGACGAGGCGCATCGCCCGTTCCAATACGAGCTCCGCCACTTTCACATGGTTTTCCGGCACTTCGTCAAACGTCGAACTGACGACATCTGCTTTGACGGATCGTTCGATGTCCGTTACCTCTTCCGGCCGCTCGTCGATCAATAGGACAATCAGTTCCGTTTCCGGATGATTCGTCGTAATGGAGTTGGCGATTTCTTTCAACAACATCGTTTTACCGGCTTTCGGCGGCGCGACGATCAAGCCCCGTTGCCCGAAACCGACCGGTGATACCAAGTCCATGATCCGTGTGGATAATTTGGTCGGACTTGTTTCCAGCTTAATATGCCGATCTGGATAAAGTGGCGTCAAGGCCGGGAAATGTACCCGTTCCCGAGCGACCTCCGGGTCTTCGCCGTTGACTGCTTCCACATGGAGCAAGCCGTAGTAACGTTCCGATTCTTTCGGCGGTCGCACTTTCCCGGTCACTTTATCACCATTCCGCAAGTCGAAGCGGCGGATTTGCGAAGCGGAAATATAAATATCCTCCGAGCTCGGCGAATAGTTAATCGGCCGCAGGAATCCGTACCCTTCCGACTGGATAATCTCCAGGACACCTTCCATGAAGAAATAGCCTTCCTGCTCCGCCCTCGATTTCAGGATGGCGAAGATCAATTCTTTTTTTGTTAATTTGCTATAGTAAGAAATCTTGTATTGTTTCGCGAGGGAATATAACTCTTTCAATGTCATATTTTCCAGCGCCGATATCGTAATCATTGTCATAGAATGGCACCACGCTTTATCTTAATGGATTGCATTTGAGGTTGTGTTCAAAAAGGTAGGTCGTCCGATTTTCCAAGGTAGAAGGTGCCCGGCGGGTAAGCCGGGCGCTGAGGTAAATCAATCCTGCATGACGAGTAGAGGTTTTTTCTTCATGCTGTGGCGGCCTTCGACAAATCGAATCGTCCCCGACTTGGACCGCATGACAAGTGAATGTGTTTCACTATAGGAACCTTTGAATTGTACACCGCGGAGCAATTCGCCGTCTGTCACACCTGTCGCAGCGAAGATCGCGTCGTCGCCTTTCACCAGGTCTTCCATGCGAAGCACTTTACTCACATCGATCCCCATTTTCTTACAACGTTCCGCTTCTTCGTCATTGGATGGCACGAGACGGCCTTGAATTTCCCCGCCGAGACATTTCAGTCCAACAGCTGCAATGACGCCTTCCGGTGCGCCTCCCAAACCGAAGAGGATATCCACGCCTGTTTCGTCAAATGCTGTATTGATGGCAGCCGCTACATCCCCGTCATTGATCAGTTTGATGCGAGCTCCGGCAGCACGGATTTCTTCGATGATTTTGGCATGGCGTTCCCTATTGAGGACAGTCGCCACCACATCTTCGATATTTTTGTTTTTCGCTTTTGCTACGGCTAGCAGGTTATCTGTGACGGACGCATCGATATCGATTTTCCCGACCGCTTCCGGACCGACCGCAATTTTATTCATATACATATCCGGCGCATTCAAGAGGTTGCCTTCGTCCGCAATGGCGATGACTGCCAGCGCATTCCAGCCGCCTGCTGCCACGATATTCGTACCTTCCAGCGGGTCGACGGCTACGTCCACGGCTGGTCCTTGGCCAGTTCCGAGTTCTTCACCGATATAAAGCATCGGTGCTTCATCCATCTCCCCTTCGCCTATGACGACGACGCCTTGCATCGGGATTGTATCGAAGACGGTGCGCATCGCTGTAGTCGCGGCGTCATCCGCTTCATTTTTCAATCCGCGTCCCATCCAGCGGGCCGCCGATACGGCAGCTGCTTCTGTGACTCGAACCAATTCCATCGATAAACTGCGTTCCATTCAAGTTCCTCCTGTGTTACGGGTTCAGCCATGAGTTTGGTTCCTCTGACCAATTTCTTCCGTAAGATTTGCTTCTTCAATCAATTATAACACATTCTCCGAAAACGCCATGCGGTTTCATTCGCCCACGACGGCGGTTTGGGTGATGCTTTCCTTCCGGATATCGGCCCCGATTCCCCGAAGCTTTTCAATCAGATTGCTATAGCCTCTTTCGATATGTTGGATTTCCTGGACTTCCGTTTCTCCATCCGCAATCAAACCTGCGATGACAAGGGCTGCCCCTGCCCGCAAATCCGAAGCACGAACAGTCGCCGCTTGCAATGGCGTCGGCCCGTTCAAGATACCCGATCGACCTTCGACCCGGGCATCGGCGTTCATCCGCCGCAATTCATCCAACTGCTTGAATCTTGCCGAATAGACGGTGTCCGTAATGACGGAAGTTCCGGCGGCCTGCGTAAGCAGGACGGAGAATGGCTGCTGGAGATCCGTCGGAAAACCGGGGTAGACAAGCGTTTTAACATCGACCGCACGCAAGTCGGGAGCTTTGGGAATGAAGATCTTTTCTTCCCCTTCACGGACATCTATGCCCATTTCCCGTAATTTAGCCGTCAAGGATTCAACATGCAGCGGGATGACGTTGTCGATCGTTATTCCATCGCCCGCTACAGCTGCCATGATCATGAACGTGCCGGCTTCGATCCGGTCGGGGATGATCGTATGCTTTGTGCCATGCAGTCTCTCAACCCCTTCGATCCGGATGACATTCGTGCCGGCCCCTTTAATATTGGCTCCCATATTGGACAATAAGGTCGCTACGTCGATGATTTCCGGTTCCTTCGCAGCGTTTTCGATTGTCGTCCGACCTTTCGCCAAGACGGCTGCCAGCATGATGTTGATCGTCGCTCCTACGCTTACAACGTCCAAATAAATTTTCGCGCCGCGCAATTCCTCAGCGCGCAAGTAGATGGCGCCATGCTCGTTCGTCACTTTGGCACCGAGCGCTTCAAACCCTTTAATATGCTGATCGATTGGACGGGGGCCCAAGTGACATCCGCCCGGAAGTCCGATCACTGCACTTTTAAATCGTCCAAGCATCGCCCCCATCATGTAATAGGAGGCACGAAGCTTTTTCACGTTGCCGTTCGGAAGCGGCATCGATACCATTTCGGATGGATCGACCGTCATCGTTCCGGCGTCAAAATACACTTTCCCTCCGATATCTTCTAGGAGGGCTTGCAATGTCAGGACATCGGAAATTTCCGGAAGTCCTTCAATGGTTACCGTCGAGTCTGCCAAAATCGAAGCGGGAATCAGGGCGACGGCGCTGTTTTTTGCGCCGCTCACTTTGATCGTCCCGCGTAGAGGGTTGCCGCCTTTGATTTTATAAACGTCCATTTCGGTCTCCTTTGGCACGTCACTTGTTCTTTCTAGCTTCCCAATCCGCCAGGAATGCTTCGATCCCTTTATCTGTAAGAGGATGGTTGAAAAGCTGCTGTAGTACTTTGAATGGTGTTGTAGAGATATGGGCGCCGTTCAAAGCAGCGTCTGTAATATGCTGCGGGTGGCGAATAGAGGCTGCTATGATTTCCGTCTGGATGTCATGGATGGTGAAAATATCCGCGATTGTGCTGATCAGAGCCATACCATCATGCCCGATGTCATCGAGTCGACCAAGGAACGGGGATACGTAAGTTGCTCCTGCACGCGCTGCCAGGAGTGCTTGGTTTGCACTGAAGATCAATGTGACATTCGTTTTAATGCCTTCATCGGCGAAGACGCGGCACGCTTTTAGGCCTTCCGGCGTCATCGGCAGCTTTACCGTAATATTCGGCGCTATTTTCGCTAATTCCCGTCCTTCTTCGATCATTCCTTCCGCATCCAACGCAATCACTTCCGCACTGACCGAACCCGGTACCAATGCTGTGATTTCACGCAACCGGTCATGGAACGATACGTTTTCCTTCGCTACGAGGGAAGGATTGGTCGTCACGCCGGATAAAATACCCCAACTATGCGCCTCTTTAATTTCGTCAAAATTGGCTGTGTCAATAAAAAACTTCAATGCGATGTCCTCCTAAATAGGTCGTATGGAAAAGAAGGAGAACCCATCCGGGGGATCCGGATGCTTCTCCTTTCATCTTGTTGCGTATTATGCTTTTTGGGAACTTCCAAACTCACGCATTTTGGCGATCACCGTTTGTTTGATGGCATCCCGCATCGGGGCCAAATATTTACGCGGATCATAGACGTCCAGGTCGGATGCCAGTTTTTCGCGGACCGCTTTCGTCCCTTCGATCTGGTTTTCCGTATTGACGTTAATCTTCGCTGTCCCTAGTGAAATAGCACGCTGGATATCTTTTGTCGGGATTCCCGTTCCGCCATGGAGGACGAGCGGCAAATCGGATTGGCTCGAAATCTCCTCCATCTCTTTGAAACCAAGATTCGGTTCGCCTTTGTAAGGGCCATGCACAGAGCCAAGCGCCGGTGCCAAGCAATCGATATTGGTCTTTTCAACCAACTCCTTGCATTCCGCCGGGTCTGCGTAAATGACTCCGTCGGCAATGACATCGTCTTCTTGGCCGCCTACTACGCCAAGTTCCGCCTCGACGGAAACACCGCGCTCATGAGCATATTCAACGACCTTTTTCGTAATTTCAATGTTTTCCGCAAGCGGCTTAGATGAAGCGTCGATCATGACGGAAGTGAATCCCGCATCGATCGCCTCCTTGCATTTCTCAAAGCTGGAGCCATGATCCAGATGGATGGCGACAGGCACAGTGATCTGGTAATCGTACATCAGACCTTTCACCATATTGACGACTGTTGTGAAGCCACCCATATATCGTCCCGCACCTTCCGAGACCCCAAGAATGACAGGGGATTGCTCTTCTTGTGCAGCTTGCAGGATTGCCTGCGTATATTCAAGGTTGTTCAAGTTGAACTGACCGATTGCATAACCTTCTTTTTTCCCTTTGATCATCATTTCTTTCATGGAAACGAGTGCCATGCGAATTCCTCCTCTGGATAATGAAAATGGACAGTATATCTAGGATTTTTCTTCATTTTACCCTTTTCCATCATATCAAAGTCAGTTCGCGTTTTCCACTGCCCGCCTTAGGTGCAGGAAAATCAATCACACCAAGGCATGATCGATCCGGATTTTTTCAAATTTGAGCCCGCAGGACGTCGGTCATGCAACTGTCGCCGCACGATGCGGCGAACTTAGGTTGCCCTCTTCAGTTCCCCTAAAAAATCCGTGACATCCGCCAGCCGACCAAGAACGCAACGTCCTGATGATGCCTTAATTTCTGCAAAAAGCGCAGAAATTAAGGCAAATCGAACACTTCGCGGTTCGATTGGCTTTTATTTTTGTTCAGCAGGATTTGAACGTTCGTTGATTAAAAATAATCCATTTACCGTATCCCGGATTTCATAAATGTCAAAAGGCTTGGCAAAATAAAGGATCTTCCCCTGCTGGGCCGACCCTTGTGGCAATTCACTCTCTTCATAAGCCGTCATCATGATAACCGGCACTTCAGGACAAAGTACCTTCAACTGTTCTAACGTTTCGATTCCATCCATCCCCGGCATTTTTGTATCCAGTAGGATGCATCCGGGTATTTTCTCCCGTATCGCCTGAATCGCTTCCAATCCATTCCCTGCAAGCCGCGTCTCATACCCCTCTTTACGGAACAATTCATCTAGCAGAAGACGGATGCCTGCCTGGTCATCAACGATTAAAATTGATTTCATATGATAACCTTCTTCCCTATTTCACATGTATTGGTATTAGATATATATATTATACTGAATAAAGATTTTACCTTCTTTTATTTCCCAAAAAACCATCTTTTCACTAATTCGACAAATGTCTCCCTACTTCGCTTTTTGGGAGATATGGATCTCTCCCAACTTTTGCATTAGGTTTTTACAAGGTAAAAATTTATTTCGAAAGTAGGGGTACCCCTTCAGAAAGACTGGAGTGAATGGATTTCCAGACAAATGATTGGTTGAAACTTCTGTGATCGTTTTCCCCGTTCCCTATTTTTCTCCTTCTAGTCAAGGAGGCCATTCTTCTATAACTAAGTAAAGTAAATTGATTTAGTACTCTTTTCCAATTCATTTGTAGGAACAATAAAATCGGTTGCAGCAAAGCTCTTCGATTTAGTTAATATTTTGAAATAATTTAATGCGATCCTTTTGTAAACCATTACAACCATTTAGGTTACATTTTAATATTATTTTACTCGTAATAATATTATCTATTTTTACATAAATTCTGTTCTTTTTCACCGTAATTAGAATTGCGGTTTTCTACGGAGGGATTGCGTGGATAGGCCTTATTGCCTGTATACTTTTTTCGAATTGGAGATAAGAAGAAAGATCGATTCCTTGTTTTGGAAGTTTTATCATAAGTTGTGGCAAAGGCCGGTATCTATTGCGATGATAAGATTAAAAGAATTACTGAATAATGTGGGTTTATTTGGAATATATACTAAAAATGAATCATTAAGTAGATCCTTACTCCTGATTCAGAAAAATGGTAATGGAATCGCCTGGTTGCACAAATAATGGCGGATGCCGAAGCTTCCGCAACCTTTAAACGCAAAAGACCGACACTCGGCCGGTCTTCGTTCATCTCATCTCCTGCTCAGAGAGGAGTCCGTATTCTTTCGCTTTCAGCAAGGCTTCTGTCCGTGAACTGACCTTCAACTTTGTGAAAATTTTCGTCAAATGATATTCAACGGTCCGTTGACTCATCGAAAGTTGAGCAGCGATCACTTTGTTCGTCAACCCTTGTGAAATTCCCGTCACAATTTGTTGTTCTTTTGTCGTCAGCAGTACATTGCCCATGTTCAACTGCCCTTCGTCCGTAGAAGGCAGGGCATCCATCCGCCTGAGTTGCTTCACTAATTGGACAGGAAGGACCGCTTCATCCCGCAATGCGCAGCGGATTGCCGTTATCAATTGTTCCTTGGTGGCCGTTTTGCTGATGAAGCCCTTCACCCCTACTTCGACAAGCATATTGAAGTGTGTCACTAAATCGAACCCCGTATAAATGAGGATAGTCGCTTCCGGAGTTTCCTGTAAAATCAGCTTCGTCAGTTCGATGCCATTGATGTAGGGCATGAACAAATCGATCAAGTAGACATCGTATGACCTCTTGCTAATCTCCTGCAGCGCTTCTTCCGGATCCGTCATGACGGTCGCTGTCCAATCCGCTTCTTGTTCGATCATCGTCCTCGTCCCTTCACCGACGGCAGGGTGATCGTCCACTATCAAGACATTAACCATCATCGCCCCCTCCTATCCTCCACTCGAATAGCACTTCCAAGCCTGCACCTTTTTCCGTACGAATGGACATGATCCCCCCTATGCTCCTGACCCTCTCCCGCATTCCAGAAAGACCCATCGTTTGGAAGGAGTCCATCAAATCATTCCGATCCAACCCGATTCCATTGTCACCGTATTCCAAAATCAATAACGGTCCCTCTTTCCGCAAAGAAAGTTTCACTTCGCTCGCTTCGGAATGTTTCATAGCATTTGTTAACAGTTCCTGAACGACGCGGTATAAAGTCAACTCAAGTTCATGGTCCAACCGTTGAAGGTTCCGATCCAATTCCGCTTCCAGCAAAAAATCGCACCGAAGTTTCGTTTGGTCGACCAAATGTTGGATCGACTGGATCACCCCCAATTCATTCAAAAAAGGAGGCCGCAGCTCATTACATGTCTCCCGGATCAGATGGACCATGTCGAGCATCCGTTCTTTAACATATCTCAAATCCTTTTTAATAATGAAATTCCGTTCATTGAGGATAAGCGTATCAATCTCCCTCAGAAGTTGAAGCTGGTCTTGCAATATGGAATCATGCAAATCATTCGATAAGTTTGCACGCTCTTTTTCCGACAGCGAAAATAAAAGACGGGATAGCCAAAGCGGATGCTCCTCTTCCGCCTTATGCTCCAATCTGTATTCCTCGATTCGCTTCGCCAATCCTTCAATCAGCTGGAAGTTTTCAAGCAGGATACCGGATAGATAGGCCAATGTTTCCAGCCAAATCTTCTCCTCCATGTTCAGCCGTGTTTTTGATGACTTATCTCCTAATAAAATCAGTCGTCTTATACCGTATTCCTCTCCGATGAGAAGGGCTGTTTGATTGGAAAGCCGTGTCAGCGACCCAATCGGAAGCACTTCCCAGCATCGGTTCTCAACCTCATCGGAAACAATTTCGCTCAGACCGTTCTGGTTTTTGACTTTCCACACGCTCTCGCCGTCCACCCGAACGAGTTCACAGTATTCGACTTTACCGATGCCGAGAACTCTTTGAATTTCATTCATCAAATTGCGGATTAAGTTTGACACTTCGGTTTCCGCTTTCGCTTTCTGAAAAAACTTATACATACTCTCTTCATACTGATTCTTTTGCGAGAATAAATGATGTCGTAATTTGTAATCTAACATCTCTTTAATATATAAGGCCACCGTCGTGAGAATGAATAAAAGAAAAAAGGCTTGTATCAACAGAAATGGCGATTGTTCAATATCCAGGACGATGAGCAAAAAAAGCCCAGATAAAACGGTGTAGGGAAACGAGATGATTGAATAATATTTTAACCGGCTTAAGAAAAATTCAACGTCAAATAATTGTTTCGAAAGCAGCAAGTGAATGAACATGAAAGGGATACAAAGAATAAAGGCCGTTGTAATTTCAAGCGGAATCAATGCTTCGTCTACCAAAACAATAGGAATCAAAGAAAATAAGACGGAAGGACCGAAAGCAAACAGCAAGGTCGTTCCGAGTATGATGATGACCGCACTGCTCTCCGTATTCCTATATTTCAAATAGGCACGGACCAACAGAATGGCCAGAAAAACGGTAAGCGCAGAAAAAAAGGCCACAGTGTAGCGTTTCGTCTCAATCGTATGATGTATTAGTTGGTTCTTGATTGAGATGATTACCAAAAAAGCATTCAACAAATAAAGAACGATTAACGTTTTTTTATGTAGAAAGATCATGCCAAGCTTCCGGAAGTAAACCATCAAAAAATGGGCAAACAAAATGAGCGAGCTTGACGCAGTAGCGATCAAGAACAGTCTGCCGATTAAATCGGCGCGCTCTGTCGCAAAAAGGCTCATATAAAAAAAGCCGATGGACAGCAGGAAGCAAGTTAAGATCCGGGCCGCCTGATCATTTCCGGCTTTCCTGTAAAGGAAGACGCTGAGTAAAATGGAGGCCGCACAAAATAGTATTGGAATAATGGCATAAAAAAGAGTGTCCACGGTAAACGTCGCTTCCTTGACGTCCACTGTTTTTACAATTTCCCTCTCACTTGTCCATGTGATGTTTTTCGCTTTTTCCACCCTGTGATAGCGGAAAACGGTAGAATGGCGTTCCGGAGATTTTCCATCCACTAATAGTACCGTGTCTCCTGGATGAATATCATGGCTCATAGCCCAGCCATTCTTGGCCACGTGGGATACTTCCCACCGATCTTCTTCCACTTCCTCTACTTTCAATCCAATGATCGGATACGTTAAAATGATGAACGTAAAATATCCGAACAGAATCACCGAGAGGACAATCGGTAGCAAATAGAAGCCCGATGCTTGATGTACTTGTTTCATGTTGTGTCGTTGTCTCCTACAAACCTACGGACTCCCTAAGCAAACGTAGTCCAAATTACTCGGTTTTGTAATAATCGGTCTCACTTTTCCTATCAGCATACCATAAAATAATCAAAATTTCCTATATTTTTTATACAAATACTTGCCCCCAGCTAGGCGAATGACTGAATCATAATTCCGGTTTATTTTCCTGAATGATTTTATAATGAAGGGGAGGTGATGACGGTTGAAAATATTATCGACACAAGTAAGCGGCCTGCTGCAGCGGATCGTGACAAATGAAGAAGAAGCGATGGAGGAAACAGCCCGTCTGTTGGCACAGGCGACTGCCGGAGAAGGGCGCGTCATTTTTGCGGCAGTCGGCGAGATGGGTGCTGTGACAGCCACTGCTCTCCGCGGCGTGGAACCGTTCGCCGGGGCGGCGCGTTATGAAGCGGACATGCCTATCAGTTCGGCGGATCGGGTGTGGCTGTTGACACGCAGCGCAACGGATCCGGCCGCTTTGGAGCTGGCCCGCCGCCTGGCCGAGCAATTCATTCCATTCGGTGCGCTGGCCGCCGAAAAACCGGATGAGGACAATGAACTTGCCGATTTGGCCTATACGTATATTTCCACTGGATTGATGAAAGGGCTCTTGCCCGGGGAAAACGGAGACCGCATCGTCCAACCCCACGCGCTCGCTGCCTTGTTCGTTTATGAAGCTGTGAAATTGGTATATGATGAAATGCTTGGTGAATGAAACAGTTGAGATGAAGTGTTGGGAGATATCAGCGCTTTGGGCGGAGTTATCAGTACTCCGGGTAGGGTATCAGCGCTTGCGCGATGTTATCGGCACTCCGGGCATAGTATCAGCACTTGAGTGAAGTTATCAGCATTCCGCGTGAAGTATCAGCGCTTGCACGGAGATATCAGCACTCCAGGTATAGTATCAGCACTTGCGTGAAGTTATCAGTACTCCGAGCGGGGTATCGGCATTTGAGCGAAGTTATCAGCACTCCGAGTGAAGTATCAGCACTTGAGTGAAGTTATCAGCACTCCGGGCATAGCATCAGCACTTGAGTGAAGTTATCAGCACTCCGGGAGGGGTATCGGCACTTGAGCGAAGTTATCAGCACTCCGAGTGAAGTATCAGCACTTGAGTGAAGTTATCAGCACTCCGGGAGGGGTATCGGCACTTGAGCGAAGTTATCAGCACCCCGAGTGAAGTATCAGCACTTGCACGGAGATATCAGCACTCCGGGCGGGGTATCAGCACTTGAGCGAAGTTATCAGCATTCCGAGCATAGTATCAGCACTTGCACGGAGATATCAGCACTCCGGGTATAGTATCGGCACTTGCACGGAGATATCAGCACTCCGGGTATAGTATCAGCACTTGCGTGAAGTTATCAGTACTCCGGGTGAAGTATCGGCGTTTGAGCAAAGTTATCAGCACTCCGTCAGCACTTCGGGCATAGTATCAGCACTCGTCCCATGCCGAGCACATATTTAAAGAGGCAGTCCGATTGGACAGCCTCTTTCGTCATTCAGATTGATGGGTTAATGCGGCACCGATAAAATCACGCAATAATGGTTGCGGACGAGTCGGGCGCGAGATGAATTCAGGATGGAATTGGCAGCCGATGAAGAATGGGTGATCCTGCAGCTCGATGATTTCTACGAGCTCCTCATCCGGGCTCACCCCGGCCATGATCATGCCAGCCTCTTCGAATTGATTTCTGTAATCATTGTTGAATTCATAACGGTGGCGATGGCGCTCATTGACAAGTTCTTCTCCATATGCTTGGCGTGCTTTCGTGCCTTCTTTCACTTTGCATGGATGGGAACCTAGGCGCATCAGGCCGCCTGATTCACTGGATTCGGTCATATCGGATTGATTTTCAAATAACGCATATTCAGCATCCAAGTTGAATTCTGTGGAGTGGGCGTCTGCCATGCCGAGCACATTGCGTGCGAATTCCACTGCGGCCAACTGCATGCCAAGACCGATTCCGATGAACGGGATGTTGTTGGTACGGGCAAACTGGATAGCTGTCATTTTACCATCGATGCCTCGATCTCCGAATCCGCCAGGTACGACGATTCCATCGACCTCTCCCAGAATCTCTGCTACGTTTTCCTCATTCACTTCTTCCGCGTTGATCCATTTCACTTCGATATCCGTGTCAAATTGGTATCCCGCGTGGCGTAACGCTTCGACCGCTGAAATATACGCATCTTGCAGTTCCACGTATTTTCCGACTAGGCCGATGCATACTTTCTTCGACAATGATTTTACGAGGTGGACAAGTTCCTTCACGTCTGTCAGATCCGGCTCTTTCGTTTCCAACCCCAAGAAATCTACGACAATCTTGTCCATATGCTGCTCATGCAGACGAAGAGGCACTTCATACAATGTCTCTGCATCCAATGCCTCGATTACTTCTTCCGGTTTGATGTTACAGAACAAGGCGATCTTGTCTTTCATCTCTTGAGGAACCGGATATTCACTGCGCACGACAATCATATTTGGCTGGATGCCCAAGCTTCTCAATTCCTTCACGCTATGCTGGGTCGGTTTTGTTTTCATTTCACCCGCTGCATGGAGGTACGGAATAAGCGTGTTGTGGATATACATGACATCGTTTTTGCCGAGATCCGTTTTCATTTGACGGATGGCCTCCAAATAAGGAAGGGATTCGATATCGCCCACGCTGCCGCCGATTTCCGTAATGACGACATCCGCATTCGTTTCCTTTGCCGCACGCTTGATGAGACTTTTGATTTCATTCGTAATATGCGGGATGACTTGGACGGTCGCGCCCATATACTCCCCGCTCCGTTCTTTTTTCAATACGGAGGAATAGACTTTGCCCATTGTGACGTTCGAGTATTTGTTCAAATCGATGTCAATGAAGCGCTCGTAGTGACCGAGGTCGAGATCCGTCTCCGCTCCGTCCTGCGTGACAAATACCTCGCCATGTTGATAAGGACTCATCATACGAGGGTCGACGTTAATATAGGGATCGAATTTTTGCATCGTCACTTCCAGGCCGCGGCTTTTTAGAAGCCTTCCCAAAGATGCAGCATTAATCCCCTTACCGAGTGATGAAACGACACCGCCAGTTACGAAAATATACTTTGTCATGCCAAACTCCTCCGTTCGCAAAATTTATGATGAAAAATTAAAAAACGCTCCGTCTGAAATCCAGAGGAGCGCATATGCATCGGTTCAAGTGTCCTTTTAAGGAGCCCTGTAAAATCTTATAGCGTTCTACGTGCGAAGTCAAGAGATTATTCTTCAATCTCCTCATCTTCTTCGAATTCATCTTCTTCCTCTTCGTCTTCGTCGTCGAGTTCCAGATCCTCATCGTCTGGAATGATTTCCAAATCGTCATCCGGGTCCAGAAGGTCTTCTTCGATTTCGATGATATCTTCCTCGTCTTCTTCGAGATCCTCTTCATCGTCCTCTTCTTCCTCTTCCTCAATCAAATCGTCATACTCTTCCTCATCTTCCTCGTCGAACAGTTCCTCTTCCTCATCATCCAGCACTTTTTTCTTCTTCTTTTTACGCACTTTGACGACCGGCGCTGTCTCCTCTTCAATCTGCTCGACCGGATACCACTCGCGTAATCCCCAACGGTTATCGTGGATGGCGATGAATCTGCCGTCGATATTTAAATCTGTATAAAACTGTTGCAATTTACCCTTCATTTCACTTTCGCTCATGCCTGTCAAATCACGGATTTCATCCATCAACTGTTGGAAGGTAAGTGATTCATGTCTTTCTGTTAAAATGGCGTAGACGATATCAATCATCGATTCTTCTGCCAATTGTTCCTTCGTCATCTCGCGGATATTCAACAAACGCACGTCCTTTCTATGGAAAACATACTACTCATTATATACAATAAATCCCGGATTTAGCTACAATCTTTTACTCCTCCGAAATTGACGGAATTCCAGGATGCTAATATAAATCAGGTAAATTGCCGCAAGTAAGAAAGGGATGGCCCCTAAATCATTCCCGTACAGTAGGAAAGTAAGAATGACTAGGATAATGATGATCACTAGATGAACAGTATACTTCAAGCCAACACCCCATTTCCATTGTCATCCCCATTATACATGGAGAAAGCAAGCGCACGCTATGAATTCGATTTAATTTTAGCAATTTTCATAAAGGAAAATACTGCGCTCCTGTAGCTGAATAAGAAAAAAGATTTCCATCGGATGAGGGCCTTTCGTCTGTTGTGAAGTTCACGGGAAATATTGCGAGGTTGGATGAAAACGTTGCAAGGTACCGTCGAAACGTTAGGAGGTTAGGCCATGATGTTGAGTGGTTCTCGGGTAACGTCGGGAGCCTGGGCCGAACGTTGGGAACCCTGGGCCAAAACGTTGCGAGGATGAGCCATGACGTTGGGCGGTTCACCCGTGACATTGATGGGTACTCAAACGTTTCAAAAGGCACTGTAACGTCGGGAAGCTGGCTGCCTCCATGAAATATCCTCGCTTTGCTCTTGCTCACATCCCGGTCTAAACGCGCTGTACGACTACTTCACCTAGGCAAGCGCCGGAAAACATGCCGGAAAGGCGCTCCTTGCCTTTTGCAGTCGAAAATCACAGCATGCTGGAAGTTCTGTCATTTACACGGAAATATGGCAATTCAAACCCCGCGCTGTTCAAAAGTCGTGGAAGCATCGGCCGATGAGCTACCCATAGACCCAATTTTATCATGTCCCGAGCCAGAACAAAAAATCCGTGTAGAACGAAGTTCCCACGGATTTTCGCTTGGACTGGCAACATCCACCGATTACATATTGCGACGGTACTGGCCGCCCACTTCGTAAAGTGCATTCGTAATCTGTCCTAGGCTCGCGACTTTGACGGTTTCCATCAGTGCTGCGAAAATATTGCCGCCCGTGACAGCCGTTTCTTTCAAGTTGAGCAAGGCTTTCTCTGTCTCGTCCGCGTGACGATTCTGGAATTCACGCAGGTTGATGATTTGCGACTCTTTCTCTTCCTTCGTCGCGCGTGCAATTTCCATATTGTCGATATCTTCCTCGGACGGAGGGTTCGGATTCAAGTACGTATTCACCCCGATGATCGGCAGCTCCCCTGAGTGCTTCAGATGCTCGTAGTACATGGATTCCTCTTGAATCTTGCCCCGTTGGTATTGGGTTTCCATCGATCCGAGCACGCCGCCGCGGTCGTTCAGGCGGTCGAACTCCGTCAACACCGCTTCTTCCACTAGGTCCGTCAATTCTTCGATAATGAAGGAACCTTGCAATGGGTTTTCATTTTTGGACAGGCCATGTTCTTTTGTAATGATCATCTGGATCGCCATTGCCCGGCGGACCGATTCTTCCGTCGGCGTCGTGATCGCTTCATCATACGCGTTCGTGTGGAGCGAGTTACAGTTATCTTGCAAAGCCATGAGCGCCTGCAAAGTTGTACGGATATCATTAAAGTCGATTTCCTGCGCGTGCAAGCTGCGTCCTGACGTCTGCACATGGTATTTTAGCTTCTGGCTACGCTCGTTCGCCCCGTATCTCTCCCGCATGGCAACCGCCCAAATCCGACGTGCTACCCGGCCGATTACCGTATATTCCGGATCCAGCCCGTTCGAGAAGAAGAAGCTCAAGTTCGGTGCAAAATCATCGATATTCATACCGCGGCTTAAGTAGTATTCGACATAGGTGAAGCCGTTGGATAATGTGAATGCCAGTTGTGAAATTGGATTCGCTCCCGCTTCGGCGATATGGTAGCCCGAAATGGACACCGAGTAGTAGTTACGCACTTTTTTGTCGATGAAGTACTGCTGGATGTCCCCCATCATGCGAAGCGCGAATTCCGTGGAGAAGATGCAAGTGTTCTGCCCTTGGTCCTCTTTCAGGATATCGGCTTGCACAGTGCCACGGACGACTTGCAGCGTGGCATCCCGCACTTCCGTGAATTCCTCCACAGTCAAAGCGCGCCCCAGTTCCTCTTCTTTCAAGCGGATTTGCTGATCGATCGCCGTGTTCATGAACATGGCTAGGATGATCGGAGCCGGTCCGTTAATCGTCATTGAGACGGAAGTCGATGGCGCACATAGATCGAAGCCATCATACAATTTCTTCATATCATCCAACGTACAAATGCTGACGCCCGACTCACCGACTTTACCGAAAATGTCCGGACGCTCATTCGGGTCTTCCCCGTAAAGCGTGACCGAGTCAAAAGCGGTCGATAGCCGTTTCGCGTCATCGTCCTTGGACAGATAATGGAAGCGGCGGTTCGTCCGTTCCGGTGTCCCTTCTCCCGCGAATTGACGCTTCGGATCTTCCCCTTCCCGTTTGAACGGGAAAACCCCCGCCGTGTAAGGGAATGAACCTGGTACATTCTCTTTGTACACCCATCGTAAAATTTCCCCGTAGTCCTCGAATTTCGGCAGGACGACTTTCGGGATTTTCAATCCGGATAAACTCGTTGTTGTCAGCGCAGTACGAAGCTCTTTGTCACGAATTTTTGTGACGAATTCATCCCCTGAATAGGATTCTTTCAACGTATTCCAGTTTTGGATGATTCGCTTCGATTCCGCTGTCAGCTCATCCCGCACCCCGTCTGCAAGTGACTGCAACGAAGCGATCAGTTTATCATCCGGCGCTTTCTCTTTTACTGCTTCCATAGCCCCTTCGAGCTGGAATAAACGCCGTGCGAATTCCACTTGCTGTGCTGATCGTTTATGATAATCGCGAACTGTGCCCGCAATTTCCCTTAGATAATGCTGACGGTCGTTCGGTATGATGACGTTCTGTTTTTGGGTCTTGATGAATTGGGCATACGATGTTTCCCAATCCAAGCCGCATTTTTCATTCAGCACGTTGACGATCGCAGCAAATAGCGAATTCGTTCCTTTGTCATTGAACTGGCTAGCGATCGTACCATATACCGGCATTTCATCGATTTCTTTATCCCAAAGGCCACGGCTGCGCTGATACTGCTTCTGAACTTGGCGAAGCGCATCTTCGGATCCTTTGCGTTCGAATTTATTAATGACGATCAAGTCGGCGAAGTCGATCATGTCGATTTTCTCGAGTTGCGTCGGCGCCCCGAATTCACTCGTCATGACATACATCGAGACATCGGACACTTCCGTAACTTCCGCATCCCCTTGCCCGATTCCACTCGTTTCGACAACAATCAAGTCGTAGCCCGCCGTTTTGACGACATCGAGTACATCTTTGATGGCGCCCGACAATTCGGTACGGGAACCACGAGTCGCCAAGCTGCGCATGAATACCCGCTTATTGAAGATGGCATTCATCCGGATCCGGTCTCCGAGCAGTGCCCCGCCCGTTTTTTGCTTCGTCGGGTCGATCGAAAGGATGGCCACTTTCTTATCCGGCAGTTCTTGTAAGAAACGGCGGATCAATTCATCGGTCAAGGAACTTTTCCCTGCTCCCCCAGTACCCGTGATACCAAGCACTGGTGTATTTTTGGTAAGCGTCCGCGCTTTCTCAATGAGTTGCACTGCTTGCTGGTCGTTTTTCCCGTGCTTTTCTTCCGCATAGGTGATCAAGTTGGCCAGTATCTCGGGATGATCCGTGTTCACTTTTTCCAAGTTGGCCATTTCATTGTCCGCCTCAGTGAGGAAGTCGCATTCTTCCAACATACGGTTGATCATCCCTTGCAGGCCCATTTTGCGGCCGTCTTCCGGCGAGAAGATCCACGCGACACCGTAGTCATGCAGTTCCTTGATTTCCTTCGGGATGATGACCCCGCCACCGCCGCCGTAAATGCGAATATGCGGTGCTCCCCTTTCTTGCAGGAGGTCATACATATATTTGAAATATTCAACATGGCCCCCTTGATAGGAGGAAATGGCGATCCCTTGAACATCTTCCTGAATGGCCGCGTTCACGACCTCCTCCACCGAACGGTTATGTCCGAGGTGGATGACCTCTGCCCCGCTGGATTGCAAAATGCGGCGCATGATATTGATTGAGGCATCATGGCCATCGAATAGGCTGGACGCCGTCACAAAACGGATATGGTGCTTCGGCTTATAAATCTCAACTGGCGCTGTTACCATATTAATACACCCCTTCTGCCCAAACCCGGGCGCAATTTACACAACAGGTTGCCGTGCTAACGGATTTCTTCGTGCTCGCGTACGATACCGTTGAAAAATTGATCTGTCTGGATACGGATATAATCATCAATCGTCATATCCTTATCGAAAGCCCATCTCCGGAACGCCCACATCTGCCCTTGGACGACGATGTGGTTGGCCGCTATCCGGATTTCTTCGTCGGTGATGCGGAGTTCCCCCGAACGGGCACAGGCCTTGAATAGGTTCTCAAATAGAGCGACCATTTCCATCTCCTTTTGTAGGACATATCGCAAAGCGTCCTTCGGCAAGGATTTGGATTCCTGGTACATAACGAGGAATTCATCTGACATATTGTCGATTAAGTGGAAATACTTGTCGATGGCAAGCCGGATGCCTTCCACGGTCCCTTCCTGATCAAGCGAACCGTTCAGGCGGTTGAGCACTTTATTGTAAATATTGTCACAGACGAGATAAAGGACGTCTTCCTTCGTCCGGATATATTCATAGAGCGTGCCGATGCTGAAGCCCGCCTCTTTGGCAATTTCCCGTGTCGTCGCCCGATGGAATCCCTTATTCCTAAACAGCTTGACGGCGCCCCGGATCATTTGCTCCCGACGTTTTTCTATCAAGTTTTCGTCTTTGACGGACGATTTGACTACAAGTTTTTTTTCCATACGAACCTCCCGTTTATTTTGTCAGCATACGGGAGATGACCAGACGTTGAATTTCTTGCGTTCCTTCGTAAATTTGCGTAATTTTCGCATCGCGCATGAAACGCTCGACCGGGTAATCTTTCGTATACCCGTAACCGCCAAATACTTGAACCGCTTCGGTTGTCACTTTCATCGCTGTATCTCCGGCCATCAATTTCGCCATGGCCGATTCTTTTCCGTATGGCAAGTTATTCGATTCCAACCAAGCTGCTTGGTATGTCAATAGGCGAGATGCTTCCACCGCTGTCGCCATGTCCGCAAGCTTGAAGCCGACGCCTTGGTTCGCTGCGATCGGTTTACCAAACTGCACCCGCTCTTTCGCATAATCAGCCGATGCTTCGAGCGCTCCTTGGGCTATCCCCACAGCTTGTGCGGCAATCCCGTTCCTGCCGCCATCCAATGTTTTCATTGCGATGATGAAGCCTTCTCCTTCCTCACCCAAAAGGTTCTCTTTTGGCACCCGGCAGTTGTCGAACATGATTTCCGTTGTTGGGGATGAACGAATCCCAAGCTTCTTCTCTTTCTTTCCGACGGAGAAGCCTGCAAAGTCTTTCTCGACGATGAATGCACTCGTTCCTTTATGCTTCGATTCCGGATCGGTCACTGCAAACACGATGTAGATGTCCGCAATCCCGCCGTTGGTAATGAAGATTTTGGATCCGTTCAGTACATAGTCGTCGCCATCCAATTTGGCAGTCGTGCGCATGCCTCCAGCGTCCGAACCGGAACCCGGCTCCGTCAAACCGTACGCACCGATTTTTGTTCCTTCCGCCATTGGACGCAAATATTTTTGCTTCTGCTCTTCCGTACCATATTTGAAAACCGGCCAACCTGCAAGGGATGTGTGAGCCGATAAGGTAACACCCGTCGATGCACAGACTCGGGAAAGCTCTTCCACTGCGATGACGTAGGCAAGATAGTCACTGCCGATGCCGCCGTACTCTTCCGGCCAAGGGATACCCGTCAATCCGAGTTCCGCCATCTTTTCAAATAATGCCATGTCAAACCGTTCTTCTTCATCCCGTTCCGCCGCAGTCGGTGCGACCTCGTTCTCCGCAAAGTCACGCACCATTTTCCGAATCATTTCATGTTCTTCTGATAATTTGAAATCCATACTGTCCCCCACCTTGTCTTCAAATTGTCTAGGGTGCCAGGTACTAACGGCTATTCGCGCCTTTGCGAATTGTGGTAGTACCTAGCATCCCGGCTTATTATTATTTCGTTAATTGTTTCGAAATGACGAGCCTTTGAATTTCGCTCGTTCCTTCATAGATTTGCGTCACTTTCGCATCGCGGAAATAACGCTCCACTGGATAGTCTTCCGTATAGCCGTATCCGCCGAACACTTGGATCGCTTCGATCGAGCAATCGACCGCCGTCTGGGAGGCGAATAGTTTCGCCATCGATGCCTCTTTCCCGCATGACAGCCCTTCCGACCGCATTTGTGCAGCCCGGTAGACAAGCAGTCGCGATGCTTCCACCGCTGTGGCCATATCAGCCAATTTGAATCCGACCCCTTGCTGGGCGGCGATCGGTTTTCCGAACTGGACACGCTCTTTCGCGTAACCTGTCGCCGCTTCCAATGAAGCTTCCGCAATGCCAAGTGCTTGTGATGCGATGCCGATCCGGCCTACATCGAGATTGGCCATGGCGATCTTGAATCCTTCGCCTTCTACGCCAAGCACCTTATCTTCCGGCACTTTCATGTCTTCGAACGTCAATTGGACGGTCCGTGAACCATGAAGCCCCATTTTCTCTTCATCTTTTCCGATGACGAGTCCCGGTGTATCTTTGTCGACGATGAACGCCGTGACGCCGTGCGTGCCTTTCAATGGATCCGTCGAGGCAAACACGATATAGACATCCGCTTCCCCGCCGTTCGTAATGAAGACCTTGGAACCGTTGATCACATAATGTCCGTCTTTTTTGACGGCCCGTGTTTTCAATGAACCCGCATCCGACCCCGCGGAAGGTTCGGTCAAGCAAAAGGCCCCGAGGTATTCGCCGCTCGCCATTTTCGGTACGTACTCTTGCTTTTGCTGTTCATTTCCAAAATAAAGGATCGGGTTCGTTCCGACCGAAGTATGGACTGATAGGATGACTCCGACAACCGCGCTCACTTTGGATAGTTCGTTGATCGCGATAATATAGGAAATAAAATCCATACCCGATCCGCCGTATTCTTCCGGAACCGTAATACCCATCAGACCAAGCTCGCCCATTTTCGTTAAGATGTCGTGTGGAAACTCCCCCGCTTCCATCTGGGGAACAAACGGCTCAATCTCTGTTTTGGCAAAATTCCGCACCATGTCGCGCATCATCAGTTGTTCTTCGGTAAATTGTAAATCCATAGCATTTGCTCTCCTTTATTCGTAAACGTAGAAGCCACGTCCTGATTTCTTCCCGAGCCAGCCGGCTTTCACATATTTGCGAAGCAATGGGCATGGGCGGTATTTGGAGTCGCCAAACCCTTCGTACAATGTTTCCATGATGTAGAGGCATGTGTCGAGTCCAATGAAGTCCGCCAATTGCAAAGGTCCCATCGGATGATTCATGCCCAGTTTCATCACTTCGTCAATCGCCTCTTCTTTCGCCACGCCTTCATAAAGCGTATAGATCGCTTCGTTGATCATTGGCATAAGAATCCGATTTGCGACGAATCCAGGGAAATCGTTCACTTCCACCGGCGTTTTGTCCAGTTTTACTGTCATATCTTCAACGGCTTGATATACTTCGTCCGCTGTTGCAAGGCCACGGATGATTTCCACGAGTTTCATGACCGGCACCGGGTTCATGAAGTGCATTCCGATCACTTTTTCCGGACGATTCGTTACCGCTGCAATTTCTGTAATCGGCAATGAAGAGGTGTTCGTTGCGAGAATCGCATGTTCCGGCGCAATTTTATCCAATTGCTCAAAGATGGATTTTTTGATTTCCATGTTCTCGACAGCAGCCTCGATGACCATATCGACGCCGGAAGCATCTTGCAGATCCACTGATTTCGTGATCCGTCCGAGCACTTCATTTTTCTCGTCTTCCGTCATCCGTCCCTTTTCGACATTTCGGGACAAGTTTTTCGTAATAACAGCAAGTCCTCTATCATAAAACTCTTCCTTGATATCATTCAATGTCACTTCAAAACCGGCTTGCGCACATACTTGGGCAATGCCCCCGCCCATTTGTCCCGCACCAATGACCATTACTTTTTTGATTTTCATACTTTATTCCCCCTTTTTTCCCGATTCCTTCAGTCTTTCTCAACTTCGATCATGACGGCATCGCCTTGCCCGCCTCCCGAGCAGATCGATGCAATGCCGATACCGCCGCCGCGGCGTTTCAGTTCATGGGCTAGTGTCAAGATGATCCGGGCACCGCTCGCCCCGATCGGGTGACCAAGCGCAACCGCGCCGCCATTGACATTCACTTTCTCCGGGTCTAGGTCCGCAATTTGAGAGCTTGCTAGAGCTACGGCTGCAAATGCTTCGTTGATTTCGAATAGGTCGATGTCTTCCAGCTTCTTGCCCGTCTTTTTCAAGAGTTCATTGATGACGAGACCTGGCGTTTGGGGGAAGTTTTCCGGTTCGATGGCGACTTCAGCGTGACCGATAATTGTCGCGAGCGGCGTTTTCCCTTCTTTTTTCGCCCGTTCTTCATTCATTAACACTAAGGCACATGCCCCGTCATTCACTCCCGGTGCATTTCCGGCTGTGATCGTGCCGTCCTTGCCGAATGCCGGACGCAGTTTCGCTAGTGTCTCCAGGGAAGTGTCCCGTCGAGGCGCTTCATCCGTATCGAAAATCACTGGATCCCCTTTTCGTTGCGGAATTTCAACCGGTACGATTTCTTCAGCCAATACCCCTTTATCAATCGCTTCTGTTGCACGCTGATGACTGCGGTAGGACCATTCATCCTGCATTTCGCGCGTCAATGTAAACGCTTCCGCTGTTTGGTTGCCGTAGGTTCCCATATGTACCCGCTCTGGTGAGAAGGCACAGGACAGTCCATCGTAAATCATCCCATCCACCAAATTCGTATCGCCCATCTTCAAACCGAAGCGGCCTTTCTGCAAGTAATACGGCGCATTGGACATCGATTCCATGCCGCCCGCAACGATTACTTCCTCGTCTCCCAAGCGGATGAGCTGATCGCCCAATGTGACGCTCCGCATTCCAGAAGCGCATACTTTGTTGATGGTCTCCGTTTTCACCGACCATGGAAGGCCCGCTTTCGTCGCTGCTTGGCGGGAAGGGATTTGTCCTTGCCCTGCTTGAAGCACCGTCCCCATGATGACTTCATTCACTTCATCTTCTTTCACGTCCGCACGATGCAGTGCCTCTTTGATCGCGATTCCACCCAGATCGCTTGCTGACATCGCTTGCAAGGCTCCACCCAATTTAGCAAACGGGGTGCGTGCCCCTCCGATAATTACTGTTCTTGCCATTTCCCATCGCCTCCGTTTTGATAGTTGACTGTCATGGAATTGAATTTCATTGACTGAACGCTCGCTCAACGCAGCTTCGAAGAAAAAGGGAGTGAGTCCCACTCCCTGCATTAGTTGTGATGTCAAACAGGTCGGTGCAATCCGTCCAGTTCCTAAATCAATTACACCTCGGCGTGATTGTGTCCGGATTTTTTCGAGCTTGCTCGAAAAGCTCCCCCTAAAAAATCCGTAACATCCGCCGGAGGCTTAACTTGACTCGACAAAGAGTTTGGAATCCCTCCGAATTTGAATGCCTATTACCTCTTATTTAACCACACATAAAGTCATTTGAGGCAAGTTAATCCAATTATACGACAAGACTGATAGTTCCGCAATAGCTTATTGAAGAACCGTGTCCTCTTCTTCCGTTGCAGCCAATTGTTTCTCCTCACCGAAAATCGAACGTTCTAGTAATTCGGCGATATCGTATGTGCCAACCGAATCTTCCACTTCTACCGCTTTCGTTCCGTCCGAGAGCATCGTCAAGCAGTATGGACAACCGGAAGAAATGATGCCCGGGCTTACTTCGAGCGCCTGCTCGGTCCGTGCTACGTTGATGCGGTGGCCGGTATCCTCTTCCATCCACATCAGACCTCCGCCAGCTCCACAGCACATGCCGTCCTGGCGGTTCCGTTTCATCTCGACCAGTTGAACGCCCGGAATCGCTTTCAGAATTTCACGCGGCGGGTCATAGACGTCGTTGTATCTGCCGAGATAGCAGGAATCATGAAATGTAATCGTTTCATTAATCGCATGCTGCGGTTTCAATTTCCCTTGGACGACGAGTTCATGGAGAAGTTCCGTATGGTGGAGGACTTCCGCCTCGAATCCGAAATCCGGGTATTCGTTCTTAAATATATTATATGCGTGCGGGTCGATTGTGATAATTTTTGTAACGCCCGCTTTCTCGAACTCTTCAATATTGGATGTCGCCAACTCTTGGAATAAAAATTCATTTCCTAGACGGCGCGGTGTGTCACCGGAGTTCTTCTCTTTATTCCCCAGAATGGCGAATTTGACGCCCGCTTCGTTCAGAAGATGCGCAAACGACAACGCAATCTTTTGGGAACGGTTATCAAAAGCACCCATGGAGCCGACCCAGAATAGATATTCGAAGTCTTCGCCCGCTTTTTTCATTTCTTTGACAGTCGGAATATGAAGTTCCGGATTGGCATCGCGCCAGTTCTCCTTCTCTTTCCGGTTCAGTCCCCACGGATTCCCTTGACGCTCGATGTTCGTCATCGCACGTTGTGCATCCGCATCCATCTTCCCTTCCGTCATGACGAGATAACGGCGAAGATCTATGATTTTGTCGACGTGTTCGTTCATGACCGGACATTGGTCTTCACAGTTCCGGCAAGTCGTGCACGCCCAGATTTCCTCTTCCGTAATGACATCCCCGATCAAGCTCGGGCTGTAAATATCATCAAGTACGGCACCTTCCGCCCCAGCCGCCAGCGCAATTTGATTCCCCTTCGTGTTCTTGAACATAGGAGCCGGAACCCACGGCTTCTGCTTCGTGACAAGCGCCCCAGTGTTCGTCAAATTATCGCGCAGCTTTGTAATCAAATCCATCGGAGACAACATTTTGCCCGTCCCGGTAGCAGGACACATATTCGTACAACGTCCGCATTCCACGCAAGCGTAGAGGTCAATCATTTGAAGCTGCGTGAAATCGGTTACTTTTCCAACTCCAAGAGCTGGCATTTCATCTTCCTCTTCCACATTCTCAAGTGCTTCGAAATCGATCGGCGCCAGTTTGCCACGGCGGTCGAAACGCATGAAATACGTATTGACCGGTCCTGCAATCAAGTGCGCGTGCTTCGATTGCGGCACATAGACGAGGAATGTCAGCAACGTCAGCAAGTGAATCCACCATGCGACAAAAAAGACGGTTGCTGCGGCGGTCGGCGACATGAAGCTGAGTCCTGCAGCAATGGCGGATGCCATCGGTTCTGTCCATGTTGTTTCATGTCCCTGCCAGATGATATTCGCTCCATTTGCGACAAGTGTCGACAACATAAGCGTTCCGATGAATATTAAGACAAGGCCGGATTTCCAGCCCCGTTTCAGGCGAACCAGCTTCTCAACGTAGCGGCGATGAAACGCCCAGATAACTGCTATAAGAATGACCGCGACGACGATCTCCTGGAAAAACGTGAAGCCCGGATAAATCGGTCCGAACGGCAAATGCGATCCCGGCTTGAGCCCTTTCCAGATCAAATCGATTGCGCCGAATTGTACAAGCAGGAAACCATAGAAGAACATGACGTGAATCGATCCGCTCTTCTTATCCTTCAATAATTTCTTTTGTCCAAAGACATTCACCCAGATTGCTTCAAGCCTTCTGGATACATTCTTGTCAAACTCTTCCCTTCGACCGAGTTTGATGAATTGGGTCCGTGTTTTTAATAAATACGTGAATAATGCCAGCGCATAGGCCGTGACGGCTAAAAACAACACCCAATTGGCAATTAGTAATGGCCCCATTCATTCCCTCCCCTTTCTTTAAAAACAAACATGACATACTGATTGTCGGTCACTCTTATTTAACAGTTTAATTATGAATGAGCATTCAGTCAACAGAAATTTTTATTCGACAGCAGAATATTACTTTTTGGACTATCATTTATCTGGATAATCGGCATAATTCGAGTATACTATATTTTCCGCCTTTTTCAATAGAATAATTTAAATATTTCGATATAAGGAATTTAAAATTGCGTTATTCGCAATTTCTAGGTGTGGACAGAGATTGATGTATTGCTTTTATAGGTCGTTTGCCGCGGAGAGGGGATGAGCGGGTAAATGGGATTATGGGCCAGCGCGGGATTTATGGACTACGAACTGCGAGTTATAAGCGTGGTGATGAAGTTATGGACGCCGAACGACGAGTTATAAGGTGGTAATGAAGTTATGGGCGCCGAACGACGAGTTATAAGCGCGGTGCGGGAGCTATGGCGCGAACAACGACTTATGAGCGCGGCGCGAGAGGTATGGACGCGAACAACGACTTATGAGCGCGGCACGAGAGTTATGGGCGCGAACGACGACTTATGAGCGCGGCACGAGAGTTATGGACGCCGAACGACGACTTATGAGCGTGGCGCAGGAGGTATTAGCGCGAACGGCAAAGACACCTGCCCAGACTCCCAAAAACGACTTGCCCAGTTTCCCGGCAATCAAAAAACCCGCGAAAAACGCGGGTTTTCCCTTCACTTCTTATCTTTCCCCGGCTTATCCGTCCGGAACACTTTCGCACTGCGGACGTATTCGTTGTCGGGTACGTTCAATCTTGCATTGACGATGCGGGCCGCGACGAAAAGGTAATCGGAGAGGCGGTTCAAGTACCGTTGGACGACCGCGGGCACCTCTTCTTCCGATTTCATCAACGTCACTGTCAATCGTTCCGCACGTCTTGCGACAGTCCTTGCGATGTGCAAGGTGGCTGCTCCCGGTGAACCGCCCGGTAAGATGAAACGCTCGAGTTCTGGCGCTTCTTCCATCAGGTCATCGATCCGCTGTTCCAGCACGGCGATCGGCTCTTCATTCAATTTATAATGGCGTTCCTTCATGACATTCGCCAAATCGCCGCCGCCGTCGAAGAGTTCATTTTGGATAGCTTCCAAATCCTTCAGTATATCCGTGAAAATAGCTGGATCGAGTTCCGTCATCGCCTTTCCGATGAATGAATTCAGTTCATCCATCGAGCCATATGCTTCGACGCGCAAACTGTCCTTGTCGACGCGGCCCCCGATCAGACTCGTCTGTCCTTTATCCCCAGTCCGTGTGTAAATTTTCATTTTCCCTCTCCCCTATTCTTTAAAGTTTGTGCCAATCCGTACCAGATCCGGGTCACTTCATCCGCTTCCGCCAGCAGCCGCTGGTACAGGCGACCGCACCGGTCGCGCAGTTCCCGCAAAGCCGGGTCCATCGGCACGATGCCTCGGCCGATATCTGTCAAGATGACAATGACATCTTGCCCTTTTAGGCTTTCCAGCACTTGGCGGATCGCTTCCGCTTCGGATAGCTCCGTCCGGGCCATCCAATCCTCAAGACCGGCCACGACTACTGTGGAATCCACTCGTTCCGGAAGCTTCCCTTCGTACCAGCTCACTTCCCGTCCCGCAAGCATCGACCTTACATAATCCCGTTTTCCGTTTGCAGCTCCGCCGATATAGACATGCATGGCTTTCCCTCCTTGAACGCTTGTTCACTGTCCCAGTCCAGATGGTAGACGACGCCATGCGGAATGTTCCAAGACCAGAACTCCTTCGGGAATGGGCAGAATCTCGTCAGGATGACTCGCATCGGTCCGCCGTGTGTGACGACTACTGCCTCATCCGACAGCTCCGCCATCGCTTCCAAGACCCGCTTTTCCACAGCTTTCAAACTTTCACCATCCACCGGAGCAATCAAAAACGGATTGCCGATCCAGTCACGGTATTCCTGTACCTTTTCCAGTTCGGCATACGTTTTCCCTTCAAATTTTCCGAAATTGCATTCACGCCATCGTGCATCCGCTACATACTCCGCTTTCGGAAAATAAAGAGTGGCCGTCTGTTTGGCACGCAGCAAATCGCTTCCCTGCACGACAGAAGGGTTGAGTGGCTCCGTCATTTCCCCCTCCACGACAATCGGCTCATCGGTCCACCCGACATATTTGCGTTCTTGATTGCCCAAGGTCGGCAAATGGCGGATCAAATGAATACGATAACGACGAACCATAACAACACCTCCGCTCCTTCAATGAATGCGCCGCATAAGTCCCCTGAAACACCGCCAAAATTTCTCACGGTCCATCTTCGATAAAGAAGGAGGGATGCCGAAAGGACTGCAAACAGGGCGATGGCCATCCCAAGATGGTCCGTTACAAAGCCGATAACAGCCAGCAATAACAAACTTACCAGTACGGAAACGCCGACAATTCCTTTACCCGCCATCTTCTCCTTGAAGAAATGGGCGAGCCCCTTGTCCTTTGCGAGCGGCACCGTCACGAAGAATATATTCATGCCCGCCCTCGCCAAGAAGGGGATGAGGATGAAATATAGATATGTCCAGTCAGCATGGGAGGTGAGGAATTCATGAATCAAGGATATTTTAATAAGGACGAGCAGGACGAGCGCCATCGTGCCAAACGCGCCCAATCGCGGGTCATCCAGAATCTCATGTCGCTTCGCCTGATCCCGATACGAAAAGTACGCATCCCCGGTGTCCGCCCATCCGTCCAGGTGCAAACCTCCCGTCAACATGATGCCAGTCGTGACGACGGCCACTGTGGTCAGCAAGGTTCCCAGCTCCAACCCGCCCGAAAAAAGCGCAGCAACCGCGAACATCACCAATCCGATCGCCGCTCCCACGAATGGCAAGGCGATGTACATGCCGGTCACTTCTTTCCTCCCGAGCGGAAATTCCTTTTGCAAAGGAATCGCGGTGAAAAACTGGATGGCGAGCAATATGCCGTTCAAGCGGGGTCCCCCTCTCTAGCCGAAGTCATGATGCCCTTGATCAGAGGCCAATCGAGATGATTTTTAATATGTTCCGCCCACGCCTCATAGACATCCACGCCGGCCGGAGCCGGATTGACCGTCCGTTCCATGTCCTCCTCCTGGATGCCATGATCCGCTTTGTATGGGATGATTCCCGCAACCGGGACGCCCGTATAGGATTCGATGAAATCAATCCCTTCTTGGAATAAGGCGGGGTCCCCGTGGAATTTATTGATGATGATCGCTTTGACCCGGTCACGATGTGCAGGAGCGAGCAGTTGCAAAGTGCCGACGATCGAGGCGATGGCTCCGCCGCGATCAATATCCGCCACAAGCACAACAGGGACATCCGCAATGTCCGCTACCCGCATATTGACGATTTCCCGATCGTTCAAATTCACCTCCGCCGGGCTGCCAGCTCCTTCGATGATGACGGTATCATACGTTTTTGCCAGTTGCGCCAAGGCTGTCCGAATCGCCTCGACCGCTTGCTGGAAAAACTGCTCGCGATACGCCATTCCCGTTACGGGGCCGAACTTCTCCCCGAAAAAAAGCACTTCCGATTTCATCAATCCTACCGGTTTCAATAAAATCGGATTCATGTATACCGAGGGCGTCGTCCGGGCGGCTTCTGCCTGAAGGTATTGAGCGCGGCTCATCTCTTCGCCCTGTTCCGTCTTCGCCGAAAATCTCGACATGTTCTGCGATTTGAACGGCGCCACCCGCACTCCTTCATTGGCTAAGATCCGGCAGAGCGCTGTGCAAATCATCGTCTTTCCCGAATCGGATGCCGTCCCGACGACCATTAACCCATTCATCGTTTCTCCCCCTTTTTCCAGTACGTCGCCACGCCGTAATCCATTTCGATCGCTTCATCTGCACGTCGGATGAATTCGCGATGAATGCGGCCGAGCCATTGCATATAGATCTTCGTCTCGGCGTCTTCCATCGGCATATCATCCAGCACTTCATTAGAAACGATGACGAGATGGGAACCGGTTTGCAGCAACCTCTCGATCGTCTCATAAAGGCGACTCACTTTTTCTTCCATGCAGCCTGGTTGTCGGATGCAAGGAGTCCCTGTATCCCAACCTTCATATAATTCATTCGCCAGCCAAGTCGTGGCGCAATCCCAAAGGACCAAATCACCCGGGCGGATTACCGGTCGCACTTCCTCCAACCGGACGGGCTGTTCGAGTGTAGTCCAATTCATGGAGGCTCGATCCAGACGGTGTTGGTCGATTCGGGCCTGCATTTCCGCATCCGTTGCCGTCCCTGAAGCAATATAGACAAGACGACCGCCTGTTCGGTCCGCTTTATTCACTAAATAATTTTCGGCATATGCGCTTTTTCCACTTCGGCTGCCGCCGAGAATTACGGTCAGCAACCCTTTTTTATGTATTTGCAAAGACCAACACCCCGATCACTGTCATCCAAAGCCAGAACACGAAGGACGCGATGTGCATCTGCGTGACGGCAGATTGAATATGTTGGGCAGTCAGCGGTACAAAGCCCGGCCCGATTTCCGGACGTGCCGAAACGACACCGCGGTACGTGCTTTTCCCGCCTAACCGGATGCCCAGTTGCCAAGCGGTCGCCGCTTCCGGAAATCCGCTATTCGGACTCGGATGACGCCGAGAATCCTTGCCAAAGCCGACAATCCGCTGCCCAAACGGCAACTTTCCTTCATTTCTTGTATGGAAGAGGATGAGAAGGCCAGTGATCCGGGCGGGAATGTAGTTAAGCAGATCGTCCGCCCGCGCGGAGAACTTGCCGAACTGGCCATACCGCTCGTCTTTATAACCGACCATCGAGTCAAGCGTATTGACCGCTTTGTATAGCCAAAGACCAGGGGCGCCGATCAGAAAAGCCCAAAACAACGGAGATGTCACGCCATCCGCCGTATTTTCGGAAACCGTTTCAATCGTCGCTCGCGAAATCTCGCTCTCATCTAACTTCTCGGTGTCCCGGCCGACAATCCATGATAATTTTTCTCGCGCTTCCGAAAAATTGCCCTCTTTTAGCGGTCGCTGCACAGACAGCGCGGCGTCACGCAAACTCTTCTGCGCTAACCCGACCGCAATCAGGATTGCCTCAACCGCAATCCCGGCAAACGTATGAATCTCGTAAGCTAGCCAAACAATGACTGCTACCGCTGCCGTGACAATTCCAACCGTGGCGACAAGCAGGATAGCCCCTTTCCCGACGCGGTACTTCCCTTTATTCAAAACAGCCGTCATCTTGGAAATGAAAGAACCGATCCAACGGACAGGATGCGGCCAATTCGGCGGGTCCCCGATGAGCCGGTCCAATAGAAGGCCAATTGCAATGGCGATGAAATGTGACGGTATCACGTTGCCCACCCTTTCACTTTCTTGTACGCCCGCAGCGCCCGCACCGTGCAATCATAGACGCCGTGACCGACCAATTTCCCAAGCGGCGCCACTGTCCCGGCGTACGGAAGATGTGCGCCTTGCTGTGTGGCTGCCACGAGGACGCTGTCCGTCGACGTCCCGGTAGCGATCGTCCCGGTCAGCGGGTCTCGGATTGCTTCATCATGAAGGGCTTTCACTTTCGCCTCGGTTGCCGTGATGATCGCCTGGACGAACGCCTCATCCGACAAATCGCCATTGACGATGACCCATGTATTGATTGTCCCTATTTTCTGTTCCTCTTCGCGGGTCAGCGCTTGCGAGACATCCACAGCATTCCCGACACCCGCCGTCACGGCGACAAGAATGGAGCCGAAGTCGCCATCGTATTGGCCGATTTCGACATGTTCGGTCGACACGGCGGTCATCATCCCCACCGTCTCCGCCGGCTGGAATCCTTGCTGTTCCAGATATGCCGCCATTTCCGCTTGGGCATCGTCAACATTATAATGGATATCGACGCTGCGATTGACGAAGGCGCGGTACGATCCGATGCCCGCGTTGTGGACAGCGGAAGATAATGTCTTCATCGGCTGGTCTGCCCGGAAACTGACATAATCGGAGGACACGAAAAACCCCTCTGTTGTTGCAATGAACCTGGTCATTTTTTAACCCCTCAATCGTGTAAATTGAAAAATCCCCCGTACAAATACGGAGGATGTCCAAGTAAAAATCCAAACGCCAAAAAGCGGTCCGATTTCCACCGACCTATTCCTCGCAGGTCACGGGTGATTCATAAAGGCAGGTCTCCTGGCTTGTGGTCATCGCTTGCCGCGTCTTCCCGGAATCCTTCCAGTGACTTTTCGCGTCTTGCTCGCACTTACAGTGGCGGGACCGCACCGGCTTTGAACCGGCTTCCCTTTTAACCCCGTCACACGCACGGGGCACCTTTACGCTAGTTTTTCTCATTATACTACAGAAAAGGGGGCTGTCGAGTGTTCCACTGAAGAAGTATGCGCCGGTATCCGTCACTTTTGGTGATTTATCCGTCAGTTTGCGAGGGGTATCCGTCACTTCCGGAAAATTATCCGTCAAGTCCACAGGTCTATCCGTCACTTTCCATTCTTTATTCTCAAATCAATACCTTTTACCCATAGTAAAACCGCTGCGCCAGGGCGCAGCGGTCCAACTTGTTGTTACATCCGTTCCGGTGCCGATACGCCTACGAGTTTCAAGGCGTTCGCGACGGTCGCACGTGTCGCGGTGACGAGCGCAAGCCGTGCTTCGGACAGCTCCCGATTGTCCGGATCGAGCACTTTCTCCGCATTGTAGAAGCTGTGGAAAGTCGCCGCCAGCTCTTGGATATACGTCGTCACCCGGTGCGGCGAACGAAGCCTTGCCGCATCGGCTACCAGTTTCGGGAAGTCCCCGATTTTCTTGATCAACTCAAGTTCCTTTTCGGTCTGCAATAAAGAGACATGCTCGACGGAAGCAGACAACCCTTTCTCTTCCGCCTGACGCAGGATCGAAGAGATCCGCGCATGTGCATATTGTGCGTAGTAGACCGGATTTTCATTAGACTGGGAAATGGCGAGGTCCAAATCGAAATCCATCTGCGAATCACCCGAACGCATGGCGAAGAAATAGCGGACCGCATCCAATCCGACGTCTTCCACGAGTTCGCGCAATGTTACCGCCTTTCCGGTCCGCTTGCTCATCTTGAACTTTTCGCCGTCTTTGTACAACTGGACCATTTGCGCCACTTCGACTTCCAAAGTGTCTCGGTCATAGCCCAGTGCCTCGATAGCCGCTTTCATCCGCGGAATATATCCGTGGTGATCGGCTCCCCAAATATTGATGAGCTTATCGAAGCCGCGACCCAGCTTGTCCTCATGATAGGCGATATCCGGCGTCAAATACGTATACGTGCCGTCATTTTTAATGAGCACCCGGTCTTTGTCGTCTCCGAATGTCGTCGAGCGGAACCATGTCGCACCGTCTTCCTCATAGACATGGCCATTCGCCCGTAGCTTATCGAGTGCCACATCGATCTTTCCATCTTCGTATAAAGAAGTTTCCGAAAACCAATTGTCAAAGGAAACTCGGAAGTCTGCTAGGTCCTTTTTCAACTTCGCCAATTCGAATTGAAGGCCGTATTCGCGGAAAAACGAATAGCGCTCTTCTTCCGAAGCGTTGACATATTTGTCTCCGAACTCCTCGGCCAACTTCTTGCCGATATCGATGATGTCCTGGCCATGATAGCCATCCTCCGGCATATCCCGTTCCATACCAAGCGCTTGGAAATAGCGGGCTTCCACGGATTTCGCCAGATTATGCACTTGATTGCCGGCATCATTAATATAATATTCGCGGTAGACATCGTATCCGGCAAAGTCCAGCACATTGCATAGGGAATCGCCCAGGGACGCGCCCCGTGCATGACCGAGATGCAGATCACCGGTCGGGTTCGCGGAAACGAATTCCACTTGGACTTTTTCGTTCGCCCCGGCGTCGGATCGACCGTAGTTTTCCCCTTGGTCCAATACCGTTTTCACGACATCCCCAAGGTAATCTGTTTTCAACCGGATGTTCATGAACCCTGGGCCCGCGATTTCAATCGAATCGATGGACGTGCCCGAAGTATCCAATTTCCCAAGGATTGCCTCCGCAATCGCGCGCGGCGGTTGTTTCGCAATCTTGGTCAACTGCATTGCAATATTGGTGGCATAGTCCCCGTTCTCTTTGTTCTTCGGTGTCTCCAGCATGATGTCCGGAATGTCGGTCGAATCGACAAGCTCAGCGTCGATCACCGCTTGGCGCAATGCCGCTTTCACTTCATTTTGAATCTTTTCTACCGCGTTCATGATTTTCCCTCCGTGTATGTAATAATCAAATGGTATGTGCCGAGTATAGAGCTGCCGTCCGATAGCCGATATTGGACATCGAACTGGCCCGGTAAACCATCCTGTTCCTGGGTGAAGCGCAGATGGTCCGTTTCGACATGGAGATCGAAAGTCACCGGGCCGTTGCCGTAGGATCCTATCCGCCTGTTTTCTACACTGAAAGGCAGCCGCATCCGGACAGCCCCTTTGCGCATAATAAGCGCCTCGTTCGGATCCAGTTTGACAATCGTCTCGATCGTGCCGTCCTGTTGTTCTTCGTATTGCAAGTAGGAGGTTCCCTTTTTTTCAATGAGTCTTCCCGTCAACCGGAACTCTTGCGTTTCCTTGGCTTGTCCCGGATGCCGGACTGACGAATGGAGCCGGATATCCACTTGTTTCCCTAGTTGTTGCCGTTCCATACGCTCACCTCCACATATCTAGTTATTATACCGTTCTCCCTCCCTTTATTTCAATCCATCCAGAAATCAAATGCGAATCGAACAGCGAATCGAGCAGCGAAGGGCTCGATTTGCCTTAATTTCTGCGCCTTTTGCAGAAATTAAGGCACGGCATTTAAACAGCGGAGGGGCAATTCACCGTTTCTGAAATTCAAGCACCACGCTCGACAGCAAGTCGAGCAGCGAAGGGCTCGATTTGCCGTATTTCTGCGCCTTTTGAAGAAATTAAGGCACGGCATTTAAACAACGTAGGTTCAATTCACCGTTTTTTGAAATTAAGGCACAGCTCTCGAACAACAATGGAGCCGTTTTGCCGTACTCCAGCGCTTTTCACAGAAATTAAACACGGTCTTTAAACAGCCTAGGGTCAATTCGTCGTTTCGTCGTATTCCACATCCTTTACAAAAATCAAGGCACCTTCACGGCGTATTTAGACGCGTATCCTCTCTTACTCTGTGACATCCGTCAGCGACTAAGGGCGCCAGTTCCTATACATTCGATGGAGGTTTGGACACCCGCTAAATAAAAGACAAAGAGATGTTTTTCATTTGACCCGTTTAATCTCTTTCCTTGCTTCGCATACTGAAGGGAAAGACGACAAGGACAGGGCGGGATCCTATGCGACGAACGGTGTTTGTGAAAAAGAGGAAACGGCAAGTGACGATCAGGCGGATAATGCTGCTGGCAGTCATGGCATTGACTGCGGCGCTGACCATCTTCCTATCCCTTCGAATCTATGCCCAGATTACAGGGGCACCTTCTTTGAGCGTGCCGAAAGCTACTATTTTCTTGGATAAAAACGGCAACCAGATCGGCGATCGCTTTTCACTTGAACGACGGTATTGGGTCAGCCTGGATGAAATTTCACCTATGTTGATCGATGCGGTCATTGCGACAGAAGATAGGAACTTTTACAAACATAACGGATTTGATTACCGACGGATTGCCGGCGCCGTCTTGAAAGATATCAAAACGATGCGAAAAGCCGAAGGAGCCAGTACAATCACCCAGCAGTATGCCCGAAACCTCTATTTGACACATGAAAAAAGCTGGAGTCGGAAAGTCAATGAAGCGCTCTACGCCTATCGGATGGAGCGGTTTTATGAGAAAGATGACATTTTGGAAGGCTATTTGAATACGGTCTATTTCGGGCACGGCATGTATGGCGTCGAAGCAGCCAGCCGGTTTTATTTTGGAAAATCGGCAAAGGATCTGACATTGGAGGAGTCCGCTGTCATCACGGCGATTGCGAAGGGGCCTTCGGTTTACTCTCCTGTGGATAACCCCACGAGGTCGAAGGAACGCCAGCAGTTAGTCCTGTCGCTGATGGAAGAGGAAGGGTTCATTACCGAGCAGCAGAAGGAACGGGCGAAAAAAGAACCGATCCGCCTCAAGACGCAAGAGTGGGCCGATACGAAACGGGTTGCCCCATATTTCTTGGATGAAGTGTGGCGGGAAGCAGAACGGCTGTTGGCCGAGAAAGGGCGGCACCCGGCAGAAGGCGGCTGGACGATCCGAACGACGCTGGATCCCCACCATCAACAAACAGCAGAGGAAGTGATTGCGAAATGGATGCCGGACAGCGGCTTGCAAGTCGGATTCATCTCGATGGAACCGAACACCGGGGCAATCACTTCGCTCGTGGGGGGCGTCGATTATGCCGAAAGTCCGTTCAACCGGGCAACCCAAGCGAAACGGCAACCCGGCTCGGCGATGAAACCGATTCTATATGCGGCTGCATTGGAAAACGGCTACAGCCCGCTCACGTTTCTCTCGACCGAAAAGACGGTCTTTACGTATGATGAAGGGCGCTCCACTTACGTTCCGAATAATGTGAACGGTAAATTCGCCAATCAACCTATCTCGCTCGCCCAGGCCATTGCAATTTCGGATAATATCTACGCCGTCAAGACGCTGGAAGACATCGGATATAAGAAATTTTCCAAGATGGCGGAACGGCTCGGCATCGATACCCAATTTCCTGAATCCCCGGCGGTCGCTCTCGGGACGTCGGAAGTGACCTTATCCGATATGACCAAAGCCTACAACCGCATTGCATCCGCGGGGGTGGCAGTGGAACCGATGACCATTTACGCCATCACGGACGCGGAAGGAAAAACAGTCTACGAACACCCGGAACAAAAGGGTAAACGAGCCATGACCGAACAAGATGCGTTCATTCTCACACATTTGATGACGGGCATGTTCGACCCCGTCTTCAATGATCATTTAATAGCAACTGGAATTTCCATGCGGGAACAACAGTCGCGTCCGTACTCTGCCAAATCGGGCACGACCTTGTCGGACCAGTATTTGATCGGCTTTAGCCCATCGTTGACTGCCGGCATCTGGAATGGCTTTGATAAAGGAGTGCAATTGAGCAATCCGATTGACAAAGCCGCTTCGAAGAAAATCTGGATTGAATTCATGGAAGAAGCCCATAAGGGGAAGGCGCCAGAACCATTTCTGCCGCCTCCCGGTGTCAGTAATGTGAAAATCGATGTGGAAACAGGCGGGATTGCTGTCTCCGGCTGTGACCGCCAGCGGTTCGTCTATGTGAAGGAAAAAGACATCCCGCAAAAACTATGCACCGACCGGGCCTTGCGCGAACAGCGCTCTTCCGGAAAAGGCGACGACAAAAAGTTCGACCTCTTCCCGTTTTCGTTTTTTGAGTGAGGGTGGGGTGTGGAATTGTGGTGTTTGAGCGTGGATGTACGAATTATGGGCGCGGGACTGGAGTTATGGGCGCGGACGCACGGTCTTTGAGCGCGAGGCATGGGGTTATAAGCGTGGGTGTATGAATTATGAGCGTGGGGCAAGGAGTTATCAGCGGTTGCGAGGAGTTATCAGCAATGGCACGGAATTATCAGCGGTTGGACGAAGTTATCAGCCGTTGCGCGAAGTTATCAGCCGTGGCACGGAATTATCAGCGGTTGGACGGAGTTATCAGCCGTGGCATGGAGTTATCAGCGGGCGGGCGGAAGTTATCGGCAGTTGCATGTAGTTATAAGCGGCAGCATAGAGTTATGAGCGGGTATGCACTAGTTATGAGCGCGGAGCTGTGAGTTATGAGCGCGGGGCGCGGAGTTTTCAGTGGCCGCTCAAAGTCACCAGCGATCACCCGAACTTATCAGCATTCTCCCGAAACCAAGAAGTTTATCCCAAATCAAAAAAGCTTTCCTCTCTTGACGGGGGAAAGCTTTTTTACCGGGCGAGGCGTCCTGTCGAGGCGTATCGCGCTTGGGTTTGGGTGATACGGCGCCCTTCAGCGATAGCACTCTTCCGGTTGTCCTAGCTTACAATGGCAAGCTGTAATTTCAGTGTACTTCCTTTCCTGGCGACATTCAACCTCGGAACGGGAAGTATGCGGAATTTGTCACATATCGTTCATAAACCCGGCGAATCCACGCCTAAGTCGACATGCAGCTTCGGCTCGCTCCGCTTCCACATTTCCTCATTGTGGATAGAGAGGAATTCAGCCAGCACTTTTTTCGATTCGTCGTCCATCTGATCGACAATGATCTGCCGCTTCATGGATTTGTCCATTCTGTTCACATGATCGGCTAGTATTTTGTAGCCCCGGCGCTTTTCGCGGTTGACGATCATCTCACACGCCGTCACTCCTGCATAATACGGACCGTCTTCTTTGAAATCAATCGTGACCCACACGAGCCAATACGGTTTCCCACCCTCGGAATCCGCCCGATCCGTCGTGAATTTGATGCCTCGTTCAATATCGCTTCGGGCGTGCATGGCACCGATTTCGATGCTTGCAGTCCCCTCTTCTACGTCGATGATGACGGGCGACACATTTTCCAATGATAACGCACCGACTCCGAATCCTTTATGTCCATCGATTGGATCGTCTTTTATGATCGTGAAGCCCATTTTCTGTTTCGGCTTTTCTTCATTTGCCATGTATTCGTCCCCTCCAAATCTGATAGTATATACACTATACCGGATTTCCGGGGAAAGGGGGAAGTTGAATGCCATACGTAACTGTGAAAATGCTTGAAGGGCGTTCGGAAGAACAAAAACGCGCGCTTTGCGAAAAAGTGACAGAAGTGGTCGTCGAAACGACGGGCGCTCCTGCTGAAGCGGTTGTCGTCTTCATTGAGGAAATGACAAAAAGCCATTATGCTGTTGCCGGAAAACGCTTGAGCGATCAATAAAGCAGAGCAAATATAAAAGTCGGCCTATCGGGAGCTGTCACTCTGCCCCGCTAAGCCGACTTTTTTTACATCGCCGCGCACGCCTGCAGTTCGGCAATGAAATCAAATGCGTTCGTCATTTCCTCGTCTGAAAAATTCAATTTATTTTTTACGATATGGACTTTGGCAATTTGCTCGTCCCGCTCCAGATGGTCGAAATAAAGCAATGTCGAGACCAGTTCCAGGAACCTGGAGCTTTTTTCATTCAACCGTTCGATGCAGGTCGATAAAAGCTCATGCGGCGACTCGGCGGTCTCCAAGAAGCCAGCCCCCTCTTCCGTCACCTGGTAACTGTAGCGGACGTACGACCCCTTGTCCGTGCGTTGTTCCGCCAAGAACCCCATTTCGCAAAGCTCCTCCACTCGCAGCGTCAACTCTTCCGAGTACGGCCCGTACATATGCAATTCATATTTCTCCGCGAATGGGAAATTCATCTTTTTCGCGATGTACACCATTTTCTGCAATTTTTTCCGCCCATTCACTTCATTCGCAAGTGATATAAATTGCACAATTTTGGCATGTTCCTGTAACAAGGTCATACCCCTCCCTCATTTTTCAACATATGTAAGATCTGTTCATAGATTGGATTTTCGTCTTTTCCTTTCAACAGGACGTCTTCCGGGAAATAAAGCTTGTGATCTGTCCGGCGTTTCCCCGAAATGGCATCGACGATATCGGAGGAACGGGATAATTCGCGCAGCTCCCCAGTTGGCATTTGCAAATAAATTGGCAGGCGTTCGTTCTCCTCCCCCGGCCGATAGAAATCATAAGGCAGATCCGAGGACGAATCGGCAATCAAATAATAGTTGGGATCAATGCCCGCTTCCTTGAATAACCGTTCTAGCTCCCCGATTTTCCGATACTCCGTCGCCGGGTCGAATTCGACATGCTGGAACAGCCGCCGGTTTATGAATCGATAGCAAAGATCCGCCAGAATTGGGTCGTTCTCCTTTGTCCATGATTGGAAATAGGTCAATAACACACTCTCATCTAGTGAAATATAATCTTCCAGCTCATACGTCCGGTCAAAGAAGGAACGGAAGTGAGCCGGCTCTTGCTTAAACGTATACCCTCTTTCATGGAGATGTTTCGCCCGATGTAAAATTTTCATCAAAATTACTTCGGCGCTGCGGGATACTGGATGAAAATACACTTGCCAGTACATTTGATAGCGGCTCATGATATAGTCCTCCACCGCGTGCATGCCGCTATATTTAACGACGGCCTGCTCCTCGGTCGGACGCATGACGCGTAAAATCCGCTCCATGTCAAAATGGCCGTACGACACCCCTGTATAATAGGCATCGCGCTGCAAATAATCCATCCGGTCGGCGTCGATTTGGCTCGAGATGAGACTGACGACGAGCTTGTCCGGATACGTCTTGCCGATGACGTCCGCCACTTTTTGCGGAAAGTCATCGCCGACGCGGCGGAGCACTTCATTCACCTCGGTATCCCCAAGCAGGATGCCTTGTGTGAATTGTTCATGGTCCAAATTAAACACTTTTTCAAACGCATGCGAAAACGGGCCATGACCGAGATCATGCAGCAAAGCGGCGCATAAAGTCACGAGGCGTTCTTCCTTCCGCCACTCAGACCGGTTGACGAAGCCGTCATCCAAAATGCGGCGGACGATTTCATAGACGCCAAGGGAATGCTGGAAGCGGCTATGCTCCGCGCCGTGGAATACGAGATATGTGGTGCCGAGTTGCCGGATCCGGCGCAGTCGCTGGAATTCCCGGGTTCCGATGACATCCCAGATCACTTTGTCCCGCACATGGATATAGCGGTGCACCGGATCTTTAAACACTTTTTCTTCAAACAGTTTTTCATGTTCGTATGCCATCGCCCACTCGCACCTCCGTCAATCATTCTTCTTAGTATAGACAATTCGGGCGGACGACGAAAGATGGAAAAAGAATCATTCCCCCACAATTTCGTGACAACGCCTGCTTGCGGTTTGATTTTATCTTTATTCAGCAAAGTTTAGTTGTGCTGAAAGCGGAGCGGCGGGAACAGAAGACTCCCACCTCTATAGGTGGTGGTTGATCTTCTGTTCAGCTAAGGGGAACTTTTCGAGCAAGCTCGAAAAAATCCGTACACCAACACGCCGAGGCATGATTGATTGGTAACATTTTGGGTTGGGTTAAAAAAATTTACTAGAATGACGGCGACTTTATGAATAAAACACGTGAACTCTGTCCAAACTGACGATAGAAAAAGACTATGAACATGGCAGGAGGCACGGAAATGGTGAAAGTTAGACAGGATGCTTGGGTAGAAGAAAATGATATTTTATTGGCCGAGACGGTGTTGCGGCATGTCCGCGAAGGAAGTACGCAATTGAGCGCGTTCGAAGAGGTCGGGGATTTGTTGAACCGGACAGCGGCGGCATGCGGTTTCCGCTGGAATGCGGTAGTCCGCCGCGATTATGAGAAGGAATTGGCGGAAGCGAAAAAGGAACGGAAGCAGGCCATGCGCGTCCTCGGAAAAGATTTCAAACGGCGCGGCCAGCAGTTGTACACCCCTTCACAGGGCGGGGATGAAGACCAAAAGACTTCTGTTCCTCTATCAGCCCTATCCCTAGATACGGTCATCGCCTATCTCGTCAGGATGCACCACTCTGGGGCGGGCGATAACGAATCATTGCGTTGGAAACAAACTGCGAAAATCGCACAAGAAAAAATGGAAGAACTCGAGAATGAGATTGAGAAACTTCGCCAGGAGAATAAAACCTTGCGAGATGACTACGATCAGTTCGTCCAGATCATGAACCGGGCACGTCGCCTCGTTACACTGGAAGACGACGCCGAACGGACCGCTCCCGTTTTCAAAATGGAACAAAACGGAAACCTTGTTACGAAAGAACCACCGATTAATCATTGATCGGTGGTTTTTTTTGGTGTTGGGCTTTGGTGTTAGACAGGTACATGGATAGGGGCGGAACGTTGAAAAGTTGTTGGATTTCGTTGGGAAGTTGGGGCTGATTGTTTAGAGGTTCATGGGAAACGTTGGGAAGTCGGGTGGAAGTGTTGTGAAGCTTGACGGATATGCTGAGAGGTTCGGGAAACGTTGGGAAGTTCCCGGATTATGTTGAGAGGTTGAACCCATATGTTTAAAGGTCCCCAAAATTTGTTTGAGAGTTGAAGGGAAACGTTGCGAGGTTCAGATGCGTTGAGAAGTTCCGGAATTTCATTGGAGAGGTGAACCCAAACGTTTAAAGGTCCACGGTATTCGTTTGGAAGTAGAGGGAAATTGTTGTGTGGTTCGGCGGATATGTTGAGAGGTTCGGAAACGTTGGGATGATCTAAGATTTTGTTGAGAGGTTGAACCCAAAAGTTTAGGGGTTCCCAGAATTTATTTAGGAGTCAAAGAGAAATGTTGAGAGGCCCAGCAGGTATTGGTTCAAAAACCCAAAAGTTCGACGGACATATTTTAAAGTTTCCAGAGGCCCTTTCTTAAATCAAAACCAAAAACACAGCCGCCCCTTACATAGGTAGGCTGTGTTTTATTCAGACCAGCATTTTTTGGTTCCGTTCGACGACGCGGTTGAGGTAGAACGTGTACAGGTCCATTTCGTCCGCTTGGAACCCGCCGAAAGTGACGCGATCGGCCAGTTTGTCCAATAGGGTTTGCACGCGGATCATGACGTCGCCGACGGTTAGCGGCATGCCGAGCAGTTCCTCCAAAGATGCCATCACTTCGGGCCGAATGGACGGATAGCTGAACTTGGTCGCTTTCCCTTGCAACCCTATATCATAGACGTCCCGGATGATCTCCGCGCGGGCTGCGCCGCTTCCTTCAACGCAAAGATACACTTGGACGGCGATGCCGGAACGGAGCCGACGCTGGGAGATGCCTGCAAATTTCTGGCCGCCGATGCTGAGGTCATAGGAGCCGGGGCAGTAAGAACCGACAATTTCATACGCTTCGATCCGCTCCCCGGCCTCCGGGAATAGCAGGCGGACGAACTCCAACATCGTTTCGTAGCCTGCCGGGATATCAATGGCCCCTTCGCGCTCCGATAAGACGATGGAAATATTCAAGATGCCCCCGTCCAGAACGACTGCCAAACCGCCTGAATTCCGAACAATCACCCGATACCCTCTCGCCTCCAACATCTCGATAGCCTCGTCGACGTGAGGGAGACGGTGATCCTGAATGCCGAGCACAACAGTCTCCTCATGAACCCAAGTCCGGACGGCCGGCACGCTCAGCTGCTGACCGACGAGATGGCAAAGGGTGTCATCTGCTGCAAAGGATTCCAGGGCGGAACGGCAGCGAGCCGATATCGACTCGTCGATGAACCGCCATTCCGGTATGTGTAATAACGACTGTGCCATTGCCAATTCTCCTGTTTTTTCAAATTAAGATAAACTTTGTGCCGCTGTCAGCAAGGAAACTTTATATACATCGTCCGCCGAACAGCCGCGCGACAGATCGTTCACCGGCGCGTTCAGCCCTTGTAAAACGGGACCGATCGCTTCATAGCCGCCAAGCCGCTCTGTCAATTTGTATCCGATGTTCCCCGCTTCCAGTGTCGGGAAGACGAATACATTGGCATCCCCTTGGAGGATGGAGTCCGGTGCCTTCTTCGCGGCGATTTCTGGAACATAGGCCGCATCAAATTGGAATTCCCCATCGAGCGGCAAATCCGGTTCCAGCATTTGGGCGATTTGCACCGCTTTCGCCACTTTTTCCGTCTCTTCAGTCACTGCAGAGCCTTTTGTTGAGAAAGACAGCATCGCGACGCGCGGTTCCACGCCGAATGATTTCGCGGTTTTCGCACTTTCAATCGCAATTTGGGCAAGTTCCTCTGCGGTTGGAGCCACGGTAATGGCGCAATCCGCGAACACAAGCCGTTCTTTTCCTTTCATCATAATGAAAGCACCGCTCGTCCGTGAAACCCCCGGTCGGGTCTTAATGATCTGGAGTGCCGGCCGCACAGTATCCGCTGTCGAATGGGCGGCGCCGCTGACTAGGCCATCCGCCCGGTTCGTATAGACGAGCATCGTTCCAAAATAATTGACGTCCTTCAACAACTCGCGGGCCTCTTCCGCGGAGGAGCGCCCTCCCCGTCTTTCCACGAATTGTTCGACGAGTTCCTCAAAATACGGAGCTTGCTCCGGGTCGATAATCGTTATTCCCGTAATGTCGACACCCGCTTCCGCAGCCGCCGCATTCACCTCTTCTTCCTTGCCAAGCAAAAGCGGCGTCACGCAACCTTCCGCCTGAAGCCTCGCAGCTGCTGTCACAATCCGGCCATCCCAACCTTCCGGGAGAACGATCGTCTTCTTCTGCCCCGCCAATTGTTTCCGAATCACGTCAAATAAATCCATTTTCAACACCTCTTTTGAAAAATCAATTACGCCTCGGCCTACTTGCATCCAGATTTTGAATTAAGGCACTTTCACAAACAGCGTCATGACGCCGCCTTCCTTAACCCCTATTCAAAATCCGTACGATCCGCCGAAGACTTAACTTGACTCAGCAAATGCTTTCAGTCCAAAAGCATTTGCTGAGTCAAGTTCATTACCTTAAGCATACACGAACCGGCCAGGTGATAAAAGAGTTTCATCCCATGGCAAATTCATGACAACGGCGCTACGGAAAGAACTTTCCGCCTAGTTTATGCTACACTGATTACAGAAGTAAATATATCGTGAAGGAGACTGAATAGTTTTGAATGAAGCAGCGATCACACTCGATGGATGGTATGTATTACATGACTTGCGCTCCATGGACTGGGCATCTTGGAAAGCGATTTCGAAAGAGGAACGCCAAGCGGCAGTCGATGAATTCCTCGCCTACCTGGAAAAATTGCAACAAGCGGATGACGCCAAAACGGGAAGTCACGCCTTCTATACAGTCGTCGGACAAAAAGCGGATTTCATGCTCATGACATTGCGTCCAACGATGGATGAATTGCAAGAATTGGAAGCTGAATTCAATAAACTGACGATTGCCGATTTTACAATCCCAGCGTATTCATATGTTTCCGTTGTAGAATTGTCTAATTATCTAGCTGGTGAATCGGATGAAGATCCATACCAGAATCCGTATATACGTGGTCGTCTCTATCCGGAACTGCCGCGCAATCAGTACATCTGTTTCTACCCGATGGACAAAAAGCGCGAAGGCGACGACAACTGGTATATGCTCGATATGGACAAGCGAAAAGAATTGATGCGCAGCCACGGCTTGATCGGACGCAGCTATGCAGGAAAAGTGAAACAGATCATTTCCGGTTCTGTCGGTTTTGACGACTATGAGTGGGGCGTTACTTTATTTTCAGATGACGTCCTTCAATTCAAGAAACTTGTCTATGAAATGCGTTTTGATGAAGTGAGTGCACGCTACGGCGTATTCGGTTCCTTCTTCGTCGGTACTATTTTAGATGGCGATAAAAAAGCGGAGTTCTTTAAAATCTGAAGAAACGCACCACATGCAGAGTAATGGAACTGACCTAAGAAAATGAGACAAATAAAAACACCTTACGTTGAAAAACGGGTATTGAACCTTAATACATCAACGTGGAGGTGTTTTTTCTATGGGAACTAGAGTTAGTTATCCAGAAGAAGTGAAATTGAAGGCGATTGAAATGCGGTTAGCGGGTGTTCCTGTGAAAGAAGTAATGGAGGAACTGAACATCCGGAACTATACACAGCTGAAAACTTGGATGCGATGGTATCGGAATGGTGAATTGCACCGTCTTGCACAACCGGTCGGCAAGCAATATGCCTTCGGCAAAGGACCCGAGTATGAAAGTGAGACAGCGAGATTGCAGGCTGAAAATCGCTTTCTGAGACAACAGGTCGAAGTATTAAAAAAGTACGCAGAATTGGAAAGGAAGTGGCGCCAAAAGTTGTGATTCAGTTAGTGGAAGAATGGAGTGGAGATATGTCTATAGGAGAGATCTGCCGACACATGGGTATCAGTCGTTCATCGTATTATCGCTGGAAAGCCCAAGAGGGGAATGAGACACCAAAGGAGGCGCGGGATCGGCAGATTGGCGAATTGTGTAAGAAGCATAAATTCCGATATGGGTACCGGAAGATTGCGGCTCAATATCCAGGAGTCTGTGAGAAGACGGTACAACATGTCATGCAGAAACATGGTTGGCAGTGCCGTGTGAAAGTGAAGAGACGCAAACGTACCGGGCAGCCCGCACATGTAGCACCGAACCTGTTAGAGAGGGATTTTACTGCTTCTAAGCCTTTGGAGAAGTTGGTGACAGATATTACCTACTTGCCCTTCGGCCAATCCATGATGTATCTTTCAAGTATCCTTGATGTCTACAACGGAGAAATTGTGGCCCAAACCATCGGTTTCATCCAGGACACCACTTTCGTTTTGGATACGTTGCATCAATTACCGGACTTACCGGAGGGCTGTATGTTGCATAGCGATCAAGGCTCGGTTTATACATCATATGCCTATCAAATGGCAGTAAAAGAAAAGGGAATTACCATGAGCATGTCCCGTAAAGGCACACCCGCTGATAATTCCCCAATCGAAACGTTCCACTCCTCGCTAAAGTCGGAAACGTTCTACCTCGACGACATCTATCGCACTACCAATGCGCATGTGATGCAGATTGTCGAAGAATATATTACTTATTATAACAATATCCGCATTCAAACGAAATTAAACAGCCAATCACCGGTACAATACCGGCAAATGGCTGCATAATAAGGTGTTTTTTACTTGTCTCAAAAAAGGTGGTCAGTGCCAATCTGCATGTGGTTTTTTATTTTCCCGACTTGCATGTTTGTCGTAAACCGGACATAAGGTAGTGGCAAGGGGGTATTGCCGTGGCAGTAATTCAGGCCACAAGTAGAGAAGTTGATCTACTCGCGCGATTGATGCGCGCTGAAGCGGAAGGAGATGGGCAACTCGGCATGCTGATGGTCGGCAATGTCGGGGTTAATCGCGTCCGTGCCGGATGTCTGGATTTTAATGATATCCGGTCCGTGCAGGATATGGTATTCCAATCGCCGGGCGGGTTTGAAGCAACACAGAAATCATATTTTTATCAGCGGGCTCGCGAAGAAGATCGGCGATTGGCGAGACGGGTCATTGAAGGAGAACGGTTCCATCCGGCCACCCGTTCCCTCTGGTTTTTCATGCCGGCTGGGAGTTGCCCGGCCCAATGGTATAACCAATGGAACACCGGCCGCTTCAAGTCGCATTGCTTCTATTCCCCGACGGAACAAGACTGCCCTGCTATCTAAATTTAGAAAGGATGACAAATTGGTTCAATACTATTGGAACCCTACCTATCAAAATCAACATGTCGTGCCGCCGCCAGTGACAATTCCGAGCGGAAGGCCGCCTACCCAGGGACGGGAAGAATCGTATATTGAAAACATTTTACGCTTGAATCGTGGAAAAATCGGCAATTTCCATTTCTCCTTCGAACATGGGGCGTCGGGCACTACTGCTAAAAATGTTCGGGGCATGGTGGAAGCTGCGGGACGCGACCACGTCATTTTAAGCGAATCGGGGACCGGGCACCGCTTTCTGTTCCCGATGATATACTTTGATTACGCGGAATTTGATGAAGAGCTGCGCTATTTTAATCAGACGCCGTAAAAAACGTCCGTACCTCCCATTTTCGGGGGTACGGACGTTTTTCAGTGTTCGATCTTCTTTTGTAATACACGGAGAAAACGTTCCGGTTCATCCACCCGAATCGCTGCGCTCGTATACGTTTTTTCCATACCCATGAACAACGTCGCCCGAAGCGGCCGTTTAAAATGAAGGACAAACTGTGGCTTCAATTCTTCGAAATCCTTGGCGATGAATTGAATCAACCCTTTTTGCCCCAGATTATATGACTGGGCGGCCTCCCCTTCCACGATAACGGCGATCTCCTCATACGGAATTTCCATACGCTTGCCTAGTCCGAGAGATATCCGCATTTTATTCTCCGCCAATTCGAGCGGATTGAGGCGGACCACTTGTATCTCGGCAATAAAATACAGAACTGTGTAGACATTGAGCAGGATCAATACAATGGAAAGAAGGACCGATTTGTCATGAAAGAACCAGTGGAGACCTACCGTCTCGATGATAATCGCATGGATCAGCATGACATAAAACGCAAGCAGACTCGTCTTCCGGTGGAGATAGAATTTGGACTCCCCCAAGGGTGGTGCTTGTTTCCAAGAGGCGATGGCATAGTAGAACATCACCGATTCGGCTGCAATCACGGAAATCAATGGATGGGCGGATACCTTTTCTTTCACTATGGTCGGAAAGGCAAATAACCCGGTGGCAGAGGACTTTTTCATGTCCCGTAAAATGGCCGGCATATGTTTGACAAGCAGGAAAATCAATCCGATTTCCGCAAGCAGAATACCGCCTTCTAACGCGATGGCTGCATACGGGACAAATCGGAACGGTTCGAAGTACGATGCCGGAATGATGAAACGGGCAGCCACAAGACCGAGCACCATGAAGGTGATGAACCGCTTCACAGTAAACCCTTTCTTCCGAGTCATCGCCAAGATGAGCAACGGCGCAATGATTGCCAAATCGAGGAGTGAGCCGAAGACCACTCCTGTCGCATAGGCAGGGGCCGGCACGACGTCAGGCAGGCGATAGATCAGGTAATTACTGATAAGGGTGAAAGCAAGCAAAACACCGAAAATCCATTGCTTGGATCGCATGCGTGTGAGAACCATAGGAACGCCTCCTTTTCTTTTAGTGTATCAAAAGGGAAGTGAGCGGGAACTTATGGATTTGACGATTTGGTGGATAAAAAAGACAAGAAGGGAAAGTCCCTCCTTGTCTTATTTTCCAAATTTGACAGCTGCGATAATTAGCATGATCCAACCGACGATAAACGCGACGCCGCCAATCGGAGTGATGGCGCCAAGTACACCGATTCCCGATAGGCTAAGCACATATAAGCTTCCCGAAAAGATGATGATCCCGGCCAAGATCAGATACCCGGCCCATGACAGGGACGTCGATGGACCGAATAAGGAAGAACTCATCAAAATACCGATCGCAAGCAATCCGATCGCGTGGAACATTTGATATTGCACCGCAGTCTCCCAGATGGCCAAATACCGTTCCGACAACCGCTCTTTCAGCGCATGCGCACCAAACGCTCCAAGCGCAACGGCAATGGCGGCATTGACAGCCCCCGCAATAATGAAAAATGGCATTCTGTTCCCTTCTTTCTCTCCATTGTACTTACCAGTTTATCCGATTTCCGAGTGGGGAAAGATGACGATTTCGGCACGATTTAAAACGGTGTCGCGGATTGGCGGGGATAATCGTCAAATTGATTGGTATATCCGTCACTTTTGCAAGGATATCCGTCAAGTTCACAAATTTATTCATTAGAAATCAAAGATGGAGCCCCCATTGGCATCCTCTTCCTCCAACACTTTCGCTTCAAATGAAGTGATCGGCATAGCCGGTGCCTCTGGCTTCGCATCCCCGCCGAGCACGACCTCGCAAAGCGACCGAATGGCGGCCAATGATTCCCGGACCGTCCGTTCATCCCCCGCCCGCTTCGCTAGTTGCAGTTGCCGCTCCATCTCGGCAAATAGTTGTTGTTGTGAAATCATCGGCTTCACTCCCTCTTTTTCGGTTCGAATTTCATACACTCCATACCGGAGGACCGTTGGACGACGGCGGACGGCAGCTCCCTCGTCTTGAATCCGTATGCCTTACATCCCCGCGGATGTTTCGGCTCCCACGTCACGTAGAAGTTTCGGCATCGAAAGCAATTCACAGCCACACGCATCCCCCCTTTATTCAATACAACTATAGCTTTCCACCGCCAAGTTTTGCAAGACACGCCTATTATTTGGGTTGAATGAAGGGTAGGTTGGGAGATGAGCGAGGGTATGGGGGTGGGAATTGAGTCATCAGCGGTTGGAAGCGGGTTATCAGCGGTCAGCGTCGAGTTATCAACACTGTCGCAAGGTATCAGCACTGCCGCCAAGGTATCAGCACGAGCCCAATCGAGTAGGAGGGAGTGATTAGCTCCCGACCTCTCACACCACCGTACGTACGGTTCCGTATACGGCGGTTCAATAACTTAAGTATCGACGCTCATACAAGTGATTCAGGTCTTTCAGACCCCACTTGGTGAGCGTTTCTGCTTTGATTGCTTTATGTAGAGTTTCGCTTTTGGAGACTCTCCAATATCCCTTTCGGGAATTTGATACTTTCCAAGCTTCTTCATGTAAAATTCCCAGCCTTCGTAACTGACGGTATTTTGTCCATATCTTCTTCCAACGTTTCCATATCAGTTGACGTAACCGATGGTTCAGCCATTGTGCCATGGATTTGATAAAACTTTTCATAAAGCCAATTCCATAGTAGTTTATCCAACCTATTGTCACTTGGTTGATTTCTTTGGCAATCTCGTCAAAGCGGCCCGGGCGATTCCGTTTGGTGATTTTCTTTAATTTTGATTTGAATCGACTTTTTGCGGAGTGATGTGGTCTACAACCCACACCTTTAGATGTGGAATGGAGGCAGAAACCGAGGAACTTGAGTTTGACCGGAGAACCCACCTTGCTCTTTTCTTGGTTCACTGTCAGCTTCAAATCATGTTCAAGGAACTTTGTAATGCTTTCCAAAACACGTTCCCCTGCTCGCCTGCTTTTCACGTATATGCAGAAATCATCCGCAAATCGTACGAATTTATGCCCCCGTCTTTCAAGTTCCCTATCTAATTGATTCAAATAGACATTGCTAAGAATCGGGGAGAGTACGCCACCTTGCGGAGCACCTTCTTCTGTTGGACTGATAAGTCCATCTTCAAGGATGCCACTCTTTAGAAACTTCCATATCAACTTTAGGACAATCTTGTCGTTTATGAACTCTTTTAGATATTCCATCAGCTTCTGATGATTAATGGTGTCGAAGTAGCTTTTTAAATCACAATCGACTACCACTCTATAACCTTGTTCATAATATGTGATGGATTGCTTAATGGCTTGATGCTGATTCCGTTTTGGACGAAAACCATAGCTCCTCTCCGAAAAATGAGGGTCAATGATTTTACCAATCACCTGATAGATGGCTTGTTGAACCATTCGATCCCGTACACACGGTATGCCGAGTTTTCGCATTGACCCATCTAACTTTGGAATTTCAACACGTTTTACTGGCAGTGGTTCGTACGAACCGTCTTTCAGCTTTCTAATAAGTTGGGTTCGGTATTTGGCTACATGACCTAAAAGTTCATCTACTGTCATTTCATCGACACCCGGCGCCCCTTTATTTGCCTTCACTTTCTTACAAGCGTTAAAGAGGTTGTTGATGTCGACTACTTTATCAATCAAATCGATACCATCCTGTCGCTCCATTTCTGTAAAGACAGGACTGCACGCTCCCGCATATTCTTCGGTTTCCAACCTATCCCTTTGCGGCCAGCCATCTGCCGATGTTTTCTGTGGTCTTTGCACTGTCTTTACCTCCATTTCATTTCAGGATTATTATTGTTCAGCCCTTCGTCCTTATGGACTACTATGGCTTCTGCTGACTTCTTACAGTTCAACCTGCCATCACTGACGGATTTGTTCCTGTGGAATATTCCATCCCTCTTGTCGGGAACCCCTGTAAGACCTCCCCGGGTAAGAGCTATAACCTTCCTCCCATGTAACCGCTGCATTTACTGTATGGAACTCGGGCAGTATTGGACTTTGTTTTGTACGGCAAACTCGTCCGTTCCAATTCAGCCTCATATGCAGTTTCTGTCCGTCGGTTCGGGATTTTGCCGCCGGCTTCCTTCAGATTCCACCTCACGGTGGACACCCTTGCCTTAAGCTAACAGTTCCTACTGCCAAGCCTGTAGTGGACTTTCACCACCAAGTTATAGCCCATGCCGGGCACACCGTAAAAAGGGGCGCCCCAACCAAGGAGCGCCCCTTTCTTTTATTCAAAACGATTCACCTGACACCAGTCGATTGGCTTTTCATTCCACGACTTCAGGACTTGATTGGTTCCGGAGTAGGGGCGGCTGCCGAAGAAGCCACGGCTGGCGCTGAGTGGACTCGGGTGTACGGATTCGATGACCGCATTCCGGGTCGTGTCGATAAGTTTTTTCTTTTGTTGCGCGGGACGTCCCCAAAGGATGAACACCACCGGCTCTTCCCGCACGGACAATTGGCGGATCACCTCGTCCGTGAAAGGTTCCCACCCTTGCCCCCGGTGGGAGTGGGCATTGCCTTCCCGCACGGTCAACACCGTGTTCAGCATCAGGACGCCTTGGCGTGCCCATCCCGTCAATGTCCCCTCTTTGGGGATGGCACATCCGATATCCGTCGATAACTCTTTGAACAAATTTCGCAAGCTCGGTGGCAATGGAACGCCCGGTTGTACGGAAAAGCTCAAGCCGTGCGCCTGCCCTGGCCCGTGATAAGGATCTTGTCCCAAAATGACGACTTTCACTTTTTCAAAAGGGGTTAATTTGAAAGCTGTCCACAGATCATCCATCGCCGGATAGATGGTTTCCTTGCTGTACTCCACCTTCAAAAATTCCCGGAGCTGTTGGTAATACGGCTTCTGGAATTCATGCTTCAGCACGTCATCCCAGTCATTGCCGAATATTTTCTTCTCCATCGCGCAATCACTCCTTGACCTTAATCGTCACATCATAGCCGGTGAATGAAAACATGTCCTCCAATGTCCGTTCCGCTTGATGCTGCGCGGTTTGCAGGATGCCCTGCCCGCTCGCCTCCTCGACAATGAGTTTTTTCGCTTCCGCAGCCAGTTCGTATGCTTCCTCGATATTCGCTTTTTCCCGGAAGACCCCCTCATAGGAATACACTTCGACCTGGTCGAAAAAAAGTTCAGCTCCTCCTAAGAAAGTAGCGGGCGGAACCGCCAGTTCGATCGTCTTCTGTTCTTCATTTACCACTATATCTTTCTCTGTCAAACCTGCTAGGTCCACTCCGGCTTTGACGGACCCCGGGATGATGACTAATAGTTGCCGTTTCGTCCCCGGCACATTCAAGCCGATATCTTGTCCGAACAGCTGGTTGTCCCGCCGTTCGATAATCACTTTTGTATAGACTTCAGCCGTCGTGAGCTGTTGAAGTTCTTGTATCCGTTCCAGGAACACGCCTTTTTCCTCTGTTGCCGTCGACCCCATCTTGAGGAAATGAAACGTGATGAATGGCAAAGCCAATAATAGGGCTAAAATGAGAAGTCCGATGAGGATAAATGATTTTCGCCAGACGGAAAAGAATAGTTTTCCGACTTTCCAGAAAGGAATTTTTTTGCGCGATCCAATTTCATCAACTGTGACAGCGGATTCTTTCTGGGAAGCCCGAACTTCCTGCAGCAGCTTTTCAATTTCATCCAATTTCTTATCTTTCGCCATGCCATCCCTCCTAGTCTCGTAATTCGACAATATCTTATACGTTTAGACTAACGGAAAGTTTCCTACCCTACAACTGATTGGCCAATGTTCGACAATTGTAATTCCTCTTTACTTTCATTAAGATTGAGATACATTCATTCCAAACTAAAGGAGATTTATGATGACATTGAAAAAGACATTGACCATTGCAGGTTCTGATACATCAGGTGGAGCAGGGATCCAAGCTGACTTGAAAACATTCCAAGAGCACGGAACGTACGGCATGACGGCATTGACCGTCGTCGTGACGATGGACCCTGATAACAACTGGAGCCACTCCGTGTACTCCCTCCCGATCGATATTTTGAAAGCGCAAATTAAGACCGCCCTTTCCACAGGCATCGATGCCATCAAAACGGGGATGTTGAGTACAGAAGAAGTCATCCAAACGGCAGGCGAAGCCATTGCGGAATCCGGTCTCGATCATGTGGTGATCGATCCCGTCATGGTCTGTAAAGGCGAGGATGAAGTATTGAATCCGGGAACAGTCGATGCCATGGTAACCTATTTGCTACCGAAAGCCGAAATCGTCACACCTAACTTGTTCGAAGCAGGCCAACTGGCGGGAATGAAAACCCCTTCGACAATCGAGCAAATGAAATCGGTCGCGGAAAAAATTCATTCCCTCGGCGCGCGCAACGTCGTCATCAAAGGCGGCAAACAGCTGCAGCATGACAAAGCTGCCGACCTGTTTTATGACGGGGAAACCTTCACACTGCTCGAAGCCGAAAAGACGGACACGCATTATAACCACGGGGCGGGCTGCACATTCGCCGCCGCAATCACAGCCAATCTGGCAAACGGCATGGGCGTAAAGGAAGCGGTCGTGGAAGCGAAAGAATTTGTCACCGCTGCCATTGCACACGGTTGGAGACTGAATGAATATGTCGGCCCCGTCATGCACGGTGCCAAAACTAAATTTGGTGCACCGGAAATTACGTTGACTGAAGTGTAAGTGGATGCCAGGAGATGCAGAAGTCTCCTGGTTTTTTATTGAGGAGGCTGAGAATGAACCTGAATCAACAAGCGATTCAATTGCTGGAAGCGAATCAGTATGACGAGGCATTGGAGTTATTCCAAGAAGCGGTTCGCCGGTCGCGGGATGTTCAGTCGTTGACAAATTTGGCATGGATTTATTGCCATGAGGAAGACGAATTCGAAAAAGCGTTGGGACTTGCCGAAGAGGCAGTGGGGCTGAAGCCATCCTCGCATTTCCCCTATTATTTGCAGGGTGAATTGTATGGCCGGCTTGAAAGATGGGAGGAAGCAAAGAGCGCTTGGGAGCAAGCTTTGGCCATTCATGAATCCAAAACGACATGGCATAATTTGGCGGTCGCTTCATATGAACTTGGCAAAACAGCAGAAGCTTCCAAGCAATTCAGGTGCGCGGCCGGAAAGTCGGACACGGCGCTTTATGGACATGCGAAATGCTTGGCAGATCTCGGCGAGCGGAACGCAGCCAAGCAGGTGCTCGCTACGTTCGCAGATGAGGACGATGATTTCGTCGGCGAAGTGGAGGTGGCAGACCTTTACGTTGAAATCGGGGCTTACGAAGAGGCAGTCTACTGGTTCGCCAAGGGGTGGGACAACTATTGGAAACAACCGTGTTGGGTCGGCCGCTACGTCTTCGCCTTGCGGGAACTCGGACGTACGCGAATAGCGGAGGACGTATTGAAGGAAGCAAGACAACTGAAAGAGGTGGAGTGGCAAGAGTCCGTGGAAGAAGATTGCGATGAAGACTGGACGCCGCGCGACAAAGTGGAAAATCTTGAGCGATTGCGAGATGACATGAAACTTTATGAGGAAATCTCTGACGGCTACGTCCCTGCATTGGAATTCGGGACCTACCTCGAGACCGCCTGCTACCTATTTGGCTGCGCTCGGCATGGGCATCCGGAATATCAGGGGTAAGCGTGCACGGTTGTTGGACAATCCGACACTTTGGTTGGACATCTCGGGCGTTTGAATGGACAACTCCCAGGATTGGTTGTAATTCCCGGCCCTATCGCACTGCCCATCTGTCCCCTTTCCCCGTCGAAGCAAGGATATCGCATTCAACTCTCTTTTTCTATATACTGAAGAGAAGCAGTTCTGTAGCAAGAAGGAGGATAATCCATGGAGCAAGTTAAACCGGAGCATTTGCAGGAATTGATTGATTCCTTTGCGAATAAAGAGGTCTACATCCATTTGGAAACGACCAATGGTTCCTATGCGTCCCATTTCAATGAAGGCTTTTTTAACGCAGGCGCGTTTATTCGCAATGTGGTGGTGAAATATGAATTAGGGAAAGTCGCGGGGGATTCGCCGCACCGCATCGGCTTGAAACTTCCGTCGGGCTGGATCTACGCTCAAGGGATTACCCATTATACGTTGGATGAGCATGATCGGCTGCTGATGGCCGGCCTGGATGGTGAAGGAAAGTTAGCGGTCGCTCTTGAAATCAGCGAGACGCCGTTCACTTATTAAGGAGGGACTGTAATGATAAAAAAAGAACGCCATGTGCTGGTCGTCTTCCCGCATCCCGACGACGAAGCTTTCGGGGTATCCGGCACCATTTCTACATATCGGGAGATGGGGGTTCCCGTCACCTATGCCTGTCTCACTCTAGGCGAAATGGGGCGGAACTTGGGCAATCCACCGTTTGCGAACCGGGAGACATTGCCACAGATCCGGAAGGAAGAACTCCTGAAAGCTTGTGAAGCGATGGGATTGGACGATTTGCGCATGATGGGCCTTCGGGATAAGACGATTGAATTCGAGGATGACGACAAAATGGTCCAGCTTGTCACCGATTTGATCGACGAAACGAATCCGTCCCTCGTCATTTCGTTCTTCCCGGGATTGTCCGTCCACCCGGATCATGATGCAACCGCACGCGCCGTAGTTCGGGCCATTCGCAAAATGCCGGAAGCAGAACGTCCGACGCTTTATACAAAGGCTTTTGCCAATAACACAATCGAGATACTCGGGGAACCGGATGTCATTCATGATATAACCCCGGTTTCCGAGAAAAAAATCGCAACGTTAAAATCTCACGCCTCCCAAACGATTTGGCTGCTTCAAGAAATGGAAGAGAAATGGGCAGCACAAGATCCAGAAGCCATCCAATGGCTGACGAAGGAACAGTTTTATACGTATCGTTGGGATAAGGATTTTGAATAAACCTGAATTGCCTACGGTATTTATCGATATATAAAGGACATCCACCGGCAGGATACAAAAGTTGACACCTTCATTTTTTGCAGGGTGCACAGAAATACTGCAATCAATCAACCCCTTCGCTCTTCGATTGATTGCAGTATTTTTTATTTATATATAAAATGAACCTCTGCCAAAAACTACCGCCCCTCATTTCTATAAAATGAGCAACATTAAAGGTAAATCGGATCCTCGCTGTCCAAGACATGGTATTTTTTAATTTAACTGAAGAATACAACTTACTTGTAACCTCTTTACAGATGGTCCAAAAACGATTAGTGTATATTTATTCACGATTTTGTATTACTAAAAGGAGTTGAGATTGTGAAGAAATTCAGTTTATCCACTTGGCTGTTATTCCTCGTGCCTTCCATTCTCGGGGTCGTCCTTTTCATGATTCCGCTGAAGTTCGAAAGCGGCTGGAAAGTTCCGATTGCCAAGTTTGCAGATATATTATCCGTTGCCCTGGAACCGACAATGCCGATGACCGCCATGATTGTTATCGTCATCGCTGCTCTCGGTTCGTTGCTGTTTCTCTTTAAACGAAGCGACGGCGCGAAGCCTTCCTTTATAATGAGTCTATTTAAAGTGTCGCCTTTTTGGACCGTCACTCGCATACTGGGTGCCGTATTTGCTGTCATGGTCACCTTCCAAATCGGACCGGAAGCTGTTTGGAATGAAAACACCGGAGGCTTGTTATTGGCGCCGGACGGACTTGTCTCATTCTTATTCACCATTTTCCTTTTTGCCGGTTTGCTTTTGCCATTGCTTCTGAATTTCGGGTTGCTCGAATTTTTCGGGACGATGATGGTGAAAATCATGCGGCCTTTATTCAAACTGCCAGGCCGTTCTTCGATTGATGCGCTCGCTTCTTGGATTGGAGATGGCACGATTGGCGTCCTGTTGACAAGCAAACAATATGAGGATGGCCATTATACGAAAAAGGAAGCCGCAATCATTGCGACGACTTTCTCGGTCGTATCCATCACATTTTCCCTTGTCATCATCGGCACGGTCGGTTTGGACGACTATTTCTTGCCGTTCTATGGAACGGTCCTCCTGACGGGGTTCATCCTCGCCTTGATCATGCCGCGGATCTATCCGCTAGCCGGAAAACGTTCGGAGTATATTGACGGCCGGCCTTTCACAGGCAATGACGAGAAATTGCCTGAAGGCTATAACGTCCTCAGCCATGGGTTGGAAAACGCGCTGAATACGGCGAAGAAAAACCGTTCCTTCGGACAAGTCATCGGAGATGGCTTCCGGAATGTGCTGGATATGTGGTTCGGTGTGGCTCCGATCGTTATGGCTTTTGGTACGGTCGCCCTGATCATCGCTGAGTATACGAGTGTTTTTACGATTCTCGGAAAACCATTCGAACCGATCCTTGCCGTTCTCGGATTACCGCAAGCGGCGGAAGCGGCACCGATGATGGTTGTCGGGATCACAGATATGTTTTTGCCCGTCATTTTGGCGGACGGTGTGATTACAGAACCGATGACGCTCTTCGTCATTGCGACCGTTTCCGTTGTACAATTAATCTATATGTCCGAAGTCGGTGGACTGATCTTAGGGACGAAAATTCCGTTAAATATCCTGGATCTCGTTGTCATTTTCCTTCTTCGTACATTGATTTCTCTGCCGATCATCGCAGGAGTTGCCCATCTTTTATTTTAATACAATTCAAGCACCCCGCACGGAGCCGTTCCGTACGGGGTGCTTTCATTCTTCCTCCACCAACAAGGCCAATTTCTCATGTAGCACATCTTGCTGAATGGCGGAGTCCATATCTTGGATCATCTTGTTTCTTGCTTGTGCATAGGCCTGCATGTATCCGTCGGCATCCATTATTTTTTCCTGGTATGCTTCCCGGATCGTGCCAATCTTCTCTTCCGCTTCTTCATCGTCCGTACACATTTTCACCAGGTCCAGCAGTTCATCGCCTGGACGCTCGGGATCATAGGCATGGGGTTTCGTCGCATCGAACAGGCATATCGATAATTCCGGGAATTGGACCAAATCAATACCCGATGGATCGAGTCCGCACCATCCATATAAAACATCGAATCCCCGTTTTTCGGCTTCCGCCCCAAGCGCCCGCATTAAAGTCGATTTCCCCGTTCCCGGCAATCCTTTGATGAGCAGCCGGCGCTCTGACGCATGCGTGATGGACGGGATGTAATCGTGGGCACCGCCATTCGACGTCATGGAGCCGATCAAGCGATGGGAGACGGACGATTTTTTATTCAACCGGATTGTTCCGAACAGCTCCTCTTTCAACGAAGCAATTGTTTGCACGTGGAGGTCCCATATCATCCTGCCGATATTAACCGTTTCCCATTCATCATGGATTTTTTTCGCTTCCCCCAAGGCGTTCATGGCTTTTTCCAGCGCCGTTTCCGCTTCGCCTCGATTGCCCGCGATTGTTTCGTTCATTTCCCGCAGTTTGGCTTCCTCATACATATCATAGAGGCTGATCACCCGATGCCGGCCACCGAGGTCTGTCGGTTCCAAGGCGACGGGATGCGATGCCTGAAGGTAGAAAAGGTTCGGTCCTTTTATGAAGATGGCATCCGTTTTATCCAACTGGATCGGATCCATGAATCGATCGATGTCGTATCCCCGTTTGATAAAGTGCATGGCGGTTTCATTCAGAGCAGTTGAAATGGTATTCGTTGGAGGGCATTTCAAAAATACCGTCTCCGCAGCTTCCGTCATCAATTTATCATATTTATGCGAAATCCCAAGTCCCGTATAGGCTGTCCCCATGTATTGCGTTACCGTTCCGTATATGCCGACCATCCTTTCTGTACGTTCGCTTATCTTATGCCCGGAACACGAAAAAAAGCACGGCTTGTCTGCCCGTGCTTTCGCTTATTTCAATAATACCTGCTGATCTTCTTCCTTAATGATTCTTAACAATAATTTCTGGCATTGCGGCAAAGCGATTTGGATGATCTGTCCGCTTAGCAGCGCAATCAACACAGTCCCGACGCCAACCGGGCCTCCTAGCAGCCAGCCGATAATTCCGGCCAGTACCTCGATGCCTGTCCGGATCACTTTGATGCTGATTCCCCATTTTTTTGCGAGGATGAGCATCAGGCTGTCCCGCGGGCCTGCTCCCATATTCGGGGATACGTAGATGCCGACACCATAGGAGAGCACCACGACTCCGATTACGTAGATGATCGTTTGCCCCCAAAGTGTGCTGAATTCGGGCAGCAGCCAATTGAACAGGTCAATGAACAGCCCGAGGAGGACCATATTGATCCACGTGCCGATTTTCGGCCATTGTTTCATGACGGCTGCTGTTGTCAGGACAATGATAAGTCCCGTGAGGATCCCCCACGTTCCGATGGTCAGCCCAAAGTTTCGGTACAGCCCGACGTGCAGAACATCCCATGGGCTGATGCCGAGCCGCTGCCCTTTGATGGTCATTGAAATGCCCAACGACATGACCATCAATCCTGCAAGGAAGAAAATCCATCTCCACAGCAGTATTTTCTTTCTATTTTCCATTCTCATTCTTCTTTCTTTGACTACAGTCGCCCTTTTCTATCATTGTAGCACTTACGACTTCGCTAGGTCTTTGAAACTTGCTCCTGCTACATGGGCCAAGTCCTGTGGGGCGAGTTTCATTTGCAAGCCGGGTTTCCCCGCACTGACGACCATCTGCTCCAGACTTTCTGCGGAGTGGTCAATGAATGTCGGATACTTCTTTTTCATGCCGACGGCGGAACAGCCGCCGCGCACGTAGCCGGTTTCTTTGGTCAAGTCTTTCAGCGGCAGCATATCCAGTTTTTTCACTCCCGCTGCCCGGGCCGCCTTTTTCAAATCCAGTTCCGCCGCAACGGGCAGAAGGAACACGAAAAGTTCCCGCGGTGGGCCTGCCATCGTCACCAATGTCTTATATACGCTATCCGCCGCCTGGCCCGTTTTTTCGGCAACCGATACCCCGTCGAGCAGGCCATCGTCCACTGCGTATTCCATCAATTCATATCCGACCTGCTCCCCTTCGAGGATCCGGACTGCATTTGTTTTGGCATTCTTTTTTTGCTTTGCCATCGATACACATCCTTATAATGAGGTTATCCAGATTCACTGCAAACAAGGATAGATGTTACTTTTGAATATTTATATTCAATGTATCATGTTTCAACGGCATAAGAATAGGGATTGGCATAATACGTTTATGAAATTCGGGGAGGGCCCTTTAGATGACTGGTTCTTTCATTATCGATGGGTATCTTTTAAAGAAAAAAGGTTTAAAAGCCCCGATTCGATCGGACCTTTCAAACCTAATAAAATCATTAATTTTTAAATTCTATTGAGCCTGCATTATGCTTTTTTCTTCTGATGCGTGTTTTGCAGCAGAGGCATGAAAACGATTAAACTTTGATTCTTCAATCACTTGTCCCACTTTAACGGAATTCATAAAATTCCTCTTTTTTTTTTGAAAATGTAATGTAAATGTTCATACTGATCAATATAAAAGATAGTAATAATAAATAGATGGCGCTTTCAAGAAGGATAATTCGAAAACCTATTCATCCCCCTGTATTCAATTATGAAAGCTCTCTATTTTCCACTTTCCTTCCATTTACCTGTACATTGTTATCACTGAGCTTTGTATTTTAATAAATACCATGCGTTTTGTTTATTATGAAGCACCCTCTTTTTCTTTAAAACACGAAGCTTTTTTGAAACAATTGCTCTAAATTGATTTGCTTCTAAGAATTGATTTTCCGCATGGAGATGGTGGCAATAATTTATGATTTTATTTGCACTGGCTCCGGGGTGCTTTTCCAAATAATGAATAACAGTTTCTTCGATATCCATCACTTTTCACCTCGTCAATTCCATTGTTTTGAAACAAGGAAAAGCAGAACTTCTGCAGCAGCATGTTCCGTTTTCCTTGATTTCTATTTAACTAGAGCAAGAATACCGATGTAGGCATTTACTTGGGCCTTCGATTTCAATCGACGTTTTAACCTTGGAAACCAAATCCGAATATAGATCTCTTCTTGATGAACTTATTTCACTTCATAAAATTCAGCAGGTATTGAAGCAAACCGTCTGCGGTGATAGAGCATTGGTTCTTTGTCATTCTTGCTAATGGCTTTCACATTACCAATTAAAATTGTATGGTCTCCCGCTTCAACCACCTTAAATGTTTCGCACTCTAAAACAGCGAAAGTATCCTCAATAATGGGCAATTCGTTTTCTGAAATTTCCCAACTACATTGACTAAAACGGTCTACTCCCTTACTCGCAAATGTACGGCAAAGCTCTTGCTGCTCCCCGGCTAAAATGTGGATTGCAAATTTCCCTCCATTTACAAAGTCATGGAGTGTAGATACACCATGATCGATTGACCACAGAACCATAAGAGGATCTAGAGATACAGAGGCAAATGAGTTTACGGTTAAGCCGATCGGTGTTCCCTCTTCATTTGTTGCTGTTACGATGGTAACTCCCGTTGGATAGTTTCCCATCACTTCTTTAAACAGATCTTGGTTTTCGACTTTAAGCATTATGTTCCCTCCAATTTTTTAGAACCTGTTTTACTATCCATTTAGACATTGCCGTGTACGTTCTGATGAAACTACAACTGTAGGGTTTTCTAAATAGAATTTACTTTGTTAACCTTAGGTGAACTAGGTTGAACATTTGTGATTGTTTTTCATTATACTATTCGTTTTTCATTTGTAAAGAACAAATATCAAAAAATATTAATTATTTAAAACTCCTAAAATAAATAGACTTCTCTCTTTACAAACCCACAACGTATTTGTTATCGTTTAAATTAACATTGAGTGAATATATTTCACCCAATGTTAACAAATAATATATGAGGTGACAGCGACATGAAAATTGGTTATTTTACTTTAACGGACAATCCTATCGAATACGGTGAGACTCGGAAAGACCCGAATCAAATGATCTTAGATTTGGAAGAACAATGTATTTATGCGGAAGAACTTGGATTTCATTCAGTCTGGGTTCCTGAACACCACTTTAGTGCATTAGGTGTTCTTCCTTCGCCCGCTATGTTTTTAACAAGTGTGGCCGCGAAAACAAAGAAAATTAAATTAGCGCCTGCCACTGTCCTGCTTCCAGCTACCCATCCCATCCGTTTGGCTGAAGAATACGCTTTACTCGATTTACTTAGTAATGGCCGGGCTATCTTCTCGGCGGGTCGCGGCTATGATAAACGCGAATATGACGTGTTTGACATCGACTTCAACAAAAGTCGTGAAATCTTTTTTGAAGGGTTGGACATTATTCAAAAAGCTTGGCGTGCAAAAGGCCCGATTTCTCATGAAGGGGAAATCTTCTCGTTCCCAGAAATTCAGCTGACGCCTACGCCGTTACAAGAAAATTTACCAATTTATGTAGCCGCTTTTAGTGAACCTTCTATCCGTAAAGCGGCCGAGATGGGGGAACATGTTATCTTCGCACCATTCGCCGCAAATATGGTATTCGGCACGATGGAAAACGCAATTAATACCTTTAACCGCATTTCCGCAGAAAATGGGTTTTCGAACAGAAAGGCAAGCTGTTCATATTTCATTAATGTCGTGGAAACAAAGGAAGAGGAAGAAGAAACAAAACGCCGTATGTTAAAATACTTCACTGGTCTTGTTCCAGCTTTCCCGGATGACCCGTCTACGGCGCCGCCAAATATTCGCTATTTTGCCGAAATCGTTGATCAGTTAAAAAATATGACTACCGACAGTTTGAGTGATAAGAGCATCATTGTAGGCGATGCTGAATATGTGACTCAAAAACTCAAAGAAATAGAAGCGGCAGGTTTGGATGAAGTCATTCTCTACTTTGATTTTGGCGGGCTTTCACATCAAGACACGATGAAAGCGATGGAGCGCTTTGCGAAACAGGTAATGCCTCATTTTCATCAGGAAGAATCATTAGTTCTTTAATAAGGGCATTCCCATTTGACAAATTATAAAGTTCTATCCGTTTAAAGCGATCAACCAAGCTTTTGAAGATTCTAAGAACAGATAAATAATTTTAAATTACTATGAAAGTCTATTGAAATCAAAAAGCCAGTTTCCCTTCATTGGAAATTGGCTTTTTATTATTTTTGTATAACATCGGATGAATAGGAGGAGTTTTATTATAGATTTGCAATTAGCTGAAAAAAAGCAGAGGTATCGGGAAAGCGATTGCTCGTCACTAGTTCAATAGGGAGTGGATTGCGTAATAATTAGATATGTAATCTGCAAACGACCTTGGGAAAAGCTACGTGGTCATTGTTGGATAATACTGGCCACGACGATGCTAAAATATACGATGCCCTTTGGATCTCCGCTTTGCTTGCGATGACGTACTCCCTCAAGTCTCATGATGTCTTGTGCATCTACATTCCTTTATTTTTTTGCCTAAAAAGAAAACCCACTATATACTTAAATATAGGACGACATTAGCAATTTAATAATGATTAAAGACAATCCAATAAATTTAGTAACACCATTTTTAGTATATAACCTCATATCAAAATGAAATGTAAGGAGATATATCATGACTAACGAAGAATCAAAAAGTAAAGGTATACAATCAATTGAGGTTGGAGTTGACATCTTAAAAAAAATTGCTGAAGCTGATAAACCTCTCACGATTACTGAAATTGCGATCTTATGCGATACATCCAAGAGCAAACTGCATCGGTATTTAACAAGTTTTATTAGAACCGGGATTTTGGAGAAAAGCGAAGATGCAAAATACACTCTCGGATCAGAATTAATCATGCTAGGGTTACGCGCATCCCAGAAGTTAAATATTACTGACGTCGTTGCCCCATATTTAATCGAGTTAAAAGATACATTGAATGAAACAGCGGCGTTGGCGATTTGGGGAGAGGGCGGCCCCTTTTTTATCAGCTGGGAAGAAAGCAATAAACCCATCAATATCGGAATCAAAGTGGGCTCCCGTGTTAGTGTCATTCAAAGTGCCTCAGGCCGTGTATTTGCCACCTACTTGCCCAACCATTTGACGGCCGAACAAATTAACCGGGAATTAAACAAATGCTCTATAAGCGTAGATCAATTTCAAGAGAATTTAAACACCATACGCGAGAAAGAGTACTCCTATGTAATCAGCAACATCATTCCCGGTATTAGCGCAATAGCTGCGCCAATTTTTGACCATTCCTCTCAAGTGATTGCTGTGCTTACTGTGGTAGGTCTTGAAAACTCTCTTGACGTATCGGAAAACTCTGAAGCCGTCAAACTTTTAAAAGAAAAAACAACTGAAATATCCCGGCTTTTAGGCGCACCGATCGGCACTTTGCAACGTAAAGACCTCGCTTAACTCAAACTGCAGACAACGCTTTGCTCCAATTCAAAAGGCCGCCTGTGCAGGCGGCCTTTCATAATCCTTTATGCAGTTCTAGAAAAGCTTGGCCATTCAATGGCATAGCCGTTTTGCCGGGCTTCCGCTTGCATCGAATAAGCGGAAATGGCTTGCTGGTAGCGTTTCTGCATCAAGAAAAATTCACGTTCTTCAGCAGAGGGAAGCTCCGTTGTCGGAATATTGGTTGCCGACGTCTCTTGCTGGGCAGCATGGTGTTCCAACTCGGTTCGGATGCGATCTTGGATGGCAATTTGCGCTTCCGTCTGCCGTATTTTAGCAGATGCGGCGGCGGCCAACTGATAGTCCGCTGTAGTCGGTTCCGGTTCGGCAGCGAGCGCATCCGCCCGCACGCCTCGCCAGAGATCCACCGTTTCTTCCAATGTTTTTCCAAGTGGAAGGGCAATCTGCTTCATTTGGCCCGCATCGAGCTGTCGGATTTCCGGCTTGACATCCGGCTCGCTTGCAGGCTCCTTGTCTCCAACCAATAATGCTTCCAATTCTTCGATCGTTTTTTGATGGCGCCCATTGTATTGGACGTTCCGGTCATACGCCGTTTCGGCATTGCGTCGACGAATGGCCTCATAGCGCTGGATTTGATCACCACCGGCCTGTGTCAAAACGGCATTCATGGAATTTCACCTCCGCAAGGTTATTTTCGCAAAATACTAGTAATTTGATTATACCTGTATTGTATTTGTAATAAACCCGTCAAAAGCTTCAAAATATCGCAGTTCCTCTTGGATACCTTTCCCCGTAAATTTCCCTAGAAACAGGAGTTTGTATCCAATCCATCCCTTATTTATCGAATTTCAATGCATCTGCCATTCCGTATTCACCGGCTCTTCTGGTTTCTTTAACTATTTTGTGCACCCCGCTTGTCGGCTTTCGAAAAAGAGCAATGCTTCAGGTAAACCCCTATTACTATTCTTCACCACCTACTACAGAGGCTGGGCCGAAAATCGTCGTCTTTGAAATAATTTTAGCCATTTCACTTGGTGATTCCTTCAAGCCGGTGTCTAACCATTCTTGAAGAACTCCGAGATGGGCCGAAGCTATATATGAACTTAAATATTCTGCGGGAACCAACGTTTGATTGCCTATTAAGCCTGACAAATAAATATTTTTTATTAGCTTTTTCAGTTTTACTTGAAAGGTTAAATTACCAGTCGGTCCCAGCAACGCTTGCATGATAGCGGCATTTAATGCCACATATTCAAACAGACGCAAAACCCGTTCTTCTGTTTCTTGAACTTTACTGGAGTGCAGTATTGCTTTTCTTACCAATCCACCAATATTTTCCACTTCATTTAAAATTTCTTGTTCGGTTTTTTCTATCAAATCATACTTGTCTTGATAATGAAGATAAAAAGTTCCCCTGCTAATATCTGCTTTTGTAGTAATATCAGCTACCGTTATTTCCTCAATGCTTTTCTCATTTAATAATTTTATTAGAACCGTTCGAATCAACTTTTTTGAGCGAGGAATCCGTCTAGCAATGTTTTGTTCATTTGACATGTAACTTCCACTCCCTATCGTTCGATTAATATGTCCCCGATCCTTCCAAACAAGTCAAAACATGAACAATATTCAGATATCTGTTCATAAATTAACGCTTTGCCGTATTCTGATTATTGTTTAATTTAACAACAATACTATAATCAATCTAAATCAATATTGTGTTTGTAAACAATATAGTGTGAAAAACACTTTTTGTAAATGAACATATTTTGATTTTTGGAATTTTTGGAAGGGGGAATCATTTATGATTAGCGAAAACAAAATCATAACTGAGGGATATTCTACATTTCTGCTAGAAAGCGGAAATAAAGAAAATGAAACTATTATTTTATTGCATGGCGGTGGTCCAGGTGCTTCGGCAGCATCCAATTGGCAAGATTTTATTCCAGGATTAACAGATCAATTTCATGTGTTAGCTCCAGATCTTTTGGGTTATGGAAAGACAGATCATCCTGAAGATATGCCAAAAAGTCTAAGAGGCTGGATGCGACTCAGAGTTAATCAAGTTTTAAGTATGATGGACCAATATGAAATAAAAAGTGCGCATATTGTAGGTAATTCAATGGGTGGTTCTCTGGCAATGCATTTACTTATGACCGCGCCTAACCGATTTAATCGAATTTCGTTAATGGGAAGTGCGGGTGGAAAAGCCGAGCCAACCCAAGAAGTTGAACGAATGGTTAACTTTTATAAAGATCCATCCATCAGTGCGCTTGAAAACCTGACGAAATGGTTTGTTTATGATGAATCTATTTTACAGGAAAAAGTAGATTCAATTATTAAAGATCGTTATGAAGAATTGATGCGTCCCGAAGTCCGAAGATCTTTCGAAAGTTTCTTTTCTTCCTCGCCTGCTGAAATGGCTATACCACCTTCAGCTCTCAGGCGAATGGAGCACCCAATCCTTATCACACACGGACGAGAAGATCGCTTTGTAACACCGGATTCCAGCGTGTATCTGAATCAGCATATCCCGAATTCCCAACTTCATATTTTTAATCACTGTGGACATTGGATTCAAATTGAAAAAAGGGATAGTTATTTACAATTGCTAAAGGGCTTTCTCAATGAAAAATTTTAACAAAGGCCTTGCAAAAAACTTTGAAAGTGGGGATGCAAATGTATATTCCGGAAATAGCCAAGTTGGGTCATGTTTCATTAGTAACTCCAAACTTGGAAAAATCACTTTGGTTCTTTCATGAGGTCATTGGATTAGAAATTACCGAGCGATCGAGCGACACAATCTACTTGCGTGCCAATAATGAGCTAGAGCACCATAGCCTTGTGTTAAAAGCCGGTGACCGACCATACATGGACCATGTCGGCTGGCGTGTAAAGCGACCTGAAGACGTGGAAGGTTTCGCTAAAATCTTAACGGACTCCGGTGTCAAGGTTAATTCATTAAAGGAAGGATATGAAAAGGGTCAAGGGAACGCGATCCGTTTTCAAATGCCGACGGGCCATAATTTTGAATTGTACTATGACGTAGAAAAACCTTTACCTCCTGAAGCTGACCGTTCTGTTTTAAAAAACCAAGTCTATAAATCATGGAATAGAGGGATTGCTCCACGCCGGATTGACCACGTCAACCTCTGGACTTCTCACAATCCAGCTGATGCACATGCTTGGTTGGCAGAACAGCTCGGATTTAAGATGCGTGAATATGTAAAATTGGATAATGGTCATGTAGCTGGCGGATGGATGAGTGTGACGCCATTAGTTCATGATGTTGCAGTCATGGCCGCTCCAAATGCTCCGACTCCGGCAAGATTACATCACGTTGCTTATTGGCTAGATAATGCACAGGATGTGTTGAGAGCATGCGATATACTTCGGGAAAATGGTATTACCCCAGACCAAGGTCCTGGAAAGCATGGGGTAAGCCAGGCATTCTTTACCTACGTACAAGACCCGGGAAGTGGCCACCGTGTTGAATTATTTAGCAATGGATACTTAATCTTTGATCCTGATTGGGAACCAGTTGAATGGAATGAAGAGGAATTGGCATTAGGTTTGACTATGTGGGGACCTACTGATTATGTACCTCACCGTGATAATCACGTCATGGATCAAACAACCGAGGCATAAACCATAAATCTCAAAAAATGGAGGCGATTTTTATGACGGAAGTACGTTTGGATTTACGTTCGCCGCTAACTGGAAGCGAATACATGGAATCATTGAAGGATGGAAGAAATGTTTATATTTATGGAGAGAAAGTGAAGGATGTTACCACACATCCCGCTTTCAGAAATTCTGTGAGAAGTGTGGCCAAACTATACGATGCATTACATGATCCGGCGTATCAAGAGAAACTCACAACGGAAACCGATACTGGTTCCGGCGGTTTTACCCACAAATTTTTTCGGGCAAGCCGCAGTCAGCAAGAGCTTGTAGAAGCGAGAGATTCGATTGCGGAATGGAATCGGCTAAGCTATGGATATATGGGTCGAACTCCAGATTTCAAGGCAACATTTCTCGCAGGTTTAGGCGATACACCCGAATATTTTGGAGAGTACAGGAAAAACGCCGAATTTTGGTATAAGGAATCACAAGAAAAAGTATGGTTCTTCAATCATGCAATTGTCAATCCCCCGGTAGATCGGAACAAACCAGTGCACGAAAACGATATTAATATCCGAGCAGTGAAAGAAACAGACAAAGGAATTGTTGTCAATGGTGCGAAGATGGTTGCAACTGGTAGTATGCTCACGAATTATACCTTTGTAGCTCAATTTCAGCCTGTTCAAAAAGAGGAATATGCACTAGCCTTTTTCGTTGATATGAATGCCGAAGGATTAAAGATCATTTCCCGTCCTTCCTACGAAATGGCAGCAGCTAAAACGGGATCACCTTTTGATTACCCATTATCAAGCCGCTACGATGAAAACGATGCCATTCTTGTATTTGATAATGTATTAATCCCATGGGAAAACGTAATTGTATATAGAGACGTCGAAAAATCAAATAATTTCCTTCCTGCTACGGGCTATATAAACAGAGCTATGCTTCAGGCAAGTACAAGAATGGGTGTTAAACTTGATTTTGTATCAGGTTTGCTGATGAAAGCCGTTGAAGCCGCCGGTACGAATACATTCCGAGGCGTACAAGCCCAAGTTGGAGAAGTACTGGCTTGGAGACAAATTTTCTGGTCAATGTCGACAGCGATGATAAGTGAGCCGAATATTTCTTCGGGCGGTGTATACTTGCCTAATATTAATGTAGCAACTACCTCACGCATTATGAATGCCATTGCATGGCCTCGGGTTAAGGATATTATTCAACAAGTAGTAGCCGGCGGGCTAATCGTGCAGCCGTCGAGCGCGGAAGACTTTAGCCACCCTGATCTAAGACCGTATTTGGACAAATTCTATCGAGGGTCAAATGGCTATGATGCCGTTGAACGAAATAAATTAATTAAACTACTTTGGGATGCGATGGGCAGTGAGTTTGGCAGTCGCCATGAGCTTTATGAACGAAACTACTCCGGAAATCATGAGGCGGTTCGTATGGACGTCTATAATTTTGCCAACCAATCCCCGCTTGGAGATAGCTTAAAAGAGTTTGTTGAAACATGTATGAACGATTATGACTTGAACGGCTGGAAAGATAGTACATGGATCAATAATGATGATGTCAGTTCAAAAAAGTTTTAAGATAGCTTTAATTTTTACGGACTCTTTTTAAGGGTCCGTAAAAACTGTTTTGTATGCATTACTTAAAAGTACACCGGAAATAATTTTCAAAAGGGAGTTTATAATGTCGAAGTTAAAAGTAGCTATTTTAGGCTCTGGCAATATTGGTACCGACTTAATGAAAAAAATTCAACGTTCGCCTACTCTAGAGTTGACAGCGGTAATCGGAATTGATCCTGATTCTGATGGTTTGCGTATGGCAAGAGATTCCGGTTTCCAAACCATTGATACAGGACTGGATGGATTTTTAGAGACACCGGAGCTTGCAGATGTTATTTTTGATGCGACGAGTGCTTATGCCCATATAAAGCATGCGGAACAAGTACAAGCTTTTGGAAAGCGAATGATTGATCTTACCCCCGCTGCAATCGGCCCATTAACCGTCCCTACTGTGAATCTCCACGATCATTTAGACACAGACAATGTCAATATGGTTACTTGTGGCGGACAGGCAACGATTCCAATGATTCATGCAGTATCTGAATTATATGATATAGAGTATGCAGAAATTGTAGCTACAATCGCCAGCAAAAGTGCTGGACCGGCTACTCGGGCAAATATTGATGAATTTATCGCTACGACATCCCGTGCAATTGAAGTGGTCGGTGGTGCGAAAAGTGGTAAGACCATTCTTATTTTAAACCCGGCTGAGCCGCCTATTATGATGAACGATACGATTCATTTGACAGTAAGGCAAGAGATATCAGATGAAGATGCGTTATACACTGCTCTTAAAAAAACAGAACGCGCAGTGCAGCAGTACGTGCCCGGGTATCGTTTAAAAGCTAGCCCGTATATAGAAGGAAATCGAATTTCAATTTTCCTTGAAGTTGCCGGTGCAGCGGATTACTTACCTGCTTACGCTGGAAATCTGGATATTATTACAGCTGCTGCTGTTAAAATTGCCGAGGAATGGGCAAAGTCAGATTCTATCATGAGTAGGAGGTAACAGCGATGAAACGTGATGTCATTATTACAGAGGTAGCCTTACGTGACGGGAGTCATGCCATGCGCCATCAATTTACTGTCGATCAAGTAAAGCGTTCGGTGCATGGCTTAGATGAGGCAAATATTCCGTATATCGAGGTCGCACACGGAGATGGCTTAGGAGGATCTACCATTCAATATGGGCAGTCCTTAACTAATGAATTTGAATTAATTGAAGCGGCTGTAGAAACAGCGAAAAAGGCAAAAATTGCGGTACTTTCATTACCAGGTATAGCAACAAAACAAGAAATTAAGCAAGCTGCTCAGCTAGGTGTTTCTATGTTACGGGTGGCAACGCATGTAACAGAGGCCGATGTATCCTTACAGCATTTACATTTAGGAAAAGAGTTAGGACTGGAAACAGTCGGTTTTCTTATGATGTCGCATATGGCTGATCCGATTAAAATCGTTGAACAGGCGAAAATAATGGAAAAGGGCGGCGCGGATGTAGTTTATATCGTGGACTCCGCAGGTGCTTTATTACCCAATCAAGTAGCTGATCGTGTCCGGGCACTTAAACAGGAAATTGGTGTACCAATCGGATTCCATGCACATAACAATTTATCTTTGGCAGTGGCTAACTCGTTGGCTGCCATTCAGGAAGGTGCTAAACGTATCGATGGAAGTATTCGATGCTTGGGTGCGGGTGCCGGGAATACACAGACAGAAGTGCTTGTCAGTGTATTGGATAAAATGGGTATTCAAACAGGAATTGATTTATACAAAATTATGGATGTGGCAGAAGAAATTATAGCACCAATTTTACCGCAGCCTCAAGAGATCACTCGGGGCAGTTTAGTACTTGGCTATGCAGGGGTATACTCTAGTTTCCTGCTTCATGCTCAAAAAGCGGCTGAACGATTTGGAGTTGATTCACGTGATATTTTAATTGAAATTGGTAAGCGAAAAGCAGTAGGCGGACAAGAAGATATAATTTTAGAGGTTGCAGCTGATTTGAAGGCATATTCAAATGACTAACACTAAAGAGATGCTTCTAACATTAGGAAGCCTAATCTTGAAAGGAGTGCATGCTTATCATGACGAATGCTTCAATAGAAAAGGCTACTCTATTATTAGACGAGGCTTATCAAGATCATAAGGAAATCGAAGCTCTTTCCTCAACAATTCCAAATCTGTCTATTGAGGATGCGTATTCAATACAACTGCACAGAATCCAAGTTGCTGTAGATCAAGGCAGTATTATAACGGGGAAAAAAATCGGTTTAACCTCGTTAGCTATGCAAAGTTTACTTGGTGTAGATCAACCTGACTATGGCCATTTACTGGCATCAATGGAAATCCCGAACGGAGGGGCAGTAAGTTTAAGAACGTTATTCCAGCCAAAGATTGAAGGCGAAATAGCCTTTGTATTAAAAGAAGATTTAGCTGGTCCCAACGTGACGATCGAACAGGTAATGCGTGCAACAGATTACGTTGTACCCGCAATTGAAATTATAGATAGTAGAATAAAAGATTGGAAAATCAATCTGATCGACACCGTGGCGGATAACGCATCATGTGGTTTATATGTCCTCGGTTCCAATAAGGTCACTATCAACGAAATTGATTTAAAAAGTGTAACAATGCAACTGTTAAAAAATAACGAAATCGTGAATGAAGGCAAAGGTACTGACGTGTTGGGTGATCCCGCGTTGTGTGTAGCTTGGCTTGCTAATAAATTATACGAATATGGTGTCTCATTAAAAGCCGGTGAGGTCATTTTATCTGGAGCACTATCTACTGCAGTTGTGGCGGAGCCCGGGGATACATTTGTTGCTAAATTCTCAACATTGGGCGAAGCTACTGTGCAATTTTCAAAATAGGAATTTTAAATCATCTGTTGGATATTTGAAATTGAACCATCCATCAAAGTACTGTGCGTAGACCTGTCGAGATAGATAAAATATCTCGACAGGTCTACGTAATTTGTTATTAACTCCCATTAACGCACTTTCGGTCGACCTGTCACTTACTCTTCGAATAATTTCTTCAATGCATCCGCCATTGCCGTATTCACAGGCTCTTCTTGTTTCTTCATATATTTTTGCACATCCCGCTTGTCGGCTTTCTTACCTCCGGAGTTGGCCCGTCGTTTTTCAAAGGCGGACAGTTTTTCACGGTGTCCGCATTTGCAAACGAAAATCCGGCCATCGCCTTCCCCGCGCAATTCCAGCTTCTTTTTACACACCGGGCATCGGGCGTTCGTCAATGTGGAGACGTTGCGGCGGTGTCCACATTCCCGATCCTGACAGACAAGCATCTTGCCGCGCTTGCCGTTCACTTCCAGCAACAGTTTGCCGCAGTCAGGGCATGTTTTCCCAGTCACATTATCATGACGGAACTTCTTATCATCCGTTTTGATCTCGCTAACGGTCTTTTTGGAGAAATCGATCATGTCTTTCATGAAGGCCTCTTTTTTCATTTGACCTTTTGCGATTTTCGTCAGCCCTTGCTCCCATTCTGCCGTCAGCGCGGGTGATTTCAAATCTTCCGGAACAAGTTCAAGCAGTTGGCGGCCTTTCGATGTCGTGTAGATGTCGTTGCCTTTCTTCTCGATGACGAAAGTGCTGAAAAGCCGTTCAATGACATCTGCCCGAGTTGCTACCGTCCCGAGTCCGCCGGTTTCACCGATTGTTTTAATCAGGTCTTTCGATTCACCTGCCATGAATTGCACCGGGTTTTCCATTGCCGCAAGCAACGTCCCTTCATTGAAACGGGCAGGCGGTTTCGTTTGTCCGTCCGTCATGACAATCGCTCGGATTTTCACTTCGTCGCCTTTTTGGAAAGGCGGAAGCGCATCGGAGTCCGCTTCTTCTTCGTCTGTCGAATAGACTTTTTTCCAACCTTCGTCCGTGATCGTCCGGCCTTTCGCCTTGAACATTTCTCCGCCCGCCTCGAGTTCTACCGTCACTTGATCATAACGGAACGCGCCGAAGAAGACAGCCAAAAACCGTTTGACGATCAGGTCATACAGGCGATTCTCCTTGTCGGATAAGTCTTGCAAAATCGGTGTTTCCTCCGTCGGAATGATGGCATGGTGGTCGGACACCCGCTTGTCATCGATGACACCTTTTTGCGGCTTCGTGGCATTGGAGCGAAGCAGCGCATTGACCGACTTCCGGTACGGTCCGATATCGACTGCCCTGATGCGCTCTTTTAGCGTCCCCGCCATGTCGGACGTCAAATGCTTTGAGTCGGTCCGTGGGTAGGTGACCGCTTTATGACGTTCGTATAGATTTTGAAGCGTAGACAACGTCTCTTTCGCCGACCAGCCCCAGCGGCGATGGGCTTCCTTCTGCAATTCCGTCAAATCGAACAGATGCGGAGCGGGTTGTGATTTCGGAGTTGATTTCACATCAAGCACCTTTCCGGAATGAACCCCGTCCAGCTTGTGAAGGACGTTTTCAACGACTTCTTTATCGAAAGACTGAGTCTGGCCCGCTTTCGTATGCCAAGTGAACCTTGCTGTTTCTGTCAACGCTTGCAATCCGTAATAGGATTTCGACTGGAATTCGCGGATCTGCCTCTCCCTCTCCGCAATCATGGCAAGAGTTGGCGTTTGGACACGCCCTGTCGAGAGCTGGGCATTGTATTTCACTGTAAGCGCCCGCGTCGCATTAATGCCGACCACCCAGTCCGCCTCCGCCCGGGCAACAGCCGCTTCGTACAAATGGTCATATTGGCGACCGTCTTTCAATTGATTGAACCCGTCCTTGATCGCCTTATCCGTCACCGAGGAAATCCAGAGCCGCTTGATCGGTTTGCGGACTTTCGCCATCTCCAGAATCCAGCGGGCGACAAGCTCCCCTTCCCGACCAGCGTCTGTTGCAATGATCACCTCTTTGACATCGTTCCGTCTAAGCAGGGCTTTCACCGCGTTATATTGCTTGGACGTCTGACGAATCGGCACCAGTTTGAATGGTTCTGGAATGATCGGGAGATGTTCGAGCTTCCATTCTTTATATTCATTCCCGTAGCCCTCCGGATCGGCATGCGTCACCAAATGGCCAAGCGCCCAAGTGACGATGTATTGATTTCCTTCCAAAAACCCATTTCCTTTTTTATGACAACCGAGCACCCGCGCAATATCACGGGCGACCGATGGCTTTTCAGCTAATACTACAGATTTGGACATCAAAATCTCCTTTCTGGTGCCAGGCACCCAAACAAACGTGTTTGTTTAAACAATCATGTTTGTTCGCACAATTGATACTACTTATAAAGTTAAGCTGCCAGTAATTCTTATTATAACATGGACTGTTTTTCATTCTCCTCTGAATTGGGTACTTCACTGTCCTTCTCCTCCTCACAATAAGAGCAATAGGCATCGGATGTCTTTTCATGTGTTTTATATAGGAGTGTAGGCAGGTATTCCAGGTCCAGAAATGGATACGGTGCATTGCTGCTATTTTTATAAAGATAAAATGAGCTATAAGGATAATCTTCCATCCGCTTCACCATTGGGGTTTTCGTGTCGATTGGGTTGCGGTGGATATAGCGGCTGACTTTCAAGAGCGATCGAGGGGTGATAACCATCACCGAAAAATAACGACTTTCATAGAGGTGCCCTGTATACTGATATTTTTTCTTGAACATCTCGCTATAACGCCGATTTATATAAGCCATCACTTTACTAAGCTGTACTTCTGGTGAACGGATGAGGAGATGATAATGATTATTCATGATGCAATAGGCAATAATCGTAAACGGATACTTTTCATAAGTGTAATGAAGAACCCGAAAAAATGCCGCTACATCCCTCCCATCAAGAAATATATCTTGCCGATTATTTCCACGCATGACGACATGATCGAAAAATTTCGGATTCCACTTTCTCTGTTTTCGCACCAACGTCCTCTTCCTTTCCCCTTTTCGAACACCGTAAAGGAAGGGGCATAATGTGTCAATTTCATACAAAATTAGATAATTGTATTTTGAACCTACTTTTTGAGGAAACACATACTCAAATTCGAATTTCCTAAGGAAATGCGGCCTCAAAACTTTATTTTGATATGCCAGAATCAACGGCTAGTCCACCATAGTTTTCTGAATAGTGTCCAATTTGTGTGAGTGCCTGGCACCAAACCGCCGCACCGAGTACACAACCCAAAAACCCGCCTGGCGAGAATGACCAGGCGGGTTTTGGTTATTGTTCATCTAATGCTTTTTTAGGCAATACCTTGCTCATTTCCGCATATTGGACGAATACTCTTGCCAACTCGCGCAAGCGGTTGTGCACATCTTCATCAATAATCTTATTCGTTTCATCGAAATGGCTGGCATGGGTGTAAACGTAATTCGGTGTGACGAGGCAACGGAAGTAATCCAAAATCGGCTTCAGCTGATTTTCGACCACTAAATAATGCTGATACGTGCCGCCGTTCGCCACGATGGAAACTGGTTTGTACCGTAATGTGTGCGGGTGGAGCAAATCAAAAGTATTCTTTAACACACCCGGTATCGACCCTTGGAAAATGGGCGTCGCTAAAATATAGCCATCCGCCTCTTCGAACTTCTTCACCAGCTTCTGCATGTCATCATTATATGCATTCGCAGGGCGACCATCGACGAATTGATGGTCGTAATCTGCCAATTTGAGTAGTTCCAGATTGTAGCCATAGCCGGTCTCTTCAATATATTGCCGGACTGTTTCCAGTACTGCACCCGTTTTGCTGCCGATAATGGTCCCGTCCACAAACAAAACTTTCAACTCGAACCCTCTCCTTCCTAATCCTTCCCTATCGTATCAGAAAAAAGGTCCGCTATCCCAGAAACCAACTTCTAGCGCTGGGAAAGTGGCGCTTCGCCCGGAATTTTCGGTTTTCCCGGCTTTTTCTCTTCCGTGAAAAAGTCCTCGATTTCCTCTACAGGAACCGCGTCCTCCCCATTCTCCGCTGCCAACCGGTCTTTGACGCGCTCGATCGTCTTGAACGGCGATGTCAGGGCAATGACCGCATCCCCGGCCTGCGCCTGCAACTCGAAATTCGGCGAATAAAACTCGATCGATCCGTCCGCCCGGTGAATGTACAAAAGGATCGAGGTATCATCCCGCTCCCGCAAATATTGTGTATAACTATACTGCTTTGTAATCAACGTCTTGCGGATGACATGCCCCGAATCCATCCGCTCCTCCAGATCATAGATGGAAATGGCAGGCGTGAAAAGCGTTTGCCCTCCCGTAATATTGAACGACTCCACATCTTTCCCGACATGGAAGGCCGTCTGGAATAAATGCTCACGTCCTAAATCCGGTGCAAAATCCGCACAAATATGCGCGTTATACGTATCCACCTTCGTCATCGCCAGCATATACCGATACGGCGTCAGATCCAAATGGTATTCAATCTGTTCCGATAAGATATCCCCAACATGACTAGTCAATCCACGCTTCCTCGCATGGGACAGCCCTGCCCAAGATCGATCGACGAGCATCACGGCATTCTCCGTCTCTTTGATGGAGACCGCCAGTTCAGCCGCAAACCGAGTGCCGCTGACCAAAAGTACTCCCGATTCGTCCGCCGTAGTCAAATTCAGTCGTTTCGCCAACCAGCCGATGCTAAACCCATGCAAAACAACTGTTGAAAAGACGAGCGCAAACGTCAAGGCTGTCAGCAATTCTGCATCCTGATAGCCGTTCTCCAGCAGAATGGTCGCGAAGTAACCGGAAACGGTTAACGCCACGATACCCCGGGGCGCAATCCAGCCAATTAAATGCTTTTCCCGATTATTCAAATCGGTGCCAATGGTCGAAATCCAAATTGACAAAGGCCGGACGATGAACAGCATCGCAAGTACGTACAGTATAATATTCGGGTTGAAGATTTCGATGAGCACATGAGGGTCAAGAGACGCCGTCAACATGACAAAGATTCCTGAAATCAACAGTACGGAAATATTCTCCTTGAAATGGCGCACATCATGGAGTGTCGTCAACCGCATATTGGCCATCGTCATCCCCATCGCTGTCACAGCCAGCAAGCCCGTCTCGTGCATGATTTCATCCGACAATACAAATGTGAAAATGACGACGACGAACAGAATCGGTGCTTTCAAAAACTCCGGGATGCTGCCGCGTTCAAACGCACTGCCAATGATGCGGGCAGCCCCCCAGCCAAGAAGGACGGCGAATAGGGAAGCGGCAAAAAACAGAAGCAATGCTTTCAGTGTCACTTCACTATTCAGGAATTTAATGAATTCGAACGCGAACACAGCCAGCAGCGCCCCGAACGGATCCACTACGATTCCTTCCCATTTCAAAATAGCAGCGGGACGCGGCTTCAACTTCGCCTGCCGCAATAAAGGCAAAATGACAGTCGGCCCCGTAACAATGAAAAGCCCACCGATAATGAAAGCAACGGCCCAAGAAAGTCCTGCCAAATAATGGGCGGCGAGCGAACCGGCAATCCAAGCGATGAACGCCCCCACCGTCACAATCCGGCCGACCGGCTTGCTGAAACCCCGGATTTCCCGGAAGTCCAAATTCAAACTGCCTTCAAACAGAATGATTGCAACCGCGAATGAAATGATCGGCCCGAACAGCTCACCCATGCTTTCCTGCGGGTCGATCAACCCGAAAACCGGACCTACCAATAGACCTGCAACCGACATGATGACGATCGCCGGCATCCGGTATTTCCAAGCCATCCACTGCGATAAAATCCCTAACAAAATGATCAGCATCAGATCAAACAATATCGAATCAAACACGGAATCCCCCCAGATCTTGCCGTTTTCGTTTTATCCTACTCTCCAGCTTTCCGCTTCGACAACCGTCTCAACTTTTTCAGCAAGGCAAACGAAATAATGCCAGTGTACCATACTCCCTCCCTCCTTCTCCAACAATTGACGAAAAGCCTGCCACGAAGGGGTTCGAGCAGCTTGGAGCCAACCGGAATATAGATTTTTCACCTAGAAAAACGCCTCTACCTCACAGCTATAATTCGGATGAACAGAACTGACTTTCCTTTAAGGAGCATAGTTGCCTATTCGTTCACATATCGTGAAGAGATGGTATCTAAGATATTCCTTGAAAGGGTGATTCCAATAAGCGGACAAGAAAAGAAACGGATCGCATTCTATATTGCGCGTTCGGATGGAAAAGGCTCCTATCCCGAACGCAGAGCCACGATGCTCGCACACGCGCTGCAGCAAGAAACGGAAATCGTCTTCCTGTGCGGGAAGGATTCCCCCCCGGCACCGGACGGATTCCGAAGCATCTCTATTCTCGGCCAAACCGCCCTTCCCCAGACATTGGCCGTCCTAAAGCCCGATCTCCTAATCCGCGATAGCGGATCGACAACCCAGGAAGATGCGGAAAAGATTACAGAACTCGTTCCCTCCATCATCCACTTCGATGATTTCGGCGATGGGGGAAATTGGGCGGATCTTGTCTTTCAAACATTGTATATGGATTCCAACGAAGAGGTGCCGGACCATTATGTCGTCGGGACGACGAGCTTCTTTCCGGATGAAGAGGTTGATTCATTCAAAGAGATCGGGCTTCGGCAGAAATCCGCGGGCCCGCTTCCCCATCTTGTCATCTCGTTTGGGGATGAAGATGAAGGGAACTTGACGTATAGGGCTTTGCGCCATATGTTGCAGCTTCAGATTCCGCTAAAAATAACCATTCTCGTCGGCGAGCATTATAGTCATGATATTAGCACGCTTCGGATTATGGCCTTGAGCCGTCGCAATACGAAGATCATCTTGCCTCCGTACAGTTTTGCCGAAGTCTGTTCGACGGCAGATGTCGTACTCTGTTCATCCGGCTATATGCCTTACGAAGTCGCCGTAATGGGGATTCCCTGCGTCGTCCTGGCGCAAAATGACTTTGAGCTCGGACTCGCCTTCCCAAAAGAAAAGCATGGTTTTATCCACCTCGGGCTCGGTCGTAAAGTGAAGCAATCGGGATTGTTAAATGCCGTGATGGAGCCTCTTCTCCATGAAACGCTCCGCCATAAAGCGGTGGCCAAACAACTGTCCCTCGGACTCGGCGACGGCAAGGATGCGGTATGCGAAGCCATCCGTTACTATTTGGAATATCCGAAACGCAATATCGGCGGTTCGACAGGCATAGAGACCTCCCATATGCTACACTAGAAGAAAAATGAGGGGGCTCCTATCATGAACAAAAGCCAATTAGAATCCGAAATTGCCGAATTGAAGATGGATTATGTGAATCTCCAAGGAGATATCGAGAAACTCGAATCCACCGGGAACGACCAATCCGTCCAAAAAGCCGAAGCCCGCTTGGCAGCGATGGAAGAAAAGCTGGCCGAGCTGAATAAACAACTAGCCCAATTTTCTTGATGGATACGGGCGGGACAGGTTGCTCCGCAGTCGACCACATTGGATATACAGATTGAAACGAGGCCATCCCTATCGGACAGCCTCTTTTCAATAGGTCGTCAACTTCAGCCAACTTTGCAATGAATAGATGCCTCGTTGGAGAAACGTGAACTCATTCTGATATTTTTCCATATCCACCGTATACATGGCATCCTCGTTCTCCCACAGCCTATGAAAATAGGAGTCCAGCTCTTGGGCCAATTCACTGTCATTCGGGGCAATCACCCGCAAGTTCCCCTCCAAATTATAATTATCCAGTGTCCGTTCCGTCAGATTCGCAGAACCGTTCGTAATGTATGTTTCCTCGGCCGTCTGAATGACGACCAATTTCGTATGATATTGACCGATCACCGTGTTATACCAGCGGACTTCCAGCTTTCCATCCGTGTCTTCCACCATCTCTTGCACGACGGGACGATTCGGCAGACCGGATTTTTCATTTCCGAAAGAGTTTTCGTTCGGATCCAAAATCATCTCCACGTGCACCCCGCGGTTCGCCGCGTCGACTAGCGCATTGACGAGCTGCCGTTCAGCTATGAAAAACATCCCCATCCGAATCGTATCACCGGATTGCGTCATCCGAATATCATGAAGCAACGCATCAAAGATCTTTTTCTCGGTAATATATTGCACTGCATAATCCCCGTCCGCCGGCTCCTCGACTTTCACCCGCGGCAACGAACCTCCGTTAGTATAAGCGAGAACGGCCTCCTCCGCCTCCAAAATATCATTCAAAACGCTGCCTTCCACCTTCAACGCGACATTGCCATGGAAACCGCTCGCGTCATGCGGATTGCCGGAGGTGACCAAAGCCGCTTTTTCCGTAACGAACGTCTTCCGGTGATTTGCCTTCACATTCAGCAATTTCATATAGGAAGCCAGCGTCATTTCAGGCGCCTCGCTTGCCATTGCGTTCGGGATCCATCCCTTCTTCTCGAGATCCCCCCAGCGGAACAGGGTCCTGTATAACCCCGAATAGATTGGAGTCGAATCCCGAAGTGGATCCAAGTCGGTATATACGACCTCGATTCCAGCCTTCTCCATTTTGGTGAACCATTCCGATTCATATGAACCGTATCCCGTATTGACCGGATCGGTAATGAACACAATACGGACTCCGGGATTCTCTTCTTTTTTAGCAATCAAACGCTCCGTCAACGTCTGTGCAATTTTCGGAAAGTCCACATCTTCATCGTAATGATGGTCGAGAAAGAAAAAGTCGAGGACGATGAATTCCTCCGCCTCGTCCACCATCTTATAGACTTCTTCAAAAATCGACAACTCATGCGCCATCCCATCGCCGTCCTCGTTCTGGGCGTACGTCAAGTCCGTGAACATGTCCACGTGGTCTGTGAAATGTAAATCCCCTTCATAGGAAATGCCGTCCGGCAACGGTTTATATGTATGCCATACGATGACCCCGATATAGAGCAATCCGTAGAGCAGCAGCATTCCAATTACAATCGGCTTTGCATAATTCCGAAAGCGTTTCCTCTGTGTCTTTGTCATCCTTCCAACCCCGTTCTGCGTTGCCATTTGTCATTCATAGATTCCCTGACTCGGAAACTTGCAAACAAAAAACACAGCCGCAGTTGGGCTGTGTTTACGCGATGACATAGTCGCGAACAGTATTGTCTTCCATAAGGATTTCTTTCAAGTATTTTTTGGCTCGGAACAGTCTGGATTTCACTGTGCCGATCGACACCTTCATCACTTCTGCAATTTCCATCAAAGAGTATTGATAGACATAAAAGTATTCAATCGTTTTTTTGTAAATATGATCCAACTCGCTGATTTTTTCTTGTACCCGTACTTGAATATCGTTTCGTTCCAGCAGCTCAGGTGGTGTCGGTCCATCGCTTTCCACCAAGTCCAACAGCGGCACATCGAGTGTTTCGGGTTGATTCATCACATGTTTGCTGCGTCTGACGTCTTTCCGGTATCGGTCACGGAATGTGTTCATGCAAATTGTCGTCAACCAGGCTTTCATATGGTCGACATCCGCCATCCGTCCACTGTAGCGGACGACTTTCACCCAAACATCCTGCATCAGATCTTCCGCTTCTTCTTTGTTGCGGGTTAGTTTCAAGCATAGGTGATATATGTATCGTCCGTATTCTTCATATAGTTCGTTCAAATTCTGGTTCATATTGTAGCGCCCCCGTATTCTTACTGTTGATACCATTATCGGCAATACGGAGATTACAAACCATCGGATTCTCTTTCAGTTGGCTTACAAACTTGTAAGCATGTTGAAAAATAAGTGAACAGAACATTGGATCCGCTTATTTTCAGGTGGCCGGCGTCTCATTTTCCTCTTCCTTGATCGTGATCTTCATTCGCAAAATTCGGCTCCGATCCATCTCTTCAATTTCAAAGCGCAGATTTTCATACGTAAAGCGTTCCCCCGGCTCGGGAAGATGGCCGAGCTCTTGCAGGACAAATCCGCCCAAGGTTTCATTATCGGTAGGCAGTTCAATATCCATCAGTTCCATCGCATCGACAATTTCCAGCCGCCCGTGGCAGATGAGCATCGTGTCCGTTTTTTCATAGACCAGCTCTTCCTCTTCTTGGTCCGTCTCGTCCTCAATATCTTGTCCGATCATTTCCTCGATGATATCCTCTTGCGTCACGATACCGAGCGTCCCGCCATACTCGTCCAATACGATCGCCATATGCTTTTTCTTCGAAAGCATCAGCTTGAAAACACGTTCGACACTGGAAGATTGGACGACATAGAGTGGATCTCGGTCGATCAGTTCTCCTAGCTTCCGGTCCGGCTCCAACGACCAGCTAATAATCATTTTAGAATAAAAGACCCCGACAATTGCATCCATGCTTTCCTCATACACGGGATAGCGGGTATATGAATGCTCCAAGATCGTATCCCGCACTTCCTCGTAAGTGGAGTCGATCGACAGGCCGACAATGTCCGTACGGTGCGTCTCCAGCACGTCCGACACGTCTTTCTCCGGAAAGTCGAGCACCCCTTTCAAGCGAAGGGATTCATCTTGTTCAAACGTCCCTTCAATGGAAGCGATATCCACTAACGAACGAAGATCCTCTTTTGTCAACGTCGCCTCCGTCACTGTACCTTTCGAAATGATGCGGATGAAAAGATTGGTGAACATGGACAGCAAGGCGGTAATCGGAGTCATGACTTTAACGATAAGACTGATGGTCGGCGCAACGACATACGCGACACGATCCGCAAACGTCGCGGCGATGGTCTTTGGCAACACCTCTCCGAAAACGATCAAAATGACAGTCAGCACCCCTGTCCATATTCCAACATTGGCCCCTTTGTCGATGGCAATCATCGTGACGATAGTCGGCATCATAATATTGGCAATATTATTCCCGATCAAAATCGCAGTGATCATGCGATCCGGTTTTGAAATGAGTCGTTGCAGACGGATCGCTTGCTTGTCCCCCTGATCCGCCCGGAACTGGACTTTCATTCGATTTACAGCGGTTAGGGCCGTTTCACTTCCCGACAGGAAAAACGACAAGAATAAAAAGAATCCGAGCGCGATAAACAAAGGCAGTCCCTCCAGGATAAGTTCGAATTGAGTCTGTACTTAATCAAATAGGCCTCTGTACAATAGTTCCACCAGAGACTTTAGAACGTCGGCTAACTAATGTTAGAACTTTCGAATATCATACCATACCAACCTCGTCAAGTCTGTCCTCCTCACTTAACTTCTTTCCTTCTGTTATACTGTTTCCAAACATGAAAATTTGTGAAATGAGGGATTGAAGTGGATCATATCAATGGGTTAGACAATTATTTCAATGAAAATCGGGATGCGCATCTGGAGCAGTTGAAGGAATTTCTTCGCATCCCCAGCATCAGCTCACTCTCGGAACATAAAGCGGATATGCGGAAAGCAGCAGAGTGGTTAATGGATTCCTTCAAACAGGCGGGACTTGAAAACCTGTTCATCGATGAAACCGAAGGGCATCCCGTCGTGTACGGCGACTGGCTGCATGCGGAAGGAAAACCGACCATTCTTGTATATGGACATTATGATGTACAGCCGGTCGATCCGTTGAATTTATGGGAGAGCCAACCATTTGAGCCCGAAATCCGGGACAATAAAATTTATGCACGCGGCGCCAGTGATGATAAAGGGCAGGTGTTCATGCATGTAAAAGTCGTCGAGGCATTAATGGCGAAGAATGGTGAATTACCTGTTAATGTGAAGTTCATCATCGAAGGCGAAGAGGAAGTGGGCAGTCCCAACCTGGAATCGTATATCGAGGCGAACAAGGAAAAACTAGCAGCTGACGTCATCGTTATTTCGGATACTGGCTTGGCAGGACCGGGACAGCCGGCCGTCTGTTATGGATTGCGCGGGTTGGCCGGTGTGCAGATCGATGTCCGGGGTGCCAAAGGCGATCTTCATTCCGGATTGTATGGAGGGGGCATCCAAAACCCGATCCATGCGTTGGCATCCATCGTCGCTTCGTTCCATGACCAGGAAGGCACGATTACGGTGGATGGATTTTATGACAATGTCCGGCCGCTGACGGACGAAGAACGGGCGGCGTATGCGGCGTTGGATTTCGATGAAGAGGCGTTGAAACAAGAAGTCGGCGTCACCGAGTTATTCGGGGAAAAAGGGTTTAGCCATTTGGAACGGACGTGGACGCGGCCGACCCTCGAAGTGAATGGCATCTTCGGCGGCTTTTCCGGAGAAGGCATTAAAACCGTATTGCCCGCAGAAGCTGGGACAAAAATCACATGCCGCCTCGTGCCGGACCAAGACCCGGAAGAAATTGTCGAGAAGTTGAAAGCCCATATCGAAAAACATAAACCGGCGGGCGTCACGGTGACAGTCAGCGAATTCGACAAAGGAAAACCGTTCATCACGCCGTTCGACCACCCCGCTATCCAAGCGGCCGGCCGTTCATATGAAAAGGTATACCGCGTGCCGACCGCCTACACACGCGGAGGCGGCTCGATTCCGATCGTCGCCGCATTTGATGAACTCTTGCAAGTTCCTGTCGTTCTCATGGGATTCGGACTGGATACGGAAAACTTCCATGCGCCAAACGAACACTTCCATTTAGAGAACTTCGACAAAGGATTGCGCGTCATCGGAGATTATTACTATGAAATCGCAGGATTAACGGGCGAGGAATTGAAGAAATAAATTCTCTAGGTCGGCTGGCACCCCGTATTAAGCGATGAGCGCCGAAACGGAAGTTATAAGCGCGGGCGCAGCATATATGAGCGCTCCCCCGCGACCTACCATGGAATACACAAAAGGGGCTGTCACAGGTAGTCAGTTTTCACTGACTTCCCGGACGGCCCCTTGTTTTTATTCTTCTTCGCTAGCATTTCCATAGTATGTGACGATTTCCTCGAGCGGTTTACGTGGACGGGCTTTCGGAATTTCATCATAGTAGCCGAATTGCAGCATGCTGATGATCCGCTCGCCCGACTGGACGCCCAAGGCTTCCCGTAATTTCGGATGATCCAGGAAGACCGGTGTTTTCCAGCATGTCCCGATTCCTCGATCCCACGCTAACAGCTGGATGTTCTGGATACAGGTGCTGGCGGCTGCAAAATCTTCGAGGCGCTCTTTCTGCCGGGCATCCTCCGGTACGATGACCATGGCTACCGCGCCGGCGCCAGTGAATTTTTTCATCTGCTTTTCCAAGTCTTCGGGAGTTAGCTCTTTCCAGTTCGGGACGCCGTATTCACGCAACACTTCCAAAAAACCCGTGTATTGTTTTCCGGATGCTACGACAAAGCGCCATGGATTACGGTTTCCGTGATTGGGTGCCCAAACTGCATCCTCTAGAATCGCTTCAATATCTTCTTGATCCACCGGCTGTCCGTTGAAGTTTTTAATTGAACGTCTTGTCCGAATGGCTTCTCTAACAGACAATGTTTGTTGATTCATACCTCATGTCCCCTTTTTATATACTCCCTCCAGTATACCGTACTTTGTCTGGCCGCACACCCCTTCGTTCACTCCGCCTCTTAATCTACTGGACATTCTGATTACTTTTCATGATATAGTAAAAATAGAAGCAAAATTGACGAAAAAGGATGATCCGATTTATGAAAAAGAAACCGCTTGCCTGGATAGTGGACAGCACTGCCTATGTTCCTGAGTATCTTCGGCAACATCCTGATTTCTTTACAGTTCCGTTGACAATACATTTCGGGGAAAAGCAATACATCGATGGAGTCGACTTGACGCCCGAACAGCTGTACGTGCAAATCAAGGATACAGAAGAGTTTCCGAAAACTTCCCAACCGTCTGCCGGGGAATTTGCGGAGCGCTTTCGGAAGATTGCCGAAGGATATGAGCAGGCAATTGCGGTGCATGTCTCCAGCAAACTAAGCGGGACGCTTGCCTCTTCGACGGCAGGGGCGGAGTTGGCGGGATTTCCAATCACCTTCATCGATTCCCTATCCCTGTCGTATGGCATTACGGGGTTGATTGAAAAAGGGATGGAACTACATGAAAATGGAGCTACGATTCCGGAAATCAAAAGCCGACTCGAGAAAATGGCAGGGACTCTCCAAAACTTCATCCTGATCGGCCAGCTCGAACAACTTTACAAAGGCGGCCGGATGAGCGGCGTCCAGTTTTTCCTCGGCAGTTTGCTGAAGGTGAAACCGATTGTCCAGATTTCCAGCAAAGGGGAATTGGAAGCAATCGACAAAGTTCGTTCCGAGAAAAAAGCCCTTCAATATTTGGTCGATCGCGTGGTGGAAAGCCATACCCCCCGCCGAAAGAAAATCCATCTGATGCAAGGGAATGTGATGGAGCAGGCCATCCAACTTAAACAAATGATTGCCGAGCAAGTACCCGGAATTGAAGTGGAAATCGGTGACATCAGCTCGACGCTCGCCGTCCATGCCGGGGAAGGCACGTTGGCTGTCTTGTGGTTTGATTGAATAAATGAAATAAAGCTGTTCAACCCGGCCGGTTGAACAGCTTTCATTTACGAAAATTGGTCATTGATTTTAAAGAAAATGTATTTCGCGTTTGGCGAGTAGGCATAGGAGTCCTTGTAGTCCCAATGGCGTTGCCGGACATCGTAGGTATGCGCGTTGACGAGCGGAGTGGCCCCGTCTTTTGCTGTGACAATCGTAGAATGGTCGAACCGGCCGTCCCCTTGGAAGTCATAGGCAATGACATCGCCCAAGTCGAGTTCTTCAGCGGAAGATACTTGCCTCGCCGTCAAGCCTTTTTTTGACCCCGCCAAATACCAGCGCAGCGAATGAGCCACCGACCAACTGAAACTCCAGGTGCCTCCCTGGATCCACCAACCTCGTTCCCGATTCGGATATCCGTGCATCGGTGCCCCGCCGGCGAGCAAGCATTGGGAAATATAGCTCGTGCAATCTACGTCGAACGCGGGAAAAGCCGGGTTGCGGCCATTCCACCATTGATTGGCGTAGTCCACCGCCGCTTGTCGATTATACATTATTCATCGCCCCCTCCCCCAATCTTATGAGGAAAAGAGAAATAGCATTCCTTCGCCTATTTTATCTCCAAAAGCTTCTCCACAATTTCAACCTACCGATTAAATGAAAAAAGGAAATAGGAAAATAGTGTCGAAATACTCGGATATGTAAATTGTATTATTAAAACACTTTGAAATTATAAAATAAAGGACGATTTTCTTATGATAAATTACCTCAAGCACATAATTAAATAAGAGTTATGCTTTTTCTTTACGGAAAACCAGCTTATATTTCATAAAGAAGGTGACAATTTGGAGGCTTTTGTCGGAAGACAACCCATTTTCACTAGAAATCAGGAAGTTTTTGCATACGAGCTTCTGTATCGCAATAGTCAGCTCAACTTTTATTCCGAGATTGATGGCGATCAAGCAACGATAGATGTTTTGATTAACAGCTACTTAAATATCGGGATTACAGAACTTTCGAATGGCAAACCATGTTTTATCAATTTCACGGAAAAGCTGCTTTGTCTTAGAATCCCCACTTTCTTCCGTCCGTCTGAAATTGTAGTTGAAATCCTGGAGTCTATTGAGATAACGAAAGAATTAGTGGATATTTGTATAGACCTTAAACGATTAGGCTATCAAATCGCATTGGATGATTTTGTTATAAACACAGATAACCCATATACTTATGCGTTAATAGAACAAGCGGACTTTATTAAAATTGATTTTCAGGGAACTTCGGATGAAGCAAGGAAGAAAACAGAGCTGCTGGTACAAAAGTATAAGAAAAAAATGCTTGCCGAAAAAATTGAAACCATGAAGGAATTCAATGAAGCCGTTGAAAGTGGTTATACCTATTTTCAAGGTTTCTTTTTCTCAAAGCCGGTCATCGTCTCTGCGCGGAAAATTCCCGAGTCTTTTCATAACTACCCTAGAATTATTAATCTTTTATCTCAAAGCGAACCAAATATAAATGACATAACAAAAATCATTGAGCAGGATCTATCTTTGTCTTATAAGTTACTTAAACTAATTAACACGGCGGGGTATCGACAAAAAAATAAGATAAACTCCATCCGTCAGGCTATTGTTCTACTTGGACTAGATGAACTTCGTAAATGGATTTATGTACTTTCGATAAGAGAAAATGTTCTTGCGGAGAATGATCGATTTAAAGAAATCATTCGATTGAGCTTAATCAGGGCAAGAATGTGCGAACAGATTGCTATCCAGATGAAAATACCACAAGCATCAGCATTTTTTATCACCGGCATGTTTTCCCTAATGGATGCCTTACTGGGGAAAGAAATGGATGAAGTGTTACATATTTTGCCTTTGCAAGAAGATATCACCGATGCACTCAAAGGCACTTCAAATGCGCTGCGGGATACACTTGAATTATCTATCTCGGTTGAAAAGGGGGACTGGGAAGCGATGATAAGCGGATGTGCCCTATTCGGGATTTCCGATGAAAAAGTGTTTCAGTTCTATCATGAGGCATTGAAATGGGCAGCTTCTTTGTGATCATACGCAGAGACTGTCCTGAATCCCGGAAAATCGTCCAGGGAGGCTCCCTTTCCGTGTGCGATTTTCCTAGCATAACCTAAAAAATGAGTCTATCCGATAAAGCCAGTTCTTACTGACTTATTGGACAGCTCCTATGGTGTCAGCTATTTAAGCGCCTCTGTCCCCATCCCAAGTGGAAATTAGGAAACCTCATCCAATTCCCGACAACCCCCATACTTAAATTCAAGAGCAGATCACCATTTACTTTTGCTCTAAAGGTTCGACCACGATTTCGACACGCCGATTTTGGGCTCTGCCTTCTTCCGTGTCGTTGGAGGCGACCGGTTTTGTTTGACCATAGCCTGCCACTTCAAACTGGACATGTTCGGTGTTTACCAGCCCACTCAAATAATTTGCCACATTGGCCGCCCGTTCTTCAGACAAGGTCTGATTATAATTATCTTCCCCTTGGCTGTCCGTATGCCCGGCGATGAAAACACGCGCCCCTTCGTATTCGTTGAGCTCGACACTGACTTGGTCCAATATGCCCGTCACTTTCGATTTCAAATCGCTTTGATCAAAATCAAAGAGCAAATCACTTGGCACTTCCACCGTAATTTCCTCTTCTTTCACTTTCACCTGCACGTTAGGATGGAAGTTACCGGGATTGAAGGTCCCCGGTTTGAACGTGCCGGGGCTAAAGTTGCCCGGGTTGAATTCACCCGGATTAAATTCTCCTGGACTGAAATTGCCTGGGCTGAAATTTCCCGGTTTGAACTCACCCGGTGTAAACTGTGGTTCTTCAGCCTGCTCCTCATCTTTGGCAGCCGCGTCCTCTTGGGCACTGCAACCTGCCGCGATGAATACCAAAAGCAACCCAATGCCGATTGTTTTCCACATTTTCATACGATTCGCCTCTCCTCTCCATTCCTTTATGTAATACGGATTTGGAGTGGATAGGATTCGGGCATTTCTTCCTGGTTCAGCGTCTTTTTTACTCGCAATTTCATCAATCGGGCACAGTCCGGACACACAAAAAGCGAACACTGACCGAACGCCGAGAAAAGGCATAAAAAAAAGAACCGGGCAAAGGTTAATTTGACCCGGTTCCTGCATATGGAGCATAGGGGGTTCGAACCCCTGACCTTCACACTGCCAGTGTCCAAGGGTAGGTTTTTACAGAAATTTTTATAGGGTGAAATGATTGATTAGACTGTACTTAAAGCTTATTATACCACATCAAGAAACTTTATGAACTTTTAAGTTGGTCGGCAAAATGTCGGCAGATTGTCGGCGATAAAAAAAGAGAAGACTGCCGCGTCTTCTCTTTTTTATTTATCACAAAAACCCACCCATCGAATCCCGACTTATTTTCGGTTTTTCTTTTATTACCTTTTTGGCTTGGGAATTTACTGGAGCTGCCGGTCGAGCCTGCCACCCTTCCATGTCGTTCGCGATCAGTCTTTTGATATAACGGCTAAAGTTGCCATTCTCCCCCTTTTCGGCGTGATCCAAAAGCTTCTTTTCATACTCATCCATTAAATTGAAACTAATCGACTTCGGCTGCCTTCGCTTCATCCGAGAACTCCTTTCGCCAACTTGTAAAAACCAATCGCATTGGAAAAGACCGGCTCCGCCACCGTGACGAATCCCTTTTCATCCAGAATAGGTTGGAGAATGCGGGCATTTACATAGTGAGACGCGATGCACGGCAAGATTTCCCGAGCGATCCCTCCACAAATATATACAGAATCGTTCCTATTCCATTTTAATCGTGTGGTCGCACGGACAATTCCTCGGGCCACACTATCTAAGTTATCGGTATCCACCGTCTCCATCCCAAAGTTGAACGTATCGGAAGCGTTATTGATGTATTTGGTGTCGATGATGGTTGCCGCATTGACCGTCCCGCTGCCGATGTCCAGGATGCGAATCGTCCCCTCTTCTGGACTGGACCAGTAAGCGCCTGCCCCTTCGGCCGAGACGCCGACATTATGAATCTGGATATGTCGTTTCGTTCCGTTGACGGTGAACTTGTGATGCCCGACAAGCATTTCCTGGATGCGCTCTTTCTCTTCATCCACGTGGGATACGATAGGCTGCCCCGTGACTAGGGTCACGTCTTCAACGCCCGGGCAGTATTTATCGGTGTATCTATGAATGGCGAGCAGGACGCGGATTTTAGTGTCTTCGTGCGCTTTCGAATCCCCGAACATGGCTCCCGATCCGCCGAACACATCCTCGTATGCTGCGATCGTTCCCGCAAACCCCTTTCGGCCGGCGATTTCAAATTCCATGTCGTCGTCGGCAAAGGATTCCTCGATATTTCTCTCAAACCATTCGCAGATAGCTGTCCGGTACGAATCGACTCCATATGGCCCGGCGACCTTGGCCATGTAGTTCCCGGCGTCGACACCTAGAATTAGTTTGCTCAACTGATTCCCTCCACAGTTTTATTACGCCTGTCATAATTTCAGGACCATTCCCGAGGGCTGTTATTGCGCTTGTAATAAAACAATATGTGAATCAGGTATAAACTATTCTTCAATAGGACAGGGTAGAGGTAAAAAGTGGAGTGATTTAGATGACCAAGAAGGATACTAGCGCCTTGGCGAAGGCGATCATAGACAACGCCAACAAATATAGCATTCCAATACGAAAGAAACCCAAAAAGAAGAAGTGATACCTCACCTCTCCCCCGCATATCCTGTAATACCCCCGGTACAATAGAACAGTGTACAGGGGCTAAATGACAGAAAGAGGAGTGGGGGAGTGGATAAGGTAGGGCAGAGAAAAGTCCGGAGTGATAAAAAACGGGATATAAAACCGACCGTCACTAAGGAACTGAAGGACTGCATTTACCGTTTGTCATTCATCACTGATACACCGATCAAGGATGTCATTGAAGAGATTCTGATTGCAGGATCTACTAATCGGAAAGTGATTAGTTACCTATCACGTTACTTTCTTCGGGATGTCAAAATAGGGAACTCGATTTATTTGGGAGACTCAGACCGGATGCCAGTGAGCAAACGTACTCCAAATGAAAAAGGGGAACGAATCTCCACGCGTGTGACGGAATCCATGCACGATAGCCTGTCCGCTATCGGATACGCTATGGGATGTTCAGTGGCCCGAGCGACTACATTGCTACTGGACGCGACTGTGAGAGATACGGAGTTTGTGAATGAGTTCGCTAGAACATATATAGAAGCCAATGTGGACGAAAAAAGGATGAAAGAATTGAAGAAGGTACTGGCATACATTAATGCCGGGAACCCCTATGACGAGCGGATTTCGTGGGCCTCCCTGCTGACCTATCTAATGGATGAGGTGCGGATCGGCGTGGAGAAAGTGCAGGACACCGTGACAGAATTCGTGGTTAATCACTGGAGAGATAAGGAGTGAGGGGTGAAACGATGAAATATTATCTTCAATCCCTAAACGAGACCATCTGCGTACTTAACGAGGACCGGACTCTATACGCCCACCCGCATTTCTGCGATGTCCTGATAGATCACAGCAAACGGATGGACGATGCGGAGTTTGCGGAAGCAATGCAGAATACCGAATTACATTGGCTGCCGGTGCCATGGGAAGCACGGTTCCCGTATCAACCCATGGCGATATTTGAAGACGACTGCTAACGCGGTCGTTTTTTAATCCACACACTGGACAGACACGATATCATGCACTGATATTCTGTCATGGCCAAACGGCCCCTCGATCGATATGCAGCCGAGCTGTGGATCAAGCTCGCATATTTTTCCCATATATAAATCAATCCGGCCTGCTTTCCAAACTTCTATTTTGGTTTCGCATTGGCGCTTATAGGCCCGTTCGATTTCGTGCTGTAAGACTTGTAAATCAAAATTGTCTAGATGTGGACGCGCAACATAATTATCCTCGTCGTACCACTCCCGCAGTTTCTGGACGTGCTCCGGCAGCATGATAGACATGGACCACTTCTTGGCTCCCCGGTCCCGGATGGATTCTTTCATCCAATCAACCTTTCCTTCAATTAACCCCAACAATGGCATTGATATTGATTTTCAGCGTATCGTACCCCACTCGCAACTTTAGGTATCCACTTTGAGCGTCTGCACTCGTAACGACTCCCCGAAACGTTTCGTATCTTTTCTGGTGATATATCTGGATTTCAACTTCTGCCCCGAACTCCAAGGACTCATTGATCCGCTCCCCGATTTCGGTGTAATCATATTCCGTCAGCTGTGGAGCTGCTACACTCGTCTTTTTCGATTTTGGTGGTTTTGGTATTGCTGTCATCACGATCATCCTCCCATCATTTTTCAACCATGGCAAAATAAACGGACATCAACTCTTCGGTGCGATTGCGCAGCCTGACGTTTAGATATTTCCGGCTGTCTTCGTAGCCGTCGTGTAAAAACGAATACTCGGTAAAGGTGCCATCATTCCCCCCTTTGATGACTTTCATTTTATTGGCGCGCAGATAAGCATTTGTTTCTTTCTGCTCGGCGTGAATATTTTTTAACGCCTGATCGATTAATTTCAGATATGGCCCTTTCAGCTTGAATGGCCCTCTTTCAACCGCCACACGATCGCGCTCCAATACCTGGATGAGCAGCGGGAAATATATCGCGTTTTCGAATTTTGGCAGCGCTTCTACCGGGATCAATGGCATCAGATCACCACGCCTTCTTTTTCAATCAGGGGAACTAGTGCCAAAACGTTGTCGATTGTAAAAGTCCTTCGAGATCCCCGCATGTAGCAAAAAGCACGAAACGATGACTCACCCACTTGAATCACTTTAATCCGACGCTTGCTGATCTGGCCGTCTTTGGCTAAGTACATCATTTCCAGTACTTCTCCATAAATTACCGACTTCTCCAATGTTTTGCGCACGTTTGTTCCCCTCCTTTTACTCATTATAGAGAACTATTGTTCGTATGTAAAGGAAAGAAAAAAGACCCCGTCGCAAGGGTCTTCAATAATTTTTTACTCTTCCTTCTCTTCGCTTTCATCCTGCTTTTTCTTTTTTTCTTCCTCTTTCGCCTTCTTCTCCATGTATTTTTTATGCTGCTCTGGCGTCACTTCAAAACAGAAAGCCTCCAAACCTTTTTCGTGTGCAAATAGACGCTTACCGTTCCTCAAAGTAATATATGGTGTACAAATCATCATGCTATCATTTCCCTTCACAAATTAATATCTTGCAAAGGGCCTTTTACAGTGTTACAGTATGTATAAACTCGCCAAAGTTTTAAATACAGTCCTGTAGCGACTGACACTGTACATATTTTTATGTGGGCCCTCTACAAGGGCTTTTTTTATTGCTCCTCAAATGCTTGTCCTCCTTACTTATTCATGTTTTTTAATTGAATTTCACTTACCTGCAGTGACACTCCACAACTTGACGATACTTCTTCCAAACTTAACCCTCTAATAACTTGTGGAGGGGCAAGCAACTCGCCAGCAAATGTGTTTGCTTGCCATTCCGGTTTCTTGTAAATAGGGATATCTTGAACTGTTTGGGTTCTTGCAAGTTCAATCATTCCAGGTTTGTGTAGAATAAAATGACCAATCTCATGAGCGATGGTGAACCTATCTCTCTCCACACCATCAATAGCCCTCTCGTAAACATCTTCCCGAATAGAAATCAGGTTTTTTTCAGGATATGTAATCCCATATTCGTTCGGCATCCCACAGATTGGTACTATTTCATACTCAAACTCTTTAAATAATTCGGGCATAGCTAATTCCAAAAATTCGACAACCGGAAAATATGCTTCATCATATAATCCGGTTATTCTTCTCAGCGTATTGGCAAGATCCCGAATCTTTTTCCTGGAAGTGGGTTTTGCAATGTACAGCGTCATTCAATCTCTCCTTTTTTTGCTTTTTAGGAGAATATCCTTAATCTTTTCACGATCGTCTTCATTTAATCCCTTAAACTCTCGCGCCAAAGCCAGTAAGTCGTTCTTCTCCTCGCTGCTAAAGCCTTCGAAATTAAGCTGAACTACCTTTTTGGACTCGTCGAATGAACGTTTTAATTCTCCTATTTCCTGTTCGTTCAACGAATACATTTCGGAAATTTTTTCAATCCAGTTGCGAGGAACGTTTCTTTTGCCATTTTCAACAGCGGACAGATAGGAAGATGTGACCCCTAGTCTTGTTGCCATGTCTTTCAAAAGCTCACCTTTGTCAATTCGCAGTTTTCTACAAAACTTACCGAATGAATTCAACACAGATGGTTCCTCCTTTCTAATTAGAAGTTTCGTACATTTATATAATAACCCAAATAGTTATCTTAGTCAACAAATATTGTTGATTTAAACAACAAGACTTTTAAACACGAGATAGACTACTATGTATAGCATATGACTGATTTCCTTATTTTATACTACAAATCGACAAAAGCACCCCGTCCACATGGATAGGGTGCTTTAACTGATATTCGGCCAATTTACAAACCGCGTCATATCAACGTTTACATTATGGCCAAATGCACTTTAATTATTTTGCTTGTGCTGCTTTACAATCGTACCGGCCATCAACCCGGCAAAATCTCCAGGTTCGACTTTACCTTCTTTCAGATCCTGAATCCATGTGTCGCTATATCCAGCATCTACGGCAGCCTGTATGACAATTTCTCGCTGGGCTTTGCTTTCGATAAATGTTTCCCATAACTCCCGGGCCGCTTTGCTCGTAAATTTCAAGTCCTCATCTCCTTTGCTGCCATCTGCTGCTACCTTGACGGAAGCGAACTTTTCCAACGCAGCCAAAGTCGCCGGGCCGGCCGAGCCATCCACAACCAATCCGGCAGCCTTTTGAAACGCTTTGACCGCCGCCTCGGTCGCTGGGCCGAACTCGCCATCGACTGCAATTTTTTGGCCGACATTGATGAGTAACTGTTGCAACCGTTTGACATCCGGATCCACGTAATAATGGAGGGGGTTGACTTCATTGGTGTACTTGTTATTCCATCCAGGACTCTTGTGAATCTCGAAATGCAGATGTTGGCCAGTGGAATTCCCCGTATTGCCCATGATGCCAATTTGCTGACCTTGACTAACATCTTGGTGTAGGCTGACCGAGAAACTGGCCAAGTGCGCATATACCGTCTCCATACCATTCGGATGCTTGATCATAATACAGTTACCGTATCCTCCGGCAGCTGGCGTTCCATCTAGCAGGACACGAGACACCTTACCGGCTGCTGCCGCTTTAACTGGGACACGACCGGATGCAGCGATATCAATTCCGTGGTGGCCCATCATTACTTTATGGATGGGGTGAAGGCGCCGACCATAATAGCTGGTGATTCTACCATCGCACGGTCTCGTAAACTGCGTCATTTTACTTCAACCCCTTCTTTTTCGGACGATCATACCACAAGGCCTGATGGCTGTCTTCCACACCCTCGGTTGTCGGATCCACCACGACCCCAAGGATGACGAGCAGGGCAAAAACAGAGTTGATAAACTTGGTGGCCTCTTCCCCGATTAGATCGGCTGCCAATTCGTAGCCGAACCATCCAGCTACAATTTGCATGACCAATAAAAAAGCCGGCACCATGGCCAGCCAGAACAGTTTATTCTTCATTCGTACTCTCCAATTGATTTTCATCTGATTTATCCCCTTTTGCTTTTTTTAGTTGATGATGCAGAGCCTCGTTTTCCTTTAATAGCTCTTTTTTATCAATCCGATCTAGTATCGGATGCCGGATAAGTCGTTGCTCTTTTCCGGAGGGATCCCGGTGCATCTTTTCTAAGGCATTAAAAAGGACTGCCGGGATGGGCAATCCAATTTGTGCGCAGTTTTCGAGAATGGAAATCCCCTCGTTGACAATAAAAAAAGACGTTACTCCAAGGATGATTAAGCTTTTCGGGTCTTGTCCGACAGCCATGACCATGTATTCGATGGATGCTGCCATGCCGATCATGATGAAAATACCTAGCTTTTTGACGACGCCTGAAAACCCGATAGTGCTGTCCCATGACTTCGTAATCCATGAACGCAGTAGACCGGTTACGACATCGAGGAGCATGAAAAAGACGAGAACTACAACCGCCTCATTCACTACTCCGATCAAATATATCAAAAAGCTGACCACGAGCGCCCCGATGCTTTTAACGCCTGTAATTTCCATACGAGTCACCGGTACTCTCTCCCTTCGTCATTCAAGTACCCCCTTCCCCTATTCTCTATTTTTAAGGATAAAAAATAGGAACGCCCAGTGGACGTCCTAAATAATCATATATTTTTCTAATTCCGAAAATTACTTTGTGTTAATAATTTCTGCTAATCCTACCAAAAGCTCGTTTTGCTGTTCGCCTCTAAAAGCAAATTCACGACGCCCAAAGCCACCAGGATTAGATTTCTCTGAAACAGCACCTACAATGACGGTGTCAGCAGGAGCATCATTAAAAACGTTCAGCTCTAATAAATATTCTCCACTAGAAACCGCTTCTAACACTTCGTTTACACCCAATGTTTTATCCCCCTTTCTTTCTCATCTTCTGACTTTATTCGACAAAAAGGGAGATAGTCCTTTTATTTACCTTCTTTTTCAACTTCCGCCGCTAAATACTCCGCAACTGGCAATTGATATTGCTTGCTGCACATTAGCGTCCTAAAGCGAATGATATAACATTAAAAAGCACTTCGGAAGTTTAAAATCTAACTATTGAGCTAATAATTTAATCATGTAAAGATAGATATAGGAATATCCGAAAGAGGTGAATATCATGCTTAGAATAGGAGTCTATGTTCAACAATTACCTACCGGCAAATGGCATGTCTACGAGTCTGCGCAATCATGCCCTCCAGGCGGAAGGCAATCTCAAACAGGTTATGACACGCAAGAATTAGCACTTAAAGCCGCCAAGGAAGAGAACTTTGATTAATTTATATTAATAAGCCAGATAAGTCTATAATCTGGCTTATCTTTCAATTTCTCAGGTACTGATCTTTGACATAAAAAATAACGCAAGCTTACGCTGCGTCTTCCATCATTGCAATACGATCCATCACATCTTGATATTCAGTTTCCGTAAGCTGGTCAAAAGCGAAAAATGTATTCGCCTTTTTTGTTAGGTCTTGTTCCGATTGGGATTTACGCTCGATTGCTTTTACTAATAATTGATATGCTGTCATGTCAAATTCCTCCTAGTTTTTATTAAATCATCATTTCGAGTAATAACGTTTGATACTTAGTTTCTAACAGGGTTTCTTCTGCAATTTGCTCGATTGGTACAATCGGCCCCGGCATTGGTTCCGGTTCAAATACAGGCTCGGTGAATACGCCTGTTTCGGGATCGTAGTCCCAGCCCTCTTGCACTTCGGCATTTCCTGTAATGTCCACTAGCACTATGTTGGGAGCAAATTCGGGTTTTTCTTCGGCTTCGAATATCCAGTGTGCTTTATTATAGAGAATTTGCGCAAACTTTTTCATTTATAATTCCCTCCTTATTCCCACCATTTGACGGTTAGGATGCCAGGACCTCCGTCGCCGCCCCAAGCGCCATTAAGCCCGCCGGCCCGACCACTGGCGCCGATAGTGACATTTATAGACGATAAAGGTGTTACAGATACTGGGTAATCTATTACGAAGTCAGCTCCTCCTCCGCCGCCAGCTCCTCCTCCGCCGCTACAATAAGATGCAGGTCCTTTTCTTGATGATTCGGAACTACCTGGGTCGCCGCTGTAAAACCCACTACTGCCTCCGCCTCCATTACCTCCGACTCCGCTACCACCATTACTACCCCCAGGTCCTCCAGCAGCTCCACCTCTACCAGAATTTTGACCAGCACCTCCACCACTTAGGGATAGCAGAGTGCCGAAAGAAGTTACTCCACCGCCAGTAGGGGTAACTGTGCCACTGGAACTGCCACCGCCTCCTCCGCCTCCTCCGCCTCCTCCAGTCAAATAAACCTCCGTAACACCAGCGGGAACGATAAATGTGCCGTTAGCTGTATACACTTTGCTTTTCAATGTTTTAAATGGAGATACAGGGTTATCTATTACTTCACGAATAGCATCTACAGCATCTTTAATTTCAGCCTGTCTTTCATAACTAGGAAAATTCCCATCAATATTCATTTACATCACCTCTCTAATACTGAACGTCACACAACCTAGTGTTGGATTATAACCAAAACCGATTTGATGCAGTTGACCTTCATGAATAAACTGATTATGCTTCGCCATATCCGCCAAATGTGCAGTAAGCGATGTCTGTAAAGTATCCACTTTTTGAGAGGTGTTCCCCATAGCGCTTGCAACTTTGTCATCGACATACTTCCTACTTGCAATAATAATAGTTGGATCAACAGCGAGATTTACTACGCTTGCATTTGACGTTTCGATTTCAAAATGAAGCAAAACGTCTTCCGACACACCTTCGGAAAGTTGGGGTTTGTATTGCTCTGGATAAAGAGATAGAGCTATTAGATTGTTTTCTGTATCAAACAGACCAATCTCCCTTATTGTGAAACCGCCCACAGTACTGGAGATATAGGCGCTTACAGAGATGCGATTGGGATTACTTTCGCTGACTGACATATCAGCAATTACTCCACGCCAAACCTCCTTCTTTAAAGTAGTTTGATTTTGAGACGGTACGTAATAAGCTCCGTTTCCATCCCCCAGGGCAATGTGCAAAAGATCTACAGTATCTTGGGTGATTTGAGCATTTGTAATCTTGGCTAGGCCGATGTTCGTAATTATCGTTCCGTACTGTACCATTTTCTAACTCCTTTCTATATAGGATTGATCGTTACTTCCCGAGTAATTTGTGCATATGCAGCAACATTCAAGTTAACTTGATCTCGGATATCACCAATTTGCATAGGGTGTATCGTGATCTCAGTTCCTACGTTCATGTATGCCGGGACATAAACTTTTGTTTTCACACGTCGTGCAATTGACAATTTCATGTTAAGTGGAATTAAACGCTCTAATGTGTAGTCAATTTCTCGACTAATTGACTGTTCGGTTGCATCAAATACAAAAAGCGTTTCACACTTTTCTACATCAAGATGCTCTTCAAATCCACCACTCACCAAGGTCCTCAAGATCTCATGCACCCTACGTTGAGTGATTGGCATTCTTGAGGATTGCCTTGCGATAAGTCGCCTTCGTCTAAAGTCCAACGTTTCAGTTGATGGATCCGCGCGAATGTCATACCCTTGCTCACGAATCCGAATAAACCGTTCGCTTGAAGTCTCAATGAATTGCTCATTTTCAACCCGTTTTTTTGCTACCTCAATCATTTCTAGTTCATTCGATACGCTTTCGGTTAAGGCTTTCGCTTCAATCAATTCATGATAGATAGGAGGGAGATTTCGCATTACACGATTACTCACTGAGAGTCACCACCCCGAGAACCGGAATCTGGTCACGAGTTAAAATTAAATTGGAGTCGATTCCATTAATCGTCGATTCTGTAATATCTGCTATTCCAGAAATATTGATTGCGCTTGCTTCAATTTGAAGTTTACGAACAACCAAGACATCATTCTCGCTCCACTTCTTACGTAAAGAAAGAAGATATTCTTCACAGATCGCTTCGACTTCTGGTTGGAGTTGTCCAGGAGTTGCATTTGATAAAACGAGCTTCATAGCGATATCTACCACGACCTCTTCAACGCCTTTAACCGTTACTCGGTGCCCATATGGCGCGACTCCCAAACCTTCGCCGTTATTTGGTATTGGATCTATAATCGTTTGAGCTTCATTAATAAGAGTGGGAGTGGGTACACTGTAATCAGAAGCGATAATTGTGACACCTACGGTTCCGCCGCCATTTGGGGCGCGATACGATTTCATCCCTCCGACCCCATCGATTTTCAATACCTTTTGATAATAATCATCCCGATTTCCGCCATACGGAATCTGTTTACGAGTCAGAAAGAACCTGCGTCTAAACACTTCAGTTTCCTCTTCATCTTCACCAGGAATGAGTAGCTCGGTTAATTCGGCGGTTTGCAGCCCATCAATGTATTCGATTGGGATGAGTGAACCGAATTGCGTATTACCGATGATTCCGGATGTTTCACATTCCATTTCATAAACACCTGGTGATATTCGTTGTATAGCAACGTAGTTCAGTTCACCAAGCGAGAATCTTGAACCGATCGGAATATCAATATTGAAATCGCCTTTTAACACCGCATGGGTAGCTTCATCGGGAACAATGCCGTACTCAGCTGCACGTTTAATTAGATTCGGTCTTGATGCTGTTTCTGGGTAAGTCTCTAGGATAACGCCATCAAGCGCAATGTAGAATTCTTGAAGCTCCTTTGAGGTCATAGCGCTCATATCATAGACAACGGCACCTTCACGTATGTCTATGGATTCGCCTTTTTCACGCTTCCATTCCTCGACAAATGCAATCATACGATCTGTAATTGTCTCGAAAGTTTGATATTCAAACATTATGCAACCAGTACCTCCTTCTCGGCTTCAATCTCACCGTAAATGGTGTGAACGGTCATACGCATATGGACTTTATTTTTAATGTGGGTAAACAAAAAAGCATCAACGCCTGTAATTCGATCATCTTGCGTCAATGCTTCCGTTATTAATCTTTTAAGTTCACTGTATACATATGGAATCGGCTGGCCAAACAGTTTCGCGATCTCAGCTCCATAATTCCAACTGTAGATCAAATACTCATAGCGCTCAGTTGATAAGACTTTATAAATAAACTGTTCGACCGCTTCGCGTTCATCGATATAGCCGATAATACGCTTCTTTTCCAAGTCGATTTTATATGTTCGAGAAGGACTTTGAGCTTCTTCGAAATTAAGTTCTAACCCATCATTTTCAATTTGTTGAGGTATCATCCAACCACCTCTTTATCGATAACAAGATATTGCTGGCCGCCGTGCGCGCGAATCATCGTCACTTTGTCTCCGTCAACTAAACCATTATGAATCAGGAACTTCTTTCGACCTTTATATTCATGGTTATGAGATTCAAATTCTGCATAACCACCGCCTCCGGAACGGTTTTCAGTCACGTGATCAACTGTCATATCAACCTCATAATCCATTACTGCACGTGTTAATTTAAGCTGCTCCTGTTCAAGTAGGAGTTTTTGGTCCACTCGTATTTTTAAAGGTGAAACATTCTCAACGGTGCCATAAACAATATTGGTGAGCTGTTGGGCATTCAGTGCATTTAATACAATTTTACGGATAGCCCGAATAATATCAGTCATATCACGCAACGAAATCACCGCCTATCAGTTTCAAATCAACTCTATAATCCGATTCTTTGAAGGTGTGTTTGGCCGTTTCAATCATCATGAAATTAGCTACGGTCAAATCGCCGAGATACATTTGGACACCGACAGTGGCGCCACCACGCATTCGTACATCGCCAAAAACCTTGTTGATGTGCAATTTCCGGGATTTCCTATTATACAAACTCAATAAGGCATCCGCTTTCGCTTTACCATTTTCTTTTTCTTCAACTGTGTCTGTGTATTGGAGCACACCCCAATCGTTGATGTTCCCGCTGTCCTGGGCAATGAAAATTTCCCGTTTCCCGGTCTTTTTATTCTCCCGAGAAAGTTTGATTTTATTATGCGTATTTTCATCGATGGAAGTGGTGTACTCGAACGTTTCACCACTTTCTTCATCTATTAAAATATCGGTTTTAAGCGTTTTGGCACTTCTCAAATTCAGCGAGCCGTAGTCATCATACAGTACGTACAACTCCCCGGTATTTTGGGTGGTTATTGATAAAGCATTATCCATTATGGTGAAGAGCTCTTGATTGTCCTCCACCCTGGATGCAATAACATGCTTTGTATCTGCGACAATACCTGCTTTAAGCCGAAAATCACTGACAACCATTTGAAGGACCTGTGCAGCCGTTTTATTTTTGTAGACATACGTGTCTTTGTTTTTAAAATAACGCAACTGATCATATGCCGTTACGCTGATGATTCGGTTGTTGGTTCGCTTTTTTATGAATACGAAACCAAAGAATATTTTGTGGCCATCATAATCAAAGCGCACCGCATCACCTTCGTGAAATCCTAATGCTTCATCTTTCAGTACATTGAAAGCTAGCTTGCCCGGAGTGCTTTTGCGATGGGTTTCCCAAACAACCCCTTCCTCGACAGCGCATTCAAATATCCGCCCTCTTGAGAGGATATATAGCTTTGATTTACTCAAGCTTAATCACCTGCCCAGCTTTGATTGCACTTGGATTGGCAAGGTTATTAATTTTGGCGAGCTCGGTATATTTTGATCCATCCCCTAACTCCCGTTTAGCGATCGCCCAAAGTGTGTCTCCACTTTTGACCGTTACTGATTTTGGAATCTTCTTTGAGGTGGTAGGACGTTGTTTTTCTACAGTCGCTTTCTTAGTCGTACCGCCGTTCGAAGTGCTTGTTTCGACTTTCAATCGTTTTGTGCCGTATGGCCTGTCTTGCTTCAAATTAATCGAGACTACAATATCAAAGCCGTTTTCTGCATCCTCCTGAATCTCATAATCCTCAAGAGATACCGACATATTTGTATCAAACAAAAGATTTCCGCTTGGCATCATTCGATTGACGATGAATTGAAACGGCTCTTGTCCAATTTTTAATTGTTCAAGTTTCTCTAAAAAGTGAGCAGCCGGGTGGAATCCGTCCGGATAAACAGCAAACGGATATTTGACGTTTGGAAGAAGGACTTCAAACTCAATATCCGTTAGGCCGGGTTTCTTTAAAATATTAACTTCGCCTTCGTTCATTAGGACGATGGTTTCGTTTTGGTTATTAATCCGCATATTCATTTCGGAAGGCGCGATTGGAAACTGTACACCATCCAGAAAGAAGTTATACATCGCTATCGTCACCTTCCGCTAATGTTTCTGCTACTTCTTCGACGCGTTCGCCGAATCGATCAATTACACCATCAATATCCATTTCGTTATTGATGTAGTTTTCGTTTTTCATATCCACTTTAATCTCAGCTGTCGTATAGCGATTGATGACGTCACGTTCTGCTAGATCCCGGAGATATTTCAAGTCATCCCCCGCCATACTTACACTATCAGCAAGCTTTTTGGTATTGCCTGCGGTCTTTTTACCCGCGTCGTTGCCGTCGTCAATTGCATCCAGAAGACCACCGTAATCAGTACCACCAAGACCGTAGCCTTCAAGCGCAGCTTGTAATGCCGAATCATTCATGGGTGTATCATAATCGAGGAAACCTTTTGCTTTTTCAACGAGGCCATTTAATGAATCACTGACAACCATCGTTCCGTCGTAACCCCAATCAAAACCGGAATTCCACGCTTCACCGAAGTCCATAAAGTCCATTTTTGGCGCTTCCCAGTAATCAGCCGGGGTTTCTCCAACCCAGTCTCCTAAAGCTCCCTTGATTCCTTCTAGATCACTTGTGATTGATTCTCTGTATGAAAACTCCGTTCCTTTTCCTAGCCCGAGGGTCGATGCGACCCCATCTGGAAGAATCTCAATAAATGCGTTCCACGCTTTAATTGCAATATTAACCGCTTTGATAATTGCATTTACGAAGGATGTGGCGAATCCATCCCAGCCACGAGCCATTGCAATCGCTTGATCTAGCACATTACTAGCTAGGTTGTAAAACATTTTTCGAACAGAATACATCGGATGCTGCCAAACGTTTACAAAAAACTCAGCTATGGCCGCAAAGATGTTCCATAGATTCGCTATAACATTATGAATACGAGCATATAGCAACATGAACAGCCCGATGATAAAACCGATTACAGTAGCTGTTTGTTCACCCCACATAATAAGGGCGTACACTATCAGGGCAATGATTGCGATGATTGCGATCAAGACCCAAGTAATCGGGCTTCCTAAATATGCAGCATTAACAACCCATTGAGCAGCCGCCCAAGCTAGCGTTGCCACCCTTATCAACCCTAGGACTGCGTATTTAGCTAAAAGTATAGTGACAATACTTCCTAGCACCACAGCGATTACCAGTAAGATCGGCTCGAATATCGACCAATGTTCTTGAAAGAATTGAGCTACATTTGCCACTATGTTCCCGAATGAAATCAACATTGCGATAACGAAGTTAATCCCCATTACGACTATATCGAATGCCTGCATAGCTGATTGCTGCAGATACGCAAAGTTTGCCGAGTTGATAAAATCGTTAATACGATGCGATACACTTGACATCTTGTTATTGGCATAGTTTGTCATCTCGGTCCAAACATTCCCCCACGTCTTGGGCATACTGTCAAACTTGCGGTTAATATCGTCAGCAGCCGCAAACATGGAGGCTTTCACAATTTCGGCAGTCAGTTCCCCTTCTCTGGCCATCTCTCGAATGGATCCGATCGGCACATCTAAATAATCTGCAATGTTTTGTATGATGTTTGGCGCTTGCTCAAAGATCGAGTTAAGCTCATCACCGCGTAATACGCCTGACCCCAACGCCTGGGTTAATTGTAATGCCGCGTTACTCGCTTCCATCGCACTCGTTCCGGCTATAGAAAATTGCTTTTGTATCAATTCAGCGAAGTCTACAATTTCCGCGCTGCTTTCAAATGCACTAGCAGCATTATTTCCTAGTTTCGCAACCATATTGGCAGTATCACTAAATAATGAATAAGAGTTTTGGGCCGCTTGATAAATTTCATCTTGCAGTTCGGCAGTTGTCTGTAGACCGTCGTTCATCATTGATATTCGAGCAGTTGTATTTGCGTATGCGTCTGATATGTTGGTTAGTTTCTCCAGCCCTCTATATGAAGCATAAGCAGAAACAGCGCTTAAAACCGCACTTCCAAATCGCTTCATTAGATTGCTACCTTCATTAATGTCGTTATTCAACCTGTTTTGAGCTTGTTCAGCTTGCCTTATCTCGCCTTCTATTTGATTGAAACTTGCTTCAACTTTGTGTAATTCGCGTTGCGCCGCATTCAAAGCAGAGACGTCTACCGCTCTACCTGTCGCGTCTTCTAATGAATGGAAGCTATCAATGACCGTGGACATCGCCATATTCATTGCCCTGAATTGTTGGCTCATCATGTCATTTATCATGATGGACGTGCGTATGGTTGCTATTTTTCTCACCGCCTTTGTAGGCAAAATAAAAAGATACACCGTTTCGATGTATCTAATCTTGAACCTTATTAATATAATCAATCCACAAATCGATGTTTTCGATATAAGTATCCAATTCTTCGTTCTCTAACTTTCTAACATCATATAGGTTAGGCAATATTTGCATCCAAGTTTTTCGGCCTTGAAGTTTAATTCTGCCAACGTAGATCCTTTTATAAAAAACAGCAATTGCTTTATCACTCTTTCTTTCGAGAACAAAATAATATTTTAGATTCCTCGATTTGGATTTAAGTATCATGTTTCTAATAAAGGTTTCTTCGCCTTCAGAAACATCGCAATATTTACTGTCCTCTAACTTCCTAGTTGTGATCCAATAATCGTCATCTGAAACAATAATTTCGTTAGATGAACTCTTGAATAACTTAGAAAAAAATTTTTAAGCATGATTAAAACAATTCACTGATAAGTGCTTTATAGATTTTTTCATTAATTTCAATTAAAGAACGTTTTCCATCATGAAATTCGATTGCTAATGTATGTGTCCCTTTATTTTTTGCTGAAAGCCCCGCTAAAAGCCCTACAGGACCGAGTAAAGCGCCACCCACTAAACCACGAGCGACACCGCTAACAGCGCTTTTACGATGTTCTTCTGTTATTACTTCATAGTCTTTAACAGTCTCCTTGTTTAACTCAAAACTTTTGGTGAATCCAGTGAACAGATGCACTTTTTGTTTACCTAAAAAACTGGTCTTGAGCATTATGTTTTTTGCTTCATAGTCTCCGGCAATTACTTGATTTCTTGCCATGCCAATCCCCCCTTTAACCATCAATATACCGAAAAAAAAGGGGGTATGCTATCTCTTCTTGCCACGCTTACCTTTTTTGCTATTCCGCTTTACTTCTTGCTCTGCTTTTTTGTCGGCTTCAATTTTCGCCTGAATAGAAGCAATTACAAATGCTTTTTCAAGCCGAGGCAAAGCTAAGTATTCTGACGGCAATCTATGCAATTTATGAAGCCAGTAGTGGGCTATATTTGCATCCGGATCACCGTCATCAATTAGTTTTTTGCTTCTTCTACAAGTTCGTCCATGCCGATATTGAAACCGTTAACTTCTTGAGTGATCTTTTTCACTTCTGTCAGTTCACCCGGCAACAGCATTTTTTGAAGCAAGTTTTCAGCGCCATTAACCCCATATGATTTTTGTAATTCTGCATCGTGTAAATTAGGAAACTTAATCGTCGAAACCGCATTTTTTAGGGTGTATTGGTCAAAGTCTGTCTCTGGCATGAACATACCCTTTTTACCTGGAACCGGCATCCGCTTCGTACACGCTTTACGGTTAGCGGTGTCTTGCTCTCCGTCAATCGCCCCAAAATGCCACTTAATGACTTGCATTACAGGTTTGCCATTTTCATCAAAAACTTGTTCACCATTCTCGTCAAGGACGGGTTCTTTAAACCGCTTAGAAACCTCTATTTTCTCGATTCCTACTTTTTCAATATTTTGTGCAAAGAAAGCTTGTAAGTTACTCATTCAATATCATCCTTTCAAATTTGGGTAATAGAAAAGCCCACCGAAGTGAGCCTTGATTACGATTGCATTGTATTTAAAATACTGAACCGTTCTGGGAATTCGAACCGCTCAAACGTAAAGTCGAAAGAATCCTCTAGGTATTCTGCATCCGCGTCGATTAATGCCACGATGCCGCCATCCATATTGCAATCTTTCAGGATTGTTGTTTGCCGACCAACAGTCGCAGACGCATCTTCATTTGTCACTTGGATGTCGAAGTAGATATCCTCCCCTGTTTCCTGGTAGCGGTAAAGCAGCTCTCGGAAAATGGAAGTGTTGTAATGAAACGTGGCCGAACCGGTTCCTTCGCCGCCAGTTGCTTTGTTCCCCTTGCTAACTCGTCCCATGATCGGAACTTGCGTTTTGGTTTTGTCGTATCTCGCTTCCAAATTGATTACGTTCGCAAATTTATAACGATTACCTTCAACCGTCACAAACGCTTCTCCCTGCGCCCCGTGAATTGAATCTTTGGCGTGCATTGTTTCTGTCATGGATATCCCTCCCTTATGCTACCGTCGTTGTAATGTAGAGCTGTGACATCGCCACTGTCGGTTCCACCACTTCATTCACAACAACGGATTTTTTCGAATTACCTTGCGCGACAACAACTTCGTCCGGATCGAAGTTTTGAATGGCACGGATGCCTTGCAATTCACGACGGTGGGCAACAATATCTCCCCATAAAGAAACACGCCCACTTTGATCATTTGGAACCTGACCCAAATAGCGCGTGTTGAATAAAGTTGCCGTGTCAATAGCGATTTGATCCAGAACTCGGATGACTTGGTTCATGGAGAAATCCTCGTTTTTGTCAACAGTGAATGACGTGAAAGTGTTCACATCTTCCAGCACACGGATCTCCTCGCCCACACGATGGAACACATACTTTCCTGCTTTTAATAGAGCAGTGAGCTGTTGTTGAGTTTTTGTTTCGGTCATATCTAGCGTAAATTCTCCGCCGTAAACTTTGTTGGTGTTCGATTTATTTACCGCAACACCCGCCTGGGCACCGACACCCCAGTAAACAGCACCAAAGACCTCTTCTCCATCGCCGATTGCATCATTCTGGACATCAATGACACCTTCGTGATCTGCTGCGCCTAATTTGTGCCCAACAAGTTGGAATTTAGCCCCTACACTATCCCGCAGACGCTTTGTATACTCAACGAACAGCGATTTGATTGTCGGTTCGCCAGACAAGCACCCAAGTGTATTAAAGCCATAAGCTTCCAGTGAATCTAGCGCATTCTGATAGGCAGTTCCGGTCAATCCCGTTCCGTTTGTGCCACCAGTAAAGTTGGTGCCCGCTGTTAAATCTAATGTTGTTGCATCGTCCCAAACAACAAAGTCGGAATTGATTAATTCAGCAGCAGTCGCAACCGCTAATTGCTCATCAACTAAAGCTGTACCCAGATATGTTTGCACATCGAATTTGGCAGGGTCGTCAACATTCGCTGAAATGACCGTCTTTAAGTCATTGCCGCGTACGCCTTTGAATTTCGCTTTTCCGAATAAATTGGCCGCCGCTGCAGCGCCTTCTTCCAACCGATAAAAGAATACCGTGTGAGCATTCTTGAAAATGTCTCGGATCCCTTTCAATTTTTGATGGGTGTAATCATACCCGAAGATTTTTAACGAATCTTTTTGTAAATCCTCGACAGTTACTGTGAATACATCACCGTCAACGCCCCAATCAAGGACCATCGGCAAGCCGACATAACCGCGGTCCGATAGATTCACGAATGCACGTGCCGCGGAAATAAAGTTGTGATAAGTACCAGGAAGTACTTTGTTTTGTGTAAGGAACGGGCCTCCACCTAGCATTATTTGCTACCTCCTTTGTAGAATTGCTCTAATATCTGTCCCACTTGATCATGTGTGTATGTTTCTCCATCCTTAAGCAAAGCACTTAAAGCATCTCGACGACCAACATACTTTTTGCTTTTTAAAAGCTGGGCTTTCGAAAAGGTTGGCGTTTTTCCGTTGATTGCTTCCGCAACCATAATCGCAGTCGCCTTTGATTTTTTCTTAATAACTTCATTCTTCGCCAACTGTCGCCACCTCGTTTCCGTTTGCATAATGTCTTAGCGATCCCATGAAAGTCTTTGCTTCTATCTCTTGCAAGAAGAAATTGAAATGGATAAAGTTATGTGCATTTCCGTCTACAATTTCGCTGTTCGCCCGAGTGCCCAACATTACAGCTCCATTCAGCAGTGTGATTTTTTTAAGGGCTTGTTGTACCTTCAATACGTGGTTAGACGCATCAGCACGACCGCCAGAAGGGAAATACTGCACATTGAAAAGCGTAGTGACCTTCCACCGCTTACCGATTTGCGGAACAACTTCTAGGTCTAAAAAGAGAATTAAAAAAGCAGGAGTTCGAAACCCCTGCGGCACATCGTCGATATAATTCGAATAGCCATCCCCGAAAGTTTGGTTCAACTTAATGGAGATAGCTGTAATAATGTCGTTAATCTCCATTGAAAGCCTCCCCTAATAGTTTCATGAGTTTCTTTTCGATCAATTTCGGAGCCAGCTGTTCTACCTCGTCCGCTGATATAGTCATCATGAACCGACCCGGAACCCAACCTTGATGATTACGGGTCCGATGGCCATATTCAACGTAAGAGGCGTATTCTACCGGGTTTATCACTTCGATTACATACGTGCTTCCTTTTTTGACAACTGTCATTGTATCGGCAAACTTCTTGGCTCCCGCACCGCCACCGAACGTGGATGAAAGTTCCGCTTCACGATGACTTCCAGCAGTCCATCCTCTACGTAGAGTGCCTCCGACAGTGCCATCGCCGTAATCACCTACTGGCGTCCGTTTAATCACTCTAGCTAGCAATCTTGCGGCTATCTCCTTCGCCATATCTTCGCAGAACTTATCAAAATCAGCCTTTTCAAGTTTCTGCATTTTCTTTTGCAGGCGCTCTAACTGTTTGAAGTTGACCTTACCCCATCTGGCCATTACGCGTACCTCTCGAATAGTTCAAGCGTGATATGCTGATGATCCATGCGCACTTCCGGAGGACTGCTACGAGTGTATTCATTCGTAACTCCGTCTTGGGCAACGATAATTTTGCTGCCGGAAGGCACATCTAATTCGGGAGCAAGCGACAGTTTAATGGTTTGCGAAATAACGGCCGGGCCACCTGTATTTGAAGTAGTGGTTTGCTTTTCGTAGGAAAGTTTACAAGGTTCATTTTCGAACCTCGTCACTTCTTTTTCCGTGGTGATTTTAGTGATTGGATCTTTCACCGATTCCCACGTTCTAACGGTGCAGACACCTCGATACAAGCTTTGTATGGCCTTTCTGCGAGCGTTCACCATGTCATCACCCGGTATTTCACAAAATCGACTTCGTTATGCCGCAGGTAAGTCAACAGCGCGCCGAAATTCGCTTCCGGGGTACTCTTTTCTCCGATGGCAAATTCCACATCTGTATCACCATCCCGCACCCGCTTAGTAACAGGGGAAAAGTCGAGCGTTTCAACATCCAACTGCCCCATGCTTTTTTTCAGGAATAGAAATTCGCCAACAACCATATCGATGGCGATCTCTTCCAAGCCTTTCGGAATGCTCATAAGGTTCGTTTGGTTATTAATGTGATTTGCAACTTTGTCGATGGTGAACGATAAAATTAGATCGTCAGAATTTGAAGGCTCACCGGACACTGAGATGCCTAGTGAACCCAATCGTTTTTTTACATCTTCCAACATGCGAATCACCCGCTTTCGGATGTTTTAGAAAAGCGAGTGGCTTTTTTCGGCTCATCTAATCGCTCCATAGACGATTCATCGAAGTGTTTGTCATCAATCGTCAATTCATCGCCAACCAAAAAGCGCTCTCCCTTGTAACGAATGGGGAAAGCGCCGTCTTTCACTTTTACTTTAATGTTTGCCACTTCTTACAACCTCCTTATGCAATCGGCTGCGCTTGGAATACGTTGTTCGCTTCAGGGAATGAAGGGATTGCAGTTGCTGCCGCTTTCGTCCAAGTTGATACCGGATCCAGCCCTTCCTCATAAACCATCGCAATCACCTTATCGATGTTTTGCACTTGTTCATTGCCTTCACGAACCATGCGAGACTCTTCCGGGGTTGGTCCGTATAGCGTTTCACCAAGAGTTCCCGCACCGAACATAACGAATTTGTTTTCGCCAAGGTAACGTTCTGTTGTATAGGAACCATCAGCATTCTGACGACGGAATTTCGAATCATATACCGCGATTTGTGGCAAGTCGTGTTGAAGCAAAAACGCGTTCAGATCCGCACGAGTCGGGATACGGCCGGAATCTTTCCCGTATAGATAACCGATGATTTTACTGTTGCGAAGGATTTGCGTTAATACTTTTGTAGATGTTAAAGCACGAGTTGCTTTTTCATCCAGAAGATCTTGCCAACGCTCCATATCACCGATAATATCCGCGTTAGCCGAAGTCCACAAGTCATCTCCCGCTAACGATTCTTGGTGCTCACTCGGTACACGGTAGTTCACGGACATGTCTAACCCGTTCTCGTTCAGCGTCACTTTACCAGTTGACAAAGCTTCCATTCGCATCAGTTCGACACGAGCCTTAACCCCTTGCACCAATGTATCGATATCATTAAATACACGACCTGTTAAATATCGTTCCTCTTGCGGTGTGCGTGGGAATTGCAATGCGATTAGATCTTTCTCCGTGATTTGCATCTTACGTTTAATGTAAGCTGCCTCCAGCGCCTGTTTCGCCGCTTCACGAGATCCAATTTCCGCTTCCGTATCAAAAGCATGTACAGACGCCACGACTGGGAGAGAGCTCGCCCCTACTAGATACTCGAAATCTAATGTGTCGTGTTTCACTTCGGGGAATAACGTTTCCCCCAACAATGGTTTGTATTGCCGCTCTTTCAAATAATTTAGCACCGTCTTGGAATCAAATAGTTCTAATACATCTGGCATAATTTCATTTCCTCCTGTCAATTAATTATCGGAATGTGATTTTTGTTAGTGCGGTTTTTGCTTCTTCAGCGGGCGCAACCGGCAGGCGTTCTTCCAGTACATAAGCTTCCACGATCAGCGAGCCGGGTTGCGGCCCTTCCGTCACGTCCACATCCGTGTAAAGAATGCCTTCAGCGGTTGCATCATTCGCCGGAAGGATCGTACCTGCTTTCACGATTTTTCGACCTCTCGCATCCGCCGCAACACCAGTGTCACTCACTTGATAAGTGAACGCCTGGACCTTGGATGACGCTAAAAAGTTAATGCGGTTAAATGTATCTACTTGTTTTACATATGGCATATCAGTTTCCTCCTTGTGTTAACCCCATGGGTTATTTTCATTGCTTGGTGCAGCGCCGCGGTCGTTTAGCATTTTCGCGAAATCAGCGCCGATGTTCACTGTACCTTCTCCGCCATTGGAATTTTCAGCGGGTTTCGTACCTTTGAGGTTTGTTTTTGTTTCCTTTTCAGGCACAAACAAAAAGGACTTCGATTCTTGCAGCGTTTTCAGCTGCTCATCAAGTCCTTTAGTGACGTTTCCGTCCTTATCCAGTTCAATCGTGCCGGTGTCGATTAGTGAAGCGGCCAGATCAGCGTCATGAACTTTCCCAGCAAGAGCCAATTTGACAGCGGAAGAAAGCTGCGTCTCCTTCAACTTGGCTTCATAATCCTTTTTTGTCGTTTCATTGGCTGTTTGGAGCTCATCAATCTTTGCCTGCAATCCTTTCGCATCGACTTTCTTCAATTCTTCCAACTGCTTGTCCCGATCCGTGATTTGTTCATTCAAATCTTTGACTTCCTGGATCTTCTCATCCAAACGGCTTTTCGGAATCATTTGTCCGAAACCGGCCACCACTTTATCAGCTTGCTCTTCAGACAGGCCAAGAGCGATTAATTGTTCTTTATTCAATTCATTTTCCTCCTAATTCGTGTTTTACAGGCAACGCCCTGTTAGGTATTCGCTTTGAATCTTTTACGTCTGCAAATGCTAAAAAGACGATGAATTTATTCACTTAAACAATTAGTATTTTGCAACCTATACGCTATCGCATGCGCTAGTTTTGTTGAGACGATTTCTGTGGCTTCATTGGAATTCACGGATTTGCAAGCACTTTTCCGCCGAAGCCGTTCCTTTTTCTGTTCCAAAAACGGAGCCAATACAATTGCTCTTGCCCTTTCATCTCGGAGCAAGTACTCGGCACCCTTAACCGAATAGCCATATCGAGTGATCACGTAATGCAATTCGTCCATATTAAGGGCACTTTCATAGTCCTTCTCGAATTCAACGGCCGAGCAGGATGTGACTTTCCCGTCGTCGTGAAGCACAATATAATCTCCGGCTGCGACTTTCAAATCCCCTTCCAGAGAACCTTTAAGTCGAGCCCCTTCATCGTGGTTGTGAACATCGAAACCAGACCCTTCCAGAAACCGTTTAATATCATCCAACGGCATTCCTTCATATGTTTTCAATGCTCGAACTTCTTGTGGCCTTCTTCGATACCTTTCCATGCAACGCGCCTCCTCGTTTTTAGTAGCTACATAACCGAGTAGCAAACGGAGATGTTGGATCACCTTGCCTCTCCTGAATCCGACATGTGTTTCTTACAGTCCTTGATTTCAAAATAATGAGTACGTTTGGTTACTTTCTTTTCTTTCAGTCGGTTAAAGATTGCCAGAAGTAAAAGAATCACCAGAAACTGAAAGTTTGTAGGATGTTCAGACAGGTACCATTTTGTTATACCTCCAACTAAGCCAATGGCTAATCCCCATTCTGCAAATCCTTTTGGCCATCCAATTCGCATAAATCCCGCTCCTAACGAATCAATTTCTCTTTTGGGTCAAAACATAATAAATCGTAACTTATTTGAGTGATTATTCTTGTTCGATATAAACCACCGAATCAAACGGGGCCGAGAATAAAACTGCTCCTGTTACATCTAGGAAAACATAAACCCTTTCATCATAAGTAACTAAGGAGTGAACTCCTGAAATTCTTCGCTTAGTGACCATTTCACCATTTGCTATAACGATTAAGTAATTCACGCAACAAACCTCTCCTTCCATTCAGGGAATTTGATATTGCTGGAAATGTAATACACCTTGCCTTTACGACCACGAGCAATACGTTGGCTATAATCATCCTCGAACCAAGGGGCCGTTGTGGTCCTGCATCTTGGATGGAACGGATTAGCAGTAACGCCAGGCTGATAATCACTCATCTCGAACACCTTTCCGTCCATCGACTGGCAAATATCAGATGTCTTGCTGTCCAGGGTCGCAACAATCTCATACCTATCAACATCCAACTCTTTAAAGACATCCCTCTGAGCAGAAGCACTAAAAAACGCTTGCTCTGTTTGCACTAATCGAGCAGCGTTAGATCGGGAAGTATTCATTTTCTTTTGAATGACGGATATCAAGCGTTGAGGACCTTCACCGCGAGCGAATGCCTGCGTCATTTCAGTGTGTAACGTATTGATCAGCAAGTTTCTGTCGCGCCAAATCTTCGCTGAAAATGTCATATTGTCAACAGTCCACGGTTTGCTGATGACCTTTGTGAGCACATCCTCATTCAGCGCTTGTAAGGTGAATCCGACTTCAAATGCTTTCTGAATCTCAAAAGCCGTATGATAATACTGGTCTTGATAAATCTCTTTCATCAAGCGCTCAAAACCTTCAATTTGCCCACCATACAGTTTTTCGACATGCTGTTGAAGTTGTAGTCGCAAACTCTCCAAACGGCTAATGTGGACGCGGGAGGAGGCGTTTTCAAGTTGCTTCATCCATTGCTGATTGATTGCGTTCCTTTTGCCATACTCAATGTATTCTTCGACCGTCCATCGAAACTCTCTCAATTCCTCAGATTTCAGTAGCCGTTTAGCTTCATCCAGCGTGATTTCATTGTTTTTGGCAAAACGGCTATACCATTTAGCGATATCCGCTTCAATTGCACCCATAGTTTGAATGTATGCTTTTTCGAGGTCTTTGTAATAGCTAACGGCCTTGCGATTCTGAGCATCTTCCAGCATTTCAAATCGCTTGCGCCAGTATTCCCTACTCTTGGCCATCCGCACCGCCGCCATTCAATTGGTTAAAGTGGGTATCGTAGTTATCCATGAGATCCATCTGTTTGCGCTGTTCGGCTTCAAGTCGCTTCATTTCTAGGCGAACATCTTTGATATATGGATGTTGAGCAATTCGGGTTTCATTAGACAGGTACCCTGATTTTTCAAGACCTTCAATTACCTCGGTCTCATTAATCAATACATCACGATTGAAGATGATGTTCACATCCTCATTCTCAAAGTCACCCACCCCTTTATTCGCCAGGTCTTGATTGACGAACCATAACAATTCTTCAAACGCCGCTTGATACTCGGTTTCAATCATGTTGGCATCTAGGTCGATATCCAAATACATCGACTGGATATTCATCTGGTTCGGGTTATTGCTCATGCGATCATCTTTGGAATCATAGCCACGGCCATTTTCAATAATCGCCTTTTTAAACAGCGTCAGGATGGACTCATAGTTATCCTTATTGACCGTCACTTCGAGCGTCCGGACATCACCTCGGGAACCCTCTGTCGATCGTACTTTCACCGCTCCATATTGAGACAGGTTGCGCCGAAACTCCCCGAGGTTCTGGCCGTCATAGTTTTCGAGAACGATGATCGTGTTATGCGTATCCTCATCCATGTGATTCTCGAAGTTTGAAAGAATCTTATTGTACGCATCTTGCAAGTTTTTCACGCGCCGAATCAATGGAATCGATTTGTGATTATATTTAAACGGGATCAACGGCAGTCGCTGCCAGTTTCTGAACTCAACGTCTATCCCTTCATCAGATTCCGTTTCAATCGTGAGATAGCTAGATTGTTCGACTGCGCCTGATTTCAAACGGCCGTGCTCATAGATATAATGCTTAATGCCGTTGTTGGTGTAATGGTCCACTTTCGTGACTTCGATTTCTCGATCGCCGTCATAATCAATAACCGTGTATATACGCAAAGCCGAACCCAAACGTGTATGATCCGTATCTAACCAGAAAGGTAAAACTTCGTAACCCGGGAACCTTTTAAATTGCAATTCTCCGTGCTCATCATAGAAAGGATGCAAATAAGTGATTCCATGATTAAGGGAAGCTTCGCCGGTATTTCTAAGCAATCTATGGAAACGCTTGTTAAGAACCAGCTTCAGCGCTTCCTCATATGCTTCGTTTTCCGTTTCGATCGTTAATGGTTTCGCGAGTAAATAGTTCACTTTTTGGTCAACAAGCGAAGCGTATTGATTGTCGACACGCTTATTGTTCGGAAGGTTTGGGGCTTCTTGCAACCTTCCCCCTTCGCCGATGACCAGTCGCTTTCTTTGAAGGATATCGTGCTCGCCTTCATAATACCTTTCGCCAGTAAGCATCATATTACGTTTGTCGGATCCGATAAATTTTGCAATTTCCTTTTCTAACCTATTCAGTTCAAATTGTTTTGCCTTGTTTCCGTCTGCAATCACTTGATTTAGTTTGTCCGTTTCCGTGACTGCGCCTTGGTATGGGAAATAAGCCGCCTTCATGCTCTCACCTCTCTTAGTCGAAGCTGAATGTGTTGCCTCGCATATCGTTTTCAAATGCGTAACGAGTGGCGTCAATTGTATGATTATCTTTATCTTCTAATCTTGGAATCGTATTCCCATCCTTATCCGTTTGATAATCGATGTTTTCGAACTCTTTCGCCGTGTTCGGAGTGCGTAAAGGGTCAATGCAAATGAAGTCTAAATCATCTAACCACTGCTCGCCGTATTCAACGCTATCCGGCCCTTTTTTGACTCCGTACATATGCCTGATACCATGTTCATCTCTCAATTCATTGATTGATTTTGGTTCAGCTGAATCAGCTGCAATTCGATCTGATTGATAACCACGACCATGCAACCACTTAGCTAAATGTCTGTTGCTAATCTTTTGGCCGTAAAATTCATCTATAGCATAAATACCATTTTTCTTTTTGTCATAATGCCAACGAACAAAAGCTAATGGATCTGTTGCATAACCGAAGTCAACAGCATTTCGAATATTGTCGAAATTCCTAACCATATCGTCAGTAATGCAGCCTTTTTTGATTTCCAAGTTATCGAATGGCACGACACCGGAACCGATTGCCTCACCAAGATATTCCCACCGATAACGCAATTCATTACGTTCTTCGGCCGCATTCGCTTCTTCAATGAACTGTTTTGAGATGAACGGGTTGTCTAAATAGGTAGAATGGTGAACGAACGTATTATCCGCAATGAAAGCTGATTCATATTTTTTATTCACCCACGACTGTTTCCGTTTGGGCGGGTTATAGCTAAAGAAAAACTTATAAAAAAGACCATCGCCCAATTCTCCACGTAATAAGGAGTTGGTGATAGTTGTAACTTCATCTTCCGTTTTGAATTCAGCCAGCTCCTCTATCCAAGCAATTGCGAATGGGAAGTTAGCTGACTTGAGTGATTTGATCCGTTCTGGTTCCTGGGCTCCTCGGAACACCATGTAGTTACCGCGAGGGATATATGTGATTCGCATCGGAGATTTATTGATCTTGAATAAGTGCGATACGCCTTGCTCCGAAATGGCCCATTTCATTTGCTCGAAAATGGATAGTTCGATTGTATTGTCCACTTTCCGGATGCCGACCGCATTCAGTGGATACCGCATGAGCAGCTGAACGATGATATGTGCAATATCAGAGGATTTCCCTGAGCCCCGGCCGCCCTTGCAAACGATGTTTAGGATTTCCTCCGCAATAGCTGCACGCCAGACGGAATGAAATGCTTTCGGGAGGAATTCGGATAGCTTACGTTGCATCTGTATCACCGCTTATATCGTCAATGAATTGAACAGCGCCGGTTACTTCGGTTTGTTGTTTATCCGTCCACATTGCATAACGCTTCCCAATGTCAACAGCCGCCGATCTTCTGGTTTGAGCACTCGGTTTAACATTGACTACCTTTTGATAACCTTCACCATCAAGAATTGCAATCGGCTCCTCAACTTCACCACGCATAACTGCAGTGAGGAATTCCATGACTTCTTGCTGATCCGCAACACGTTCAGACTTCAATTCTGCCATTCGTTTTTCTATATAGGCTTTTATGCCGACATTTGCCAACAATGTATATGATTTACCTCTAGCGTACGCTTTGCTATATCCTGCTTTTAGTGCAGCTTCTTCGGCGTTTCCTAATTCGATGTAGTGATCGGCGAACGCCTGTTGTTTCGGATTTAATTTCTTCACATTCAATGGCATCACCTCATTATGCTAATCGCTTAGTTTATTTTTAGGTATAGAAAAAGCACCTCCGAAGAGATGCTAATTTTTCTTTCTGTAATAGAGAGAGAGCTCCTCCTCCGATTCTCGTTCTATATTTGTGTCATTCTGAAAAGCATTAACTTCGTTTTTTGATTTCTCAAGTAAGTAATCGTCGAAGTAATATTCGATGTTTCCACTTGTATATAATCGGCTAAAAAACATTATCACTGAGAGTATTAGTACGACTGCAAAATAAAACCACGCCCAGCCTTGATTGTTATATCCAACATTCACTAGCAGTATTACAATTGCTGAAATTGTAAAGCTTACTAAAATACTTCCTACCTCATGTTTTTTCGATAGCAAATACCTATATCTTTCTCTTACATAATCATTTTCTTGGAATATTTTATCCGCTTTAATTTCTTCTTCGAAATACTTTCGCCACCCGTCATTTTTCATCCTTGGCAATACCCAAGTAATCGCATGATGTATTTGGTTTAACATATGCCCTAAGGGAACTCCAAGAATTGTAAGGACCGCCCCAGCTGCAAGGAATGCAGTCAAATCAATTTTTAACATAAGAAATTCTTCATAATAAGTAAAAAGGAAATATGGAAATAAAATCATTACCATAATCCACCCTGGTATTCCCCATCTAATTAAATATTTTGTGTCAAAGTTCATACACTTCCACCCCCACTGACATCCTTCGCCAAAAAAAGGTGAAAATCCTCCTAAAAAGCGCACTTAAACCGAAGGTCATAAACCCGCACAAATTGAAAAAGCGGACAGGTGCAACACCCGCACCTACCCGCCTCCCCGACCTGCCTTCCATGGTAACAGTTGGAATATACCTTCGTCACATCTCCGACCTATCCGACATTTGCGACATCTTCCGCACTACGGTGTCCTTAATCCGGCCAATATGTCGATCAGACAATCCCATATGCAATCCGATCCACCTCATGCTTTTACCTTCTAATAGCCAATGCAGCACTTCAACTTCTCGATCAATCGTAATTACGTGCATCCGTTCCTGGACCACCTTAATTTTACGCTCATAATCCACGATCTTCTTCCACCGTTTTTCCCGACGGGTGAATTCTCGGTAGATTGGATCGCTATGATTCCCACTAGCTTTCGGCATTGCTGCATCCAGTCCATATTGAGCCGTTAACCCATCGCCAATATCATTTAGCCCTTCACGCATAATTTTCACGGAATTAATCATCCAATGATAATCCTTCAACAGCTGCTCGATCTGCTTTTCCGTCATAAGATCGCCTCCCCTTATCTTCTACGAAAAGCCCCGCCCGGACCTCTCCGGTACACATCCCGATTAACCCCCATCAATTCCCGCAGTTCCCGGTCGGACAGGCGTTCCTTTCCCACCCTCTTTGTAGCAAGCTTCTTTTTATCCACCAGGCCAGAAAGAGGCTGTGGCGCTTCTAGCAACGCATTGTCAATCGTTAGTGAAGACTCGTCCTTCGACATCCCGTAATGAATTGAAAGTTGCTTTTTAATTTCGGTCAGCTGTTCTCGCAAACTCTTATTCACCCCGTCACCCCCTTTTTTGAACATGCAAGCAATCCTTACAAGTTGATAAACCGAAAAATAAAAAAAGGACACCAAACAACAGCGAAAATGCCGTTACTCAGTGTCCGTCGGTTCTTCCGTAAGGACAATTACTCTATTAGTCTTACTTGTCACATAGTAAGATAGATGCAAGAAGGCGCTTGTGGATGAAACGGGAGTACCCCAACCACTGATAAGTCCTTCTTTTTTGTTTATATAACCTCCTGTCCCTCTATCCTCACCCGTTGGTTCCTATCAACATCGAGAACCTCTCCATTCTTCCAGATGATGACGTCCTGGCCATGATTTTTTGCTGTAACCTTTGTCAACTGCCCTCGCTTGACGACATAAACCGCATTTTCCTCCAAATTTACAACCGCTGTTTTCTCCACCCGGACCCCTCCTATGGTATGATGTATGTGTGTAGAGACAGGAGGAGCCTGTCTTTTTTTTATTGAATATTCCTCATACGCTGTACCCAATCGCCTTCATCATCTTCTCGTTATCTGCGATATAAGCTGCCTTGAAATCTCCGAACTCATCGAAGAGAAAACCCTCATAATCCACTCCGAAGAAATCACAATACCTGATAACATCCTCCAAATCCGCCTGAACAGCGCCCGTTTCCAGGTCGGCTATGTGCTCCATACGGAATCTCAATTCGGCTGATAACTCTCGGATGCTCAGGCCGTCATACTTCCGAAGGAATGTCACTTTGTTCGCGATTGAAATAATTTTACGATTGCTCATGCTCCACCTCTTTCAGTTGATCCGTTAACAGCAAGAACTGTTTCTTATCCCCGGCATCCAGAGCCATATCAATTCGAAGAAGCAGCATATCCATATCGGTCAATCTCGTTTGGATCTTCGGGCTGTATTCTAAGTCAAAATAAGAGACTTTAAGATGGCCGAACGCTCGATATACTTCTATTTGCTGAGCGTGCATCGCGGCGAACATTGCGTCTCTCATCAATCTTCGAATAATCTCTTCACCCATTCCCCTCACTCCTTGCGAGTTTCTTTGCATATCGCAATTGCTGATGAATATATGGATCGTCATGATTGCCACCACCGGCAATCCAATCTGTTACGCGGCTGTTAATGTCTTGCAATGCTTCAATCGGAATTTGATTTGATAGTTTTGATATTTCCTGTATCGGGTTCATGTTCATCCTCCTCTCGTGCGTGCGCTCTCTTGCTTGTTCTTAAACCTTCCCCTTTTGAAGATTGTTTGATAGCTTGACTAAAAGGGAGTGATATCATGTACTCAACAAAAGAAATTAAGCGTCTTTATCACGAAGAAAAGTGGTCCATTAAGCAGATAGCTGATTTCTTGGGATGTACAACAGGTCTCGTAGCGGGTAGGTTAGGCAATACCACCAGATCCCCCAAGGAAGCAGGTTGGATCCGTACCATTCGCTCGCACTATGGATTTATCCCGAGTAGATTCAAAGACTGAGCCGCTTAATGCGGCTCCTGCATTTCATCTTCGGAATGCGACACTACTCATTTAGCATTTTCTCAACTTTTTCGGCAGCTTCTTTCGTCATCCCTAATACTGTGGCACCAAAACCTTTATGTTTGGTGACTAATCCATTTAGGAATTCTCCTAACTCCTCCTGAATTTCATCTTCATTTAGCCCTGTCATCGAAATATAAAAATACTGTCTTTCCATTCTTTTTTCCTCCTTCGCATTCCCCGTCTGATGTGACGCGTCACTTGCTCAACCGCCCCAACGCATAACCGGATAGCATCAGCAGCACGCCAGAACATATAATGAAAACCGCTTCTGGTATTGTAATGATTGTCATTCCCTCACCCACTCCTTGCCTTTCAATCTCACAACAACCAACTCTTGCCTGATCGCCTTCTCCAACAGCTTCCTCCGCAAAGGGAAGTCCCGAGTAACTGGGCCGCCCTTCACATCGATGATTTCCTCATAGCCATCTATGTAAGTGACTTTAAAGTCCGCCGTATAGATAGCCCCTGCCTTCTCACGCTCTTGTTTCCCATGGCACAAAGAGCAGTTGATAAGATTCCCCGTCTTCGGGCTTGTCCGCTTCCCTGAGCCGCCACAGCGTTTACACACGACGGTGTACGAAGGGATGATTTGAAATTTCGGTTGAATCTCTATGTCCTTTACTGCTGGATCCTTCTTAAGAAATTTGTAATAGGCCGCTTCCGTTTTGGAATCAAATTCGATGCCGTCAACCTCAATTTTCTTTGAATGGAACTCCCGTGGCTGCTTGGGTGACCTTGGTCTTTTTCGAACGCTTTGCCTCATACGCTGATCCGCTCCTGGTACGCAATTTCTTCATCGATCGTAACCTGTAATTTTAGAAACTCCGCTTCCGCTTCATCGTGCTTTTTCTTACAGACCGGGCCAAACCCAACCTCAATACTCTTCGTCGTTTTCAGTTTCCTATTGCACCGTTTACAAACACCCATTAGACCGCCCTCCCCACCGGTATCCCGTTTTTGTTTACTTGTGGCCGATCCTCCCGCCAACCCTCTTGCCGGAGTACCGCCACCTCGTATTTGCTCAAATGTCCGTGAATGACCCGCCGCTCCCCGTCAATCATCCGATATAGCGTTCTGAGCATAACGCTGACTCCTTTCCCGTTCCTCCTTCACTTGCTCTGCAATGGCCGAAGCTACCGCTGCCACATGAATTAGTTCCGTGTACAGATCATCAGCATCCGTGTACTTGCTCGCTACACTGCCCTGCTGAATGGCCTGACAAACCTCCCCGAACTCCTCGCCTAAGATTGCTAGCCAAAAGCCATAATCATGGCGCTGATGGCCCCACTTGGCATTCTGCCGCTTCCGCTCGTTTAAAACTTCGTCATTCACCGCTTGCATGAGTCCGGTAACCTGTCCCACTACTAAACGCCTCCAATGCCTCTCTCGCTTTCTCGCCCCGGTCTGTCTGGACATTAGTCACGCGCCGGATGCCATCGTAACCGTAATGCTTGTAATTGCTGTTGTCCGCGTAAAATTCCAATGCCGTTTCACAAAGACGCAGCCGCTTCCGCAATTCCGCATTCTCCTGCTGCCATTTCCAGGCAAGGTCATCACCAGTTTTTAAAACAGCTGTCGAATAAGCTTTGACCATATCGGCTCAACCTCGCTTTCTTGCAAACATCCTCATGTTCCGCAATTGTTAAAATATCTTGAAATGGCCTGGTGCGCGAAACGACGAACCCTACTTCGTGTTTCATCCTGCCGTTCCGTCCCGGCGAATACACGGCGATGGTTTTCAATAACCGGCCGCGTTCGGCCGTCCTTTCAATGGTTTCCGTCATATCCTCATCCCCTATCCCGATTCTTCGATCCCAACCTTTTTTGAGGTCGTCATACATGCCGTCGCGTTTCAATCGACTGACCGTATTTTGCAAGGTGGACTCGGTCCGGCCCAATGCAAATGAGATTGTCCGCGCTGGTTCACTCTCGTGAAATTTGCAAAGGTAAATCAACTCTTCCAACTGGATTGGCGTGCCCTGCGCGAAATGATAGTCCGGGTGCCGTTTCATCCGATTGCTTGGACCATATTCAATAGTTTCGTCAATGAGTGCTGTCACCATGTTCACCCTTTCAAAGTTTTATGGTTTTTAAAAAGGCAAATCATCATCTGTAACCTCAATCGGCCCTCCACTATCGAACGGATCGTTTGCCGGTGATGTGTACGGCTGTTGTCCGTATTGTTGCTGTGGCGCTTGATAGGAACTATTCGGCGATTCCGAACGGTTGGACTTCGGTTCGAGAAATTGGACGCTATCCGCAATCACTTCCGTGGTATAGACCCGCACGCCGTCCTTTTCATAGCTGCCTGTCTGGATGCGGCCGTCAATGCCACACAGACTACCTTTCTTCAAAAAGTTCGCAACGTTTTCCGCGGTCTTCCGGAAAGTTAAAATACTTGGAAAGTCCGCTTCTTGCTCTCCACTCGCATTTTTGAAAGCTCGATTGACCGCAAGATTGAACCGGCAAATTGCAACGCCGCTCTGGCTATAACGGACCTCCGGATCCTTGGTGAGACGACCAACTAAAACAACACGATTCAGCATCCATTGCCCTCCTTTATGAAATGCAACTTATTGGTGTCCCGAAAGGGAGAAGCAGCCGAAGCCCTCTCCGTAATTTCCTTTTGCGACAAAATCCGCTCCGTTATCGCCCGGTGAATAGGCCAACCAAGCTTGATGCGCTTTCGAACGGCCGCCCGACTGATGCCGTTAGCTTCGGCTTGGTCATAATGCTCTTTCGTCAATTCCGGTTGAGTCTCGTACACATAAAAACTGTTCACTGAGCCACCGCCTTTTCCTTGGAGAACGAAGCAACCAGACACTTACTGTGGCAATAAAGCTCGTCCCCTTTGCGCCAAACACGGGCACCGGACCAGATGACCTTTTCGCAGGATGGGCAGACGGCGATCGGTTCTTTGATATTCGTCATTCCGATTCTCCTTTCAGGGCCTTCTCTAAAATCTGCGCTCGTTCGGCTTGCCTGTATAGCCATTCATAGTCCTTGGCCTTTATAGTAAATTCGTCGGCCTCGACATATCCGTACATTTGTTGGATTTTATCCAGTTGCTTAGCATTCGTTTCAGTTGTCATTTCCAAACCTCACTTCCAACAAATCATTTGTTCCAATCGTTTTTAGACGCTCGTAATATGCGACCATGTGGCCTTCCGGCGTCTTGACTATCACGACAGGACTCCCTTGAGATGTCCGGACGCTGTCAAATTCCACCGGCACCCATTCAAACGATCCAGGGCCGTAATAGAGCAGCGGCTCTCCTTTTTTCAATTTTTCAGCTTGCGCCATGGTCAATCTGCCCAGTCCATCAAGATAGCGGTCATAGGGCGTTTCATTCACGACCTTGATTCCTCCCGTCAACCCAACCGAGCCCATAAGAGAGGCCCGCAATCACGACAAGCACCACAATCATCAGCAAGGTGATCATTCCGCCACCTCGATTCCCTGCGGATGGAAACTCAATTCCTCGCTACGACAAACCGGGCAAGTCATCCGTTTCAACAGATTTACGACGACCATCATGTTCTCCGGTAACTTGAGGTCCAAATAACACTCATGGCCCTTGTCACAGGACAGTTGGTGTAATGTCATTCCGCCACCTCCAGCAATTCCGGATTCTCGTAGATGTTGCCGATGACCTCAATTCCTCCGTCAACAAATTCATAAAGCCCGTCAGCAATACCGTGCGAAATGCCTCTTGCCGTTGAACCGGACTTTAATGTCCTAACGCCCCAAAATCTATCGTGATCATATTCAATTACTAAAACGTATCCATCTTCGCCCCTAATCGGGTAATGCCCGCCTTGCAATATATCCCCCTCATAGATCTCCACGCCGTTCCGGTCCCGAAGCCCGGTGAATTGCATAACCTTTATGTGCGGCTGATACGCAAGGCTAACGCCGGTTCCGTCACTACTCCATCCAACCGGACTGATTGCAAGCACATCCACACCTATCATTTGCTCTGTCATCGGGATCCACGCCCGGAATCTGATTTCCCTGCTCATTCCGCCACCGCCATTCTGGTCGCCAGTAGTGTCCGTAATGAGTAATAACTCAAACTCTCCAACGGCTCCTGTTTCGGAGTTTCATAGATTCCCTGACGTTTTAGATCCTCAATGAAAATCTGCCGCTCTGTCTCCCGGGACGGTTGTACAATTGTGCCGATCATGCCGACTCCACCTTTCTCGCAGCGATACGAGCTTCCGCTTCCTGCAATTTGATTTCCAGTGCAACCATTTCAGCTTTTAAGATTTCCTTGTCTACCGGGCCAGTCGGCTGTATCACGTAAAACCCCGGGCCCTTTATCCATTCAGGCATCAGCTGCACCTCCAAACTTGATGAAGGATTCTGCGGGAAAAAAGCCTTGTAGTTGCCCAAGCTCGTAACGAGCTTTTAAAATACTTGGTCCATCGATAAGGTTCCCGTATTCGGAAATTCCGAAGTCACCATCCCGAAACTCTCCCGGCCCCCTGCCGATCTTCGCCCATGCTCTGCGCTCTTTCTCGTTTTTGATTTCTTCAGGAGTGGGATTGAAAGAGCACTTAGCTGATTCCCAAACTCTTCGCCACACTCTATCTTCATCCAAATAATTAAGAGCAATTTCTTCAGCTTTTTCTTTAAAAGTAACGGTGTCGATTTTCCCTATAACCCACTTTTTATTGGCAAGCTGAACTTTCTTCCAATCCCCAACCTTGTATTCTTCTTCGACTTCATAGCTGTTTGGTTCGTATAAGACCTTTGCCAATTGATCTAACGATAATGCGTTCAAGCAAATGTTATTTCCGTCTCTCCATCCTTTAGCTTGTTGCACCAAGATAGACCCTTTCGAATACATGACGTCCTTCAGCATTTCTTTCAATCTAGTATCCTGCTCCCTCGTCAACTTCACTTTTTCAGTCATTTCAATTCCCCCTAATTCCCGAACAATATTTTTTCAAAATCATTGTTCTCGTTATCCGCTTCCTGGTCCCGAATGGACTCTTCTGGCATGTAGATTTCCAACGACATTTTCTTTATCCGCTTGCCCACTCGGCCCCCCGGATAAAAGTCTTCCAGGCTATCGATTGAAACGTTGGACGTGAATAAAGTCGGTTTATTATGCTCAAGCCTGTAATCTGTGATGTCGTAAAATATCCGCTCTTCAAATTCTGATGCACCCTTGATTGCCAGATCATCAACGACCAGAAGCCCAACTTTCCGATACGATTCAACGACTTCGCTTTCAGTGAGCTCCGAATCATTTTTAAATGTCTTTCTCACCTGAGATATGAGGTCCATCGACTTGATAAACGCAATATCAACACCATGTTGACCGACAAGTGCGTTGGCAATGCTAACAGCCAACCTAGTCTTGCCAGACCCCTTCACATCGCTGTACAAGTAAAGCCCCTTGCCGTTCTCTTGCATGACTTCAAAGTTTGTAACGTAGTTGATTGCCGCTTTTCGAGCAACAATTGCCCTCTCCCTGCTATCAGTTTGCTGATATATATCTGTCCGGAAAGATCGGACTGTTGCCTCTTTGAAAATTGGAGGAATGCCAGACAAATCTAGCTTTTTATCGATTTCTCGTTGTTTGATTAGCCGATCGTAGCACTCGCATTCCTCTTTCCATTCATCCACAACATTTTTTTCATGGCGTTTCGACCAGTCTTTAATCCAGATGAACCCGGTACCGTCACATCTACGAAAAGGACAATCGTCAGAAGGGGACGTCAATATCTCGATCGGATTCGATTCCAGCGATTCTCTTACGGCGTTCATTCGCTGCATCAATTTTGGATTGGATTGCATCATTTCTTGGAGTACCTGGTTGATTGGCTCCAATTTCCACACCACCATTCTTGTTCTTCAGGAGCATCAAGCCCCTACGCGCTTCCGGCTCTTTCGTTTGCCGCAAAATTCCTAGCGTATAGGTTTCCCGCTTGTCATCGTGCTTTTCGCAATGTGTCCAAAGTGCATAGTTAATTTGATTAGCACTGTACTTGCCCATCCTCTCAATCACACCAGCAAGCACCTTGGCGGATATCCTGCATGTGGAACGCGTCAATCGGATCGTGTCAAAATAATTAATCAGGATTTTTTTGGATGTACCATCCGGGAAAGCGTTGGTTCGCAAAGCGAAATCAACAAAGGTTTCGATATCCTCAGCCGAAGACAAGTTTATGTTTTTCACATTCGCCTGATCGACGTATTGTTTTAACGTTATATTGCTGTTAATGCTGTTAAGTGATGTTATAAATGCTGTTATAGCATTGCGATTCTCTTTGTTATTGGATTGTTCTTGGTTTGTTACTGGATTGTGATTCTCTTTGTTATCAGGCATTTCCGAACCCCTTTCATCCGTTGGTACGACTGGCTTTGTAGAATCGTCCTCTTTGTTATCCTCTTTGTTATTGGATTGTTTTCTCTTTGTTACTGGATTGTTATCCTCTTTGTTAATTTTTTCGTAGTTTTTAAGGGTCTGAAAGCGAGAATAATCCACGATAGTTACCGTAATGCCGCGCTTTTGACTCCTTGTTGCTACCGTTATCAACCCTGCATCTTCGAGCCTGCCAAGAATCCCTCTGACGGTCCCATAACTCCAACCAGTTTCTTTTTCAATAGATGAAACGGAAGTGATTAATTGGCCGATTCTGCAATCGCTGGATTCAATGTAATTCGCCGCATCTATAAAATGTTGATAAAGCATTTTGTCTTTCAAATTGTCGAACTGTAACCGGGGCTGGATGACGAACCCCGATGTCTGAATTGAACTTTCCACCCCGATTACCCCTTTCTAAGCTAGTAATTCGCCAATTTCCATCGTGTCTTTCAGTTGCTTCGTTCCCCGGCAGTAAGGGCACCTCTCGCATCGGGAGGGGGCCGTCTCCCCGGCTTTGAGTACAACAAACTGTTCCATCATGTGCTCCACGAAATCTAACTCAAACTGGAACCGGCTATCATCAAAGTGCAGCACCGCTTTGTCCGGTGGATCCTCTTTCGTGACTGCGACAATATATGGAGAGTAGTAGAATCCCATGTTTTGATGGATGATTTCCCGATACACCGCCATCTGGAGCACGTAATCCCACGCTTCAACGAACGAAACATACTTCTGGTACTTGTCCGACCAGAAACGCTGTGAAAGGCTCCTGGTAGTCTTTAAATCTGTGAATGTGTTTCGTTGATGATTGATTGAATCGATTTTCGCTTTCCATGAGACGCCGAACAGGTCGGCCGTGAGAATGATTTCCTTCTCGCCTTCCATGGCAAACATGGCGAATTTGTCATTTTTGATTGTTTCGATCATCGCGTCAGCTACTTCGAAATCCTTATATTTTCCGTTTCCGCGTTTCATAAAGATGGCATCCGAGTTTTCTTCGAAAACTTGTCGGAAAGCTTCCGCGCTCTCAAACGCCGCATGCGTATAAGTACCAACGAGCAAGGCGTTTCCGTATGATTCCTCATATTCGCCGTTAATCTTTGCTAAGGCCTTCGCCTGGCACTCCATGAAGTCTTTGAATTGAGAGACCGAGAAGTACTCTCTGTTCGCCTCATTAGAGTGGTAGTTCGTCTGCGTTAGTTGCAGAGGCTTCGTCAGCGTCATCTTCCTTCACCCCTTCTGCAACCTTTTCAGGATCATTCTCTTTCGCAGCATCCTTTGTTTCTTTTTGACTGTCATTATTGAAGGATTCAGCCAGACCGCTTGATTGTTTTTTCTTGGCATCTTTATCGAACCAGTCATCCACTTTTGACATACCGTCTCTCAATGAGTTAAATATCTTGATGAGTTCCAGATAGTCATACTCCGTAAATGATTCAGCGTTGTATCCAAATCTTTGTTCAATCATTTCCTGCGTCACACGATATTGATTCTTAAAGGCAGCCAAGGCATTCGCAATTCGCTCCTTTAAAGGCTTTTCGTTATTTCCAGTAAGGGTCTTGTTGCATTCGTTTAGAGCCAATTCCACAATGTCGCCAGGTATGATTCCGAGTATGCAAGCCCTCAAACGACGAGCTCCGTTGTTCGCAACAAGTTCATAGATATCTCGAGGATCATCAAGCTTCTTGATTTGCCCGCCTGCTTTACGAGTGTGAGGCACAGTGAACACTTTCTCTTGCCGGACATTTGTTTCCAAATCCCATGCGTAAGCCATCGCAACTGATTCCCCAGGTCGTTGTTCAAGCTCTTTAACACCGAAAGCAAGGTTCCCCCAGTTTTGGGCTAACACTTCTGCTAAACGAATTGACGGCCCTTCCACTCGTTGATTTCCTCTTGGATAAGAATAGACTGCTGTCTGCGCTAACGCCGGACGCTTGCACGCATCCAAAATTCTTTTTTCTGACTGGAAAACGTTTCTGGGAAACTGACGAGCCATGAAAATTTGTCCCTTCACTTCCTCCATTTCACGTGAAGCTGTAGCTTGTCCAAGGACGTTCCCCGGTTGGTTCTGCTGATATTGCATGGATAGTTCAGACATGTTTATTTCCTCCCATATTTGTGATAGAATCGATTCAAAGATATTTTTCAGTGGGACCACTTTGCCGAGTGGTCTTTTTTATTCCGCAATTACCAGATTGGCATTACCTTCTTCTAACATTTGGTCCACCAAACATTCCTTACAGCAGTACGCATATCCAGCTGCTTCAACGAACTCTTCCTTGTAATGAATTTCCTCCCTGCATCGTGTGCAACGGTCGTAGACGACCGGTTCCGGGTACGGATAACCTGTCAACATTGTCCTTTCAATCGCCGGATCCATCATATTTCTTCACCTCTTTCTACAGCGTTTTCGATATCAATCTCATGTAATTCTTGGGTACATCCGTCGCACCGCACCGGATAGCCCGGCTCAACGCCTGTATAGCACCCGCAACTTTCGCAATAAACGCCAGCCAAGATCAAATCAGCATATTCACCCAATGACTGTCACCACCCATACAATCGCCGTGAGGATGGCCGAGCCGGATATCATGCCATAAAACCAACCGGCGTCATGGCGCGAGATCTCTTCCTCCCCGAAAAAATACATATTCAGTTTTCGCATTTTGTCACCCTTTCTGATGGACGTGAATCCCATCAAGAAGCCCAGGCGCACCGACGAGTAACCAGCTCGCGGAAATTATTCAATGGCTAACCAACCACCTGGACTTCTTGACAGGAGCCAAAGCTCCCGACTTGTGATATAATTGCGTTACACCTGAATTCTGTATGCCGATTGATGCCGGAAACATCAGTCGGTTTTTTTGTGTTCAAATTTGATCGAACAGCAAGCCACGCCGTCTTCGTTCAATTTGTTGATTAATAGGGTCATGCCACTTCCCTTTTTCTTCGATACCTTTAGATCACGGATCCTTGAAAGGGTTTGGAAGAGGTTGTAGGCCCGCACCATCCCTTGATCAATCTCGTCCAACCAAAGGCACTTCTCGATTTGTTCAATTTGATGCAGCGACATGCGTTTCATGTCCAGGACATCCTCAATATCTGTCCGTTTGTAGTTTTCCAGTTTCATAGAAATCCTCCTAGTTTGATAAATCCGATGATGCCCGTACCCATCGTTGCCAAGATATTTGCAAGGATCGTCACCCCTTCCACTCCGGCCATGTAAGCTACCAAAACATCTTGTGAATTGGTCACAGTAGCCCATTTGTGGAACACCGATATCAGAGGTTCCTTTCGATCGTTCTCATACTTTGATACATCAGATTGATTGACGTTTAACTGAAACGCCATTTCCTCTTGGTTCCATCCGGCTCTCTCACGACAAGCCCTTAAAATTGCACCGTATCTCATTTCCTCACCCCCTTATTCCAAATTGGAATACTCTATCTGTTTAGGGTGTTGTACTCTATAGATGTAGCCTCCAAATTCTGCGCAACAACAACCTCTGACAAAAACCTTTCACCGTGCCGGGGACTGCCCCGGCCCTCTTACACTGCTCTGTATCAAGGAACCAGAACTCTCAACTTCCCGTATTCTTTCGGTTTTTCATCTTCGGGTTTTGTCATCACGACCACCTCTGGCTGTGATCTTTCCAAAACCCACTCATCAACCAAATCTTCACGAAACGTCCATTTGCGACGACCCGGGAAACGAAGAACCGGCAGACCCTCCTCGTGCACGTACTTCCTCAACGTGTTAAGTGATACACCGATGTGATCGGCAGCCTCTTTCGAAGTCATCGTTCGCATTACCCTTTCTCCTTTCTACCGGGATTGCGGCCCGGCACCCTTATTCACTTAGCTAAACGTAAATGTTGCTGATTGTTCAGTTGCTTGATTTCCAATCTCAATGCGGTATCTGGCGTCCATTCTTGGATGAATTGCAAAGCCTCCTCGAATTTCACTTTTGGCAATTCGCCATACCGAGGAATTTCAAAGTAGGCTTTGAATTGTCTCCAGAATTGCGAGAACGCCTTCTTCCCAATTTCCTTATAGGCTTTTGCATCTTTGCCGCCGAGACATTCCATGATTTTTCCACGGGCATTCATGTTGATTCGCTGCTCCTGCGCCCCGTTGATCCGCATATGGTCTTTCAGGTACTTCACGTCGGACTCAACCGTTTCGATTCGTTCTTCATGTTGCAATGCGGTTTGCAATAAAAGTTTTGTATTGCTCGGCTGTTCCACTTGATAAGAGCCAGTCTTTCTTATAGAAGGAATCACTTCACTGGTAATCCACTTGCGGAATTTCTTTGCTTCGGGCTTTCGGCTTTCGAGAATAACGTCGTACAGCCCATCCTCATTAACGAACGTTGCTTGTTGCGTTCGCCCGAGCGAATCTTCGATGGGGTGATTTGAAATCACGTCATCCTCCAACCGCCTTTTAACTCCTGCCACCTGCTCGAGACCCAAGATAGAACAGACATCCCTTAACAAAAACATTGGATTCGATTCGTCACCGACAATTCGTAATTCTTGCCCTTCGAATATCTTTGTGAGTTGATTCATCTTCCTTCCTCCCTTTTCGTTTTGTTCGTCTTACAACCTAATATTCGTTCCGCGGGAGCGAATAGTTGCGATTAAACTTTCTACCCCCACTTCTTTCTCACTCTCCCAATCTGGTAAACTCTTGGTAGATGGGAGGTGACATTTTGAAAAGCCTTAAAATCCAAGTGATTCGTCAAAACGAGGATAGAGGACTCGCCTATGTTCAAAAGCACATTGATCTGGGTTGGAGACCTGTTTCCCGCTTTGCTTTAGGAAGTGAAGTCTACTTTGTCAATCTGGTTTGGGAGAAGGAATCGGATCCGCTCTATCCTCCAGAATCCCAATCAAGTAAATAGGCTGCATGGCTTCTGATTTGAGTAATGAAGGCTCGAACAATACGCCAATATCCTTTCGAGTCTTCATCCTTTCGTAATGCTCTTTATCATTTGTGAGGACCAAACTGCTAAGTTTCACCGCACCAAAGTCCACCATGAATTTTTCTTCAGTCATCCCTCTCGCCTCCTATCCGACTTCTTTTTGTTCCTTAAAGGAACATCCTTCTTTAAAAAAATTCACCCAATCGAATTGAAGGGTTTTCGCGATACTCTTCGCCACTTCAACGGAAGGTGTCTTTGTTCCGTTTTCAATGTGCGTATAGTAAGTCCGAGATATTCCAGAGAGTTTCGCAGTCTCATCTTGAGTTAACTTCCTTTCATCTCGGTACTTCTTAAGCCATTTTCTCATGTCGCACCTCCAATGTTCCTTTTAGGAACTTTTAATCTATTCTTAGTATATGTTCCCTTAGGTAACATGTCAACTGTTTTACATAAAATAAATTACACCTTTAGGAACATTGATAGAAGTTACTGTTAGAAACATGTAAAATTATGAATAACAATATGCAATATAGAATGGTGGTTCGTATGGAGAGGTTTCATATTCGGTTAAAAGAATGTCGGGAAAAGAAAAAGGATGTAAACTCGCTATGGACTCAAGAGTATGTCGCTAAAAAAATTGGTGTTGCACGGTCAACCTATACCGCATACGAAAACGGGACCAAACAACCGCCTTTAGACACTATCAATAACATTGCAGATGTTCTTGAAGTAACAACTGATTATCTTCTAGGCAGGTCAGACAATCCTCGCATGACCGAAGATGAAGAATTTGAAGCATTCGCAAACGATCCGGAGCTTGAACGCTGGTATAGAGAATTGCCAGGATCAGACGAAGAAGATGTGAGGAAGCTTCGGGAAATGTGGGAGATTATCCGTAGGGACAGAAATAAATAAGTCACATAATCGATATGACATACAGCCGTTTTAATTTTTATATGAATTAGATATTATATAGCCCGTTTCAGGGCTTTTCTTTCAAACTTTTAAAGAACATACGTTTGAAGGGTGGTTATGTTATGTACATTAACAGCCATTTAGAGGATTACATTAAGGATCTTTATTTAAATATCGGCATAAAGAATCCCGGTAAATTAAATCAACACACCATTGCCAGAAGATTGAACATTTGGTTATATCCTTTCAACGGACCTAGCGAAGCTATTTATTCAAATGGGCGACAATACATCTTTCTGAATCGCAATCTAACACCTCAGGAACAGTGGCAGGAGTTCGCACACGAGTTATGCCACATATTAAGGCATTCTGGAAATCAAAAAAAGATGGCTCGCCTCTTCTTGGAATATCAAGAATGGCAAGCTGATAGTTTCGCATCTCATTTTTGCATACCCACTTTCATGTTGCGAAGGTTAGAACTACCGCAGGATCGTCAAAAAGCTGTATGGAAGATCCAGCAGACATTTAACGTGACTAATGAATTTGCAGAATTGCGACTAAAAATGTATGAAAACAAAGTTTATTCAGGAGTTTTCTATAGATGGATATGAGAATGCAGAAAGTAATGAAAGGAGTATCGTTTCATGGCGAAAGGACATGCCCGCCCGCGCGGTAAAGGGAAATGGCAATTAGAAGTCGACTTAGGTCACTACATTGACCCGAAAACCGGAAAAAAGAAAAGGAATAAAAAATACAGAACGGTTAGCGCGAAGGGACAGCGGGAGGCCGATACGCTGCTTGCTCAGTTTGTAACCGAATTAACCGGCGACGGCCACTTCGAAGGTAGAAAGATAAACTTCGTGGAATTTGTACAAAAAGAATGGGTTCCGAAATACGTGATGCGGAACCTATCTCATACGACTATCTCGAAATATATTAATTACTTAGAGAATCGCATCCTTCCTGCCTTTCAGTATCTGCGAGTTGACCAAGTCCAGCCGCAACACATCATTGATTTCTTGCACAACCTAGGTGAAGACGGCATGCGCTTGGATGGTAAAAAAGGAAAACTGGCTGACACGACCATCTTTTATCATTATCGTATATTAAAAGGGATATTTAATTATGCTGTCAGTGTTCGAGTAATCGAGACGTCACCCATGGATGGAATCGACCGACCTAGAGTGCGTAAATCCAAGGTTGACGTATATGACGATGATGAGGCTGCCGCTGTTGTAGGAGCGCTGGAATCGGAATTGTTGCATTGGCAAGTCGCTATTAAGTTGCTAATTACAACCGGAATGCGCCGGTCGGAATTAATGGGCCTTGATTTGGATAGGCATATTGATTATGAAGAAGGAATTGTGCATGTCGAACAAGCTTTGACATATACCAAAGAAGAAGGATATCAAATTCACGATATCCGGAAAGGTAACGGGAGTGAAAGTGAAGGGAAGCGCGATATTTACCTATCGAACATCGTTATAGACGATCTGAAGTCCTTGCGAGAACAGAAAATGAGAGAACGTGCTGCATGTGAATCGCTCTGGGAGGACGGCAAACATATTTTGATTCTCTCCCACCCAAACGGAGAGCCGTACAGCCCCTCCTCTGTCCGGACTTGGTGGATACGTTTTTTGGAGAGGCATGAGCTGCGATATATAAAGCCCCACGCTTTACGCCATACCTCCGCTACCATTCTAATCAATCGAGGCGTTCATCCTAAAACCATATCTGAACGACTCGGCCATTCCGATATAAAAATCACAATGAATACGTATGGACACGCACTGCGAAAAGCTGATAAAGCTGCAACCGATAAATTTGATACTATTTTTGCAAAACGGCAAGATGATGAAAAATAAAACGTTAAATATCATTAAGAATTACTATGTTTTTCGATTTGGTCGGCAAAATGTCGGCATGAAAAACGGCGCTCCCCTTTCAGATTCAGTAAGAACCTTCGGGAAACGCCGTCATATCAATGTTTTATTCGATGGAGCATACCGGGTTCGAACCGGTGACCTTCACACTGCCAGCGTGACACTCTCCCAGCTGAGCTAATGCCCCGTACATTTGGTATAATGCAATTATAGCATAAGATTTCAAAAAGACAATAGGTAGGGGGTTGGCTAGATGCAGCATGCTGAAAGGGAAATCATTGCGCCCGTTCCGCTTTGTGACGGCAAGGGGCGATTGAATCCCGAATCGATTGGGTATGCCCGGCGTCCATTCATCCAGAGTAATCTAAAAGGCCATTTCATGCGGAAAAAGAAGTGGAATTACTGGTGTGTGTACGGGGAGGATCTTTTATTTTCCGCGACGATCAGCCACCTCGATTATGCGGCTGCCTGTTTTGTTTATATACTGGATTATGAGACGCAGCGGTTTTACGAGAAGATGGTCACCATTCCCGTCGGGCGGAAGGTGAAAATGCCAGAGGGCGTGCTCGACAGCATAAAAGTTTCGACGGACAGCCTGTCGATTCAGCTTGTCCACATCCAAGGGGAGACCCATCTTTCCGTCACCATTCCTGATTTTGATAATGAAGTGCTTCACGCCGATCTTCATATTACCCATCCGGAAGGGGATGATTCGCTGAACGTCGTCATTCCGAAAAGTCGGGACCTCTTTCAATTCACCGCCAAACATCATACGTTGCCGACGGGCGGTTTCGTCAAAATTGGCGAAAGACGGTATGATTTCAATCCGGATTACAGCTTCGCCGTCCTCGATTACGGACGCGGCGTTTGGCCCCGGGAGGCCGAGTGGAATTGGGCGATGGCCTCCCAACGGTCTGGGGGACGCCGGATCGGGTTGAATTTTGGTGGGAAATGGACGGACGGCACCGGCTTGACGGAAAATGCGGTGTTCGTCGATGGTGTCATGACGAAAATCCATGAAGACGTCATTTTCACCTATGATTCCGAAAATTTCATGCTACCTTGGAAAATTCATACCAAGTTTACGGATCGCGTGCAACTGACTTTCACTCCTTTTTTCGAACGCGTCGCCCTGACGAATGTCCGCGTCGTTCGGACCGAGGTGCATCAGTTGGTCGGATATTTCAACGGACGCGTTAAACTATACGACGACTCCATCCTGCCGATCCGGCAAATGCTCGGTTGTACAGAAGAGCATATCGCCAAATGGTGAGACTGTCCTTATCGATATCATTTTCTTCAACACCAGCCCTCAAAGCTGGTGTTTTCATTTATCCGGTTTCTGTTTAATTTTCCTGTTGGGAGGTAAAGTTATGTATAGATGATAATTGGAAAGGTCGTGTAAGTGTGCGTAAATTCACGATAGCAAGTTTGCTTTTGATGGCAGCTATCTTCGTCATGGCCGGATGCGGAAACTTCGGGAAAAATGCGGATAAGGATCAACGGGAAGACGCGGATATCATTTATGAGCATGAAAAAGAAGGAGGCACGATGGAAACCGGGGATGGCTACGGTTTCACCCATTTTGATCTGGATATCGAGGTCGAGGGGAAAGATGCCATTGAAGCGGATTACGAAGTCGATAAAGAGCTTGATGTCGAATACAAAAACGCATTGACTGGTGTGAACGTAAAAGGCAAGGAAGCGATGGATGAACTCGATAAGCTTTTCACCGCCCTTCTTCTCCGCAACAATATGACAGAAGAAGAATTCAAGGAACGCATTTTGACTTATTACGAATTAGACACCTATTCCAAGTTCGACTTGGAAATCAATTTCGATGATGGGACCAACTTGAATATCGAAGACGTGAAATAACAAAAAGGCTATGAGGATCCTCTCCCCATAGCCTATTTTCATCGTCAAGAAATTATAAAGTCTTGGCATGTGGATAACCTTCAAAACTGAGCTTATTCACGTCCAGCTTCGGGCGCTAGAGGGAGGATGCCTTAATTTCTGCAAAGTACGCAGAAATACAGCAAATCGAACCCTTCGCTGTTCGATTGGCTCGGGGTCATAAGCCAAAGCCGCTCTGTGGCAAAAAACGCCATTCCGCATCTTCGTCTTATGCCTGTCGCCTCTGAGCAAGCGCCCTGTGCTTTTGTTCTGCCTTCAGACTTCCGAACCTTTCACCAACTGATAGTAAGCACCTTTGCGTTCCATCAATTCTTCCTGCGTGCCGGATTCGATCAATCGACCTTGATCCATGACGAACACCTTATCCGCTTTCCGCACCGTGTTCAATCGATGGGCGATGACGAAGCTCGTCCTGCCTTCCATCAACCGTTCGAGCGCTTCCTGGATTGCCAATTCCGTCACCGTGTCAATGCTGCTCGTCGCTTCATCCAATAGCAGGATGACAGGATCAGCGACGAGTGCCCGGGCAATGGAGAGCAATTGCTTCTGCCCTTGCGAAATCTCTCCACCATCCGCGGACAAAATCGTATCATAGCCCTGTTCCAATTTCATGATGAATGAATGGGCATTGGCTCGTTTCGCAGCTTCCATCACTTCCTCGTCCGTCGCATCCAATTTGCCATACCGGATATTTTCCCGGACGGTCGCTTCGAAGAGAAACGGATCTTGGAGGACAAACGCTATCTGGCTGCGGAGCGTTCGCCTCGGCAATTCGGAGATCGGAATCCCGTCGATCAGGATCTGCCCTTCATTTGCTTCGTAAAAACGGGCCAACAATTGCATGATCGTCGTTTTCCCCGCCCCTGTCGCACCTACCAATGCCGCCGTTTCACCCGGCTTGACGCGGAATGAAATCCCATCGACCGTATAGCCATCCGTCTCCACCGCATATCCGAATGACACATCTTGGAATTCCACGTCTCCCTTGAGCGTTTGATCCGCATAATCCGTTGCACTGTCTTGCTCCATCGGCTCATCCATGATGGCGAAGACCCGCTCCGCACCTGCAATGGCGGACAACACCGTATTGAATTGATTGGCCAGATCATTTAAAGGACGTGTGAATTGACGGGCCAACTCCGAGAAGATGACGATGGTTCCGATCGTCACGATGCCATCTCCTTTTAACGCCAATAGCCCACCGACACCTGCCACAATCGCGAATGCGGCATTGTTCAGCATATTCATCACTTTTGGAATGAACCCCGAGTACGTCGATGCCCAAAAACCGGCCCGGCGCAGGTGCTCGCTTCTCATCGCAAACTCTTCCATCACCCGGGATTCCTGGGAGAACGCCTTGACGATCCGCTGACCGGAAATCGTCTCCTCAATCATACCGTTCAACTCCCCGAGCGCCCGTTGCTGTTCCTTGAAGAGAAGCCCAGTCCGACGTGTAATCCAGCGGACTGCGATGAACATGACCGGGATGATGATCATCGTCAGAACAGTCAGCAACGGACTGAGGTACAGCATGACCGCAAGTGTTCCCGTCAATGTCAGGATACTCGAAAACACTTGGATGAAAGAGGAGTTCAACGTTTGGCTGACGCTTTCAATGTCGTTCGTCACCCGACTCATCAACTCGCCATGCTGCCGTTTATCGAAAAAACTGACTGGCAGTTTTTGCAGATGTGCGAACAACCCCGACCTTAACCGCAAGACTGTCCGTTGGGCAATACCGACCATCCAAAAGTTCTGGAAATAAAGCGATAGCGACAGAACAAGGTAAATGGCAATCAGCCAACCGAGCTTATCAGCCAAACCATCGAAGTCCATCGGGATGATATGGTGATCGAGAATCTTTCCGACCATCAACGGCCCAAGCAAAGTGAGGACCGAACTTACAAAAACCAGGCCGAGCACAAGAAGTAATAGACCGCGCTGCTCATCGACCATCTTCCAGGTCCGGATCAGGACTGACTTCCAATCGCCCGCCCGCTCCTTCTTCTTCTTTTTCACCTCTTGGATCGCTTCTTTCGTAAGGATCGGTTCATATCCAAACGGTTTACGGATGTTCGACATCATCGATCACCTCCCCTTCCGCTTGGGACTGCGCAATTGCCTGGTAGAGCCCCGATCGGCCCAACAGCTCCTCATGGGTACCGTAGCCGACGACCCGGCCTTCGTCCAATAGGAGGATGCGATCCGCCCCCTGCGCTGTCCGGATTTTTTGCGTGACAACGAGCATCGTCGCTTCCTCATCTTGCAACGCTTCCCATAATGCAGCTTCCGTCTTCACATCCAATGCACTCGTGCTGTCATCCAAAATGAGGATGGTCGGTTTCCGCACAAGAGCCCGAGCAATCGACAGCCTCTGTTTTTGCCCGCCGGATAAATTAACCCCTTTTTGCCCAACCCGAGTTTCGTACTTCTGCGGAAAATGGTCGATGGACTCGTGAATCTGCGCTTTTTTCGCGGCTTCCACCAATTCATCGGACTCCGCTTCATTGTCACCCCATGCCAGGTTCTCCATGATGGAACCGGTGAATAGTACAGATTGCTGCGGCACGAGCCCGATTGTTTCCCGCAACTCATTTAATGGCCACTCCCGGATATCCACTCCCCCGACATAGATCGCCCCATCCGTCACTTCGAAAAAACGGGGGATCAGATTGAGCAGGGTTGATTTCCCAGAACCTGTCGCTCCCATGATGGCAAGCTTTTCCCCGGCTGACACATGGAATGTGACATCTTTCAGCACGGCTTCCGCCCTACCCGGATAATGGAAAGAGACATTCTGAAACCGCAGATCACCGGCCGAAACGGTCAAGCTGGAACTCTCCGCCTGCTGGTCTTCCAAGGCTTCATCGGCCAATAGCACTTCCGTCATCCGCTCTGACGAGGCTTTCGCACGGGAAAACAAGATGATGAGGAATGAAAACATCGAAAACGCACCGGTAATCCGCATCGCGTAGTTGACAATCGCCACAAGCTCCCCGACTTGCGCGCCCCCTTCCCGGATTTCACTAGCCCCGAACCAGAGAACCGCCATCAAGCTGACATTCATGATGAAGAGCAGCACTGGCAGGATCAATTCCATCATGCGCATCGCCCGGACCGTGTCACCCCGCAAGGAATCCGCGACCTTGTCAAACCGTCCCGCTTCGTAGGTCCCCCGCAAATACGCCTTGATGAGCCGGACCGCTTGTAGGTTCTCCTGGATGACCCGGTTCACCCGGTCCAACCGTTTCTGGACGCGTGCAAAGAGCACGACACCCTTTTTCGTCATGACATATAAAAAGATGGCAAGGAATGGCGCCCCTGCCAGTAAGAATAAGGCAAGCTTCATGTTGACGATAAAGGCCATGATCAAGCTGCCGATGACCATGAGCGGCGCGCGCAGCATGATGCGCAACCCCATGAACAACACGTTCTGCACCATCGTCACATCACTCGTCAACCGGGTGATAAGGCCCGACGCTGGAAACCGTAAAAAGGTGGCCATCGTGAACGCCTGCACCTTGCCGAACAGCGCTTGCCGAAGGTCGAATGCAAAACTTTGTGCCGCATGGGCTGCGAAGAAGGAATTGACGGCTCCCGTGAGGAAGGCCGTTAACGCCAACGCCATCATGACGCTCCCCCACGTCCACACAACCGCGGCGTCCCCCGCGATAATCCCTTCGTCAATGATTTTTGCGATGAGCAAGGGCTGGACCAGTTCCACCCCAAGCTCCACCAACGTCAATGCCAGCGCAATGACAATCGGCCATTTATATGGTTTGGCATATGAAAATACTGTCCTCATGTCCAAGCCACCCCCAAACCCTTTCGTTTCTCGAATCCATTTATTCGTAGCTCCCATTATAGCACGCTAGGCAGAGAGTACGATTTTCTTTTGTCCTGGCCGGGGGTTGATTGTGCTTGGGTTTTTGTTGCTAGCACTTGATGCTTGGTTTGTTGCACTCACACGTTCTTTCCTTGCACTCGGGATTGGGTTGCTTGTGTTCAACAGCAGATTCATTGCACAGCGATCGTTGCTTGCACCCGGCACCCGGTTCATTGCACTCACATGATCTTTCCTTGCACTCCGCACCGGGTTTCTTGCGTTCAATGACGAATTTATTGCACAGCGATCATTGCTTGCACCCAACACCCAGTTCGTTGCCCCCCACTTTTTTCTCTCCGAGTCAGGTGGCTTGCGCTAGCTCTAATTGCAATCCCATGTTTCTCCCCCAACACCCTAAATTTTTACGTTAATTTCCCAGTTCGCCCTTGTATTTCATTCCCAAATAGCATATAGTACATTACAACAGTAATGCACTGGTTAACAGGAGGTGACGTGATGCTCGATTTGGATAGTTCGAAACCGATTTATGTTCAAATTGCGGAATGGATTGAAAGTGAAATCATCGATGGGACGCTGCAGGCGGATGAGAAAGTTCATTCACAATACCAACTGGCCGAGATTTTCAATATTAATCCGGCGACGGCGGGAAAGGGGCTAACCTTATTGTTAGATGCAGGGATCGTATATAAAAGGCGGGGGCTCGGGACATTCGTTTCGCCCGATGCCCGTGACGCTTTGATTGTCAAACGGAAAGAAGAGACACTTCAGGGACTGATCCGCCAATTGTTGACGGAGGCGCGGTTGCTCGGCGTCGACGATGAGCATCTGTTGTCCATGATCGAAGCGGAGCGTGCACAGACGAAGGAGGGGGAATCATGAATGTTATTGAATTTAACGATGTCACGAAGGCTTTTAGAACGCATACTGTATTGAACCGATTGAACTTCACCATTGAAGAAGGGATCCTCACCGGTGTAATCGGCCGGAACGGAGTCGGCAAGTCAACTTTGATGAAGATTGCGGCGGGGCATATCCACGCGTCTTCCGGGGATGTCCAGGTCTTTTCGGAAAATCCTTTTAACAGCTTAAAAGTTTCGGCCAATCTCATAATGGTTGATGATACGCTCAGCTTCTCCGACAAGTTGTCATTACAGGAGATCCTGCATGAGGCGGCCCGGTTTTACCCGAATTGGGACGCCGGCCTTGCTCAAAGGCTTTTTGAGTATTTCCAATTCCACCCCGCTTCCCGGCATGCCGCGTTATCAAAAGGGAAAAAAAGCACGTTCAACGCCATTTTCGGACTTGCGGCCCACTGTCCATTGACGATTTTGGATGAGCCGACGACCGGCATGGATACGGCGGTTCGCCAAGATTTCTACCGGGCATTACTGAAAGATTATCTCGCCCATCCGCGGACGATTTTATTGTCCAGCCACCATCTGGAGGAGATCGAGGATTTGCTGGAAGATATTTTGCTGATCCATGATGGCGGCGTTCGATTCCACGGGCCGATCACCGAGCTGCAAGAAAAATTCATCAAGCTGGTCGGCAAAGAAGAGAAGTTGGCCTATTTCGCAACAAATAAAACAAGCTACGGCCGGCTTCAAAATGGCGCTTGGAGTGAACTCATATTGGAAAACAGCCTGTCTGATGATGATAAGTTAAAACTGGCAGAAGACGGTCTTAAGGTACTGCCGGTTTCGGCGAATGAGGCCTATGTCATCTTGACGGCCGGGTTGAATGGAGGGATCGATGATGTATTTGACAGAACCGCGGCTGACTGAGATTGTACGGAAGCAAGTGCGCTATAAGTTCAACGCATATACAGGTGTATTCACCTCCCTGATGGTCATGCAGATCATCGGCATGCTGTTGGGATTCAACTCGAGGAGCAGTTTCTATGGCGGTTCATCGATGGAAATTTCCGTGACGACGGCTTCTGGCGACTTGCCTTTTGTCATGACGCTCATTTGGGCATTTACAACAGGCATTGTAATGACGACAACCGCATATCGCAATGACGCCTTCGCTTATGTGTCGAACCGGATGAGCCATCACATGTCAGGCTTCCTCTTCCTATTGGCAGCCTCTGCAATAGGCGGTGCAACGGCAATGCTTGCCGGCTCGATCGTCAAATTCATCTCCCTGTTCCGGTCGGAGCCTTTCCTGATCAGTTCTTGGGACATTTTCACGGCACCGATGGAATTCTTTACACAAATGGCGACTGCCATTTTGTATGTCATTTTGATTGCCAGCATTGGCTATGGTATCGGGGCACTAGTTCAGCGGAGTAAGCTTGTCATTCCGCTGCTCATCCTTGTCTTGTTCGTCTTACCATTCTTTACAGGTTTTCTTACATTTGAAATCATCGCGAAAGCGGCAGAGTTCTATGGAATGGAAACCTCTCTTCCTGTCTTTCTCTTGAAGGTGGTTGTCACAGTGGCCGGACTGTTTGGGATGGCTGCTTTCTTGACGGATCAATTGGAGGTGAGGAAATGATGGTAGCTGCATTCCTCCCGCTTCTTCTCGTCCTATTGCTCCTATACTTTTTTCTGCCGAAGGGAAGGAAACTTTCCAACAGAGTGCAAATGAACCACAAATGGACCTACGTGTTCTTTGCTGCCTATTTGGTGATTTTGCTCATCGCTACAGTCACTGTCGGATTCCTTGACAACCGGGAACCGCTAGAACTTCCGCTGGCAAACGAAAATGCGGAATACGAGCTCGATGAAATGGTTTGGTCGGGTGATGTCGATGACCTCCCTGCTGACCGAATCATCAGGGATCAGACCTACCCCGTCCAGGATAGGTTTCGGATTGTCAATCAAGTGACGGAGGAGTTCGAAGAATCCCCCCAAATTATATTGGAGCGAAAAGATACAGACGATGGGGTGATTGAGGAAAAAATCATCAGGGCTTTCCTTATCGTTGGTCCTTATGATCTTTCTGACCGGGTCGAGCACTTCCTTCCCCGCTGGGAGGACGGCCAAATGATCATTTATCCACAGCCAAAGGCCCGAATGGAGCTGAACTCCTATGAAGACGCCGAACTGCTACAGCAATTCACAGGGAAGTCGCGTCGTGGTGGAATGGAACTTGGTTCATCTACATCACGGGGCCAACTCATCTATCTTCGCGTTCCAAAAGGGTTGATGGTCGATATTGATGACGGGTTGTATGCCGCATGGCTCGATGAAGAGGAATCCATGTGAAAAAACGGGGTGATCCATTTCCAGGATCTCCCCGTTCTTCATTCTTCCCGTGCCTTGCTTCCCGCAATCGACAGGCCGGTCACACCGACGAGCATGACGAGTGCCCCCAAGAGTTGCCAGATGCCCAGCACTTGCCCGAGCCAGAGGACCGAGATTACCATCGCAGTCAGCGGTTCGAAGCTGGATAAGATACTCGTCTCGACCGGGGTGATGTATTTCATGCTTCCCAAAAACAGAGAGAAGGCGACCGTCCCGACGACGACGACCAAGGCGAGCATGCCGGCGATCCGCCAGTCAAGCAGTGGTTCGTACCCCGAGATGACGGCCATTGGATTCACGATGAATAAAGCCGCTCCTCCAATCAGCATCCCCCACCCTACAGCGAGCAGCACTCCCCATTCGCTCATCAAGCGGACGGGATACAAGGTGTAGAAAGCGAAGGTGAACCCGACCGCCACTCCCCACGCCACCGCTGCCTTGCTCAGTGCAAATGCAGCAAACGATCCATTCGTCATTAGCAGGAACAGCCCGACGATGGTGACAGCAATTCCGATCACTTGCGCGCGAGGTGGCAATGTCCACTGCCGCCATGAGATGAAAATGATAATAAAGATAGGCGCCAAAAATTGAAATAATGTCGCGATAATGGCATTGCTAGATTCGATGGATCCGAGAAAAGTATATTGAACCCCGAGCATCCCGAATATGCCAAACAAAATAAGTTGCCGGGACCATACTTTTTGCTGCAAGGGAGCTAAAATTCGCACTCCTCTCCCTTTCAGAATGGAAAGAAGCAGAATCCCGGCCACTATCATTCTCACAATGATTAAAAAAGAACGTGTCATCGCACTCTCTGTAAGAAGCCATTCCATCATAGGCCCTGTCGCTCCCCATAACACTGCACCTATGATGATCATCGCGATTCCTTTGAACCGTTCCATCGAAACTCTCCTCTCCAGTCCGACCTTACCATGCCCATTCACCTAATGATTCGATTGAAAAACTCCTAAAAATAAACAAAAGTTGGAGATTTGTCATAATCATGCTGAAAAGCAAAAAATGTTTTATTATAATAGTAGTATAAAACATCCAAAAGGGGACAGTGATATGAAATCCGAAAGCGGGCAATTTATGCCGGAACTCCCGGACCTTCTGCATAATCTTGAGCAGTTCTACATGGTGATACGTACCGACGCAGAGGGTGTCATATTCTACACAAACAAAAAATTCCTGGACATCAGCAAATGGACGCCGAAACGGATCCTCGGAAAGACGATTTGGCAAATGTTCCCCGAAACGGACGAAGGGGTCGAACAAGCCCATCTTATTTGGGACACCGTGAATAAAGGGAAAACGTGGTCCGGCGCAACCGAAAAAATGGGGCGGACCGGTGAATCGTATCATGTCAACCTGATCGCTATCCCGTTTATGAACGATGAAGGGGAATTGAATTCCGTCACGTTCTTGGAACTGGATATCACGCAAGACGTGAATATACGCAATCAGCTTCAACAGATCGCCTTTATCGACTTTGAGACAGGGCTGATGAGCCGACATAAGCTTGAAGCCACTGTAAATGAGATGATCCAGGAAGACAAGCATTTTTCGTTTGTCCATATTACGATCGACCATTATTACACTTTGAAAGACCTGCATTCTCATGATTCTGAAAGAGTATTGATTAAATCATTCAGCAATCGGTTAAAGCGGTTTTTCCAAGACAATCCGATTGCCCGGATCGGCATCAGTGAATTCGCCGTCTTGACACCGTTCGGCGATTGGTATATCCAAGGATTCCTTGGATTTTTGGAGCAAAACCCGATTTACATCGACAATAATGCCTTGCCGATTTCCGTCAGCGGAGGGATCGTCCGGTTCCCTGAAGACCAACAGACGTATAACCATCTCATCCAGGCAGCTCTGACCGCTACCAAGGATGTCATCGAACACGGCGGCGGAAAAATCGTTTCATTGACCTCCGAATCGCATCGCGGGCTCAATCGACGCGCCACGATCGACCGGAAAATGCTAACCGCCTTGAACGAACAGAGCCTCCAGGTCGTCTACCAACCGCAATGGGACGTGGCAAGCGGACAAATCAATATGTATGAAGCCCTTGTCCGTTGGGAGGACGATGAACTAGGGATTGTGATGCCGGAAGAATTGATCTCCGTTGCAGAGGAAAACGGGCTGATCCACGAAATCGGCGCATTTGTGTTGCGGAATGCCGCCCAACTTGCAGCGGAATGGGCAAAAAGTAAGCAAGATATCAAAATTTCGGTGAACTCGTCCGTCCGGGAATTCAGCAATGCCCGGATGCCTGAAAAAGTCCATTCAATTTTGGAAGCGACCGGTTGCCCGTCCAACCGGATCCAACTTGAGATTACAGAACGGTTCGCCTTCCAAGCCGAAGAAGAGCAGTCCCTCGTCGGCCAAATGAATGACCTGAAAGAAAAAGGGATTGACTTCGCTCTCGATGATTTCGGGACCGGATACGGTTCGTTCCGTTTTCTACAAAACTTGCCGATTTCTAAAATTAAAATAGATAAAGAGTTTATCGGTTCTTTATTGACCCACAATAAGACGCAACAGCTGGTGGAAGGGATGATTCGCCTTGGAAAATCTCTCGGCCTCTATGTCGTCGCGGAGGGTGTGGAAACGGAAGAACAGATGGATCTGCTCATCTCGATGGGCATCGATGCCATCCAAGGCTATCATATCGGTGTGCCTGTCACCCTCGAGAAAATTGCCGTCTTATGATAGACAAAAAACGGAGTGCTTTCGGATGAAAGGCCACTCCGTTTTTATGTTGCCGATTTCTGTTCCCTTCCACGGAGGGCCCGGAAGATGAGCTGGATGATCACTTCTGCGAACACCAAGCCCATTGCAATCGCTCCCGACACCATGAAAGCGACCGAAGCGTAGGACAGAGCAGCTAGATAATCATTTTCCACGACATGCCGCATCGCATTATACGCTGTCCCGCCCGGCACGAGCGGAATGATGCCGGCCACACTGAAAATGATCATCGGCATCCGGAAGCGCTTCGCGAATAGATTGGCGACGACGGCGACCGTGAACGCCCCGAAAAACGAAGAACGGACCGGATCCTCGAGCAGTTCATTGAACAATTGATAGACAAGCCAACCCGTCATCCCCGCCAATCCGCAGTATAAAAGCATCCGACGCGGCGCGTTGAATAAAATGCCGAACCCCATCGTCGCTAAAAAACTAAGGGTGCCCTGTAGAAGATATGAAGTCATCTCAACCCGCCCCTTTCCGTTACTATCTGAACAATTCAGTTAAAAGGCTAACACAAGAGCCACTCCGGCCCCGATGGCAAAGGAAGTGAGAAAGGCCTCGGCCCCTTTCGACAAACCTGACACGAAATGGCCGGCCATCAAATCGCGCACCGCATTTGTGATCAAAAGACCGGGAACGAGAGGCATGACAGACCCGATGATGATCGTATCCAATTCCGTTCCAATGCCTCCCGTGACAGCCACATAACTGATCAACCCGACAAACAGAGCGGCCACAAATTCGGCGAAGAACTTCACCCGTGTCCATTCCTGGATGAATGTCACGACAAGAAATCCGAAGCCCCCTGCGAAAATGGCAGTCGGAAGATCAGTCCACCGCCCGCCGAACATAAGGAGGAAACAGCCGCTTGCTACAGCGGCCGCAACGATTTGGAGCCAGATTGGGAACATGACATTCTCCCGTTCGATTTGTTTCAGGCGGGCATACGCCTCTTCCAGATTATATTCCCCAGCGGCCAGCTTGCGGGACACGTCATTGACAAGTGCAATCTTCTCCAAATCGGTCGATCGATGCTCAATCCGTATCAATTTCGTATGATGTGGGCTGCCCGGGGAAAAAATGATCCCCGTCGGCGTCACAAAACTATGCGTGGCAGATAGTAACTGCGTTTGTGCCATCCGCGCCATCGTATCCTCCACCCGATACGTTTCCGCCCCCGCCTCCATCATGAGCCGGCCGGCCAGCAGGCAACAATCGATCGCCATTTCCTTGTCCCCCACCCCGTCCGCCTCCTTTTAAATTTATCTTAGCGAAGGCCAAAGGAAAATACAATGTATGGGAGAATAAAAGGCCTCTCCTGATACACATACTGTCGAGAAATAGGAAAAAAGGTGATGGCGTATCGTACAACAACATAGCGAACAGCTTGAGCAGCAGTTTCAGGCGGACAAGAAAATGATTTTGACAAAATTACAGTCTGCCTCCGACACGATTCAGCAGATGGATACCCTCTTTGATGCGTTTGCGGTCAAACAGGCGCAACAACAGTTGCAAATGGCTTCGCAACTGATCAACCAACTGCAAGGGGTTGTGGTAAGCGCCGCCCCTACCACGACGCAACATCAACTAGAACAGGTCCGGAAGCAAGTCGATTCGGCTGCGCAGACGTTGCAATTGATCGAAACCTTGAACACAGGGAACCAAAGCTTCAAAAAATGAAAACCCGGGAGATGTTATCCCGGGTTTTCATCTGTTTTCTCCAGCTGATTTGTTCGTAAAACCGAGCGGACCGCGTCATAAATCTCTTGATATCCCGTGCATCTACAAAGATTCGGTCGCAGCCACTCTTTGATCAATTCATCGTCTGCCTCCGGATGTGTAGTGACCAAGGCATGGCTGCTGACGACAAATCCCGGGGTACAATAGCCGCATTGAATGGCAAAGTGTTCGACAAACGCCTGGACCATGGGGGAATCCTTCAGCCCCTCGACTGTCGTTATATTCATCTGCCTTGCTTCTACAGCCAATAGCAGGCAGGAGTGCATCGGCTTTCCGTTCACCAATACATCACAGGCGCCGCAGTCCCCGTTTTCACAGGCCATTTTCGTCCCTGTCAAACCAAGTTCAGATCGCAGGACATGCAGCAAGGTGTCCGCCGAACGGACTTTGACATGTTGGGTCCTTCCGTTGACCAGTAAAGGGATGACCGTGAAAAGGTCCCGATTGGAAAGTTTCATAAGCTGGCCTCCAGACGTTGGATTGTTTCTGTCAATAAAGTGGATAGCGTATACTCCCGGTATTCTTCCGATGCAAGAAAATCATCCATCACCTGCACCGGCAGTTTTGCTATCGCTTTTTGAACCCTTTCACTGACGGAAAGAGAAGATTCATTCAGAATGCCTTCAATAACAGAGGAGCGGAACGGAAGATTACTGACGCCGCTGAAGGCAATCCGGATCCTTCCCGTAGCGACAAGTGCCGCCAAGCTGACAATCGGATATCCGATAACGGACGTCCGTGTCCGTTTCAAGCTGAGATAAGGCTCTTGGATATATGCCAAGGGCACTTTAATTTGTGTCAGGAACCCTCCTGCAGGGAGGTCTGTTTTCACAAGTGACTCGACCGGCAGGATATCCTTCTCTTTCGGACCAGCCGTGACAGCCAACGCATCCGTGACGAGTAACGGCAGCATGGCTTCCCGATAAGGGAGACGACTCAACAAGTTTCCTCCGACCGTAATTTTATTATTGGACGTATGGTCCGCAATTTTCTTCACCGTCTCCCCCGCTAACGGAAATAGGTCGGAATCCGCCAAGTCGTTCAACGTCACGGCGGATCCGATCACCAATTGATCCTCCTCAACGGCGAGAGTGTTGCATTCAGGGATGCCTTTTAGATCGATGACGACATCCATTGTCAGTTTGCCGCCACGCGCGAATGTGATCACTTCCGTGCCTCCCGAATAAAAGATCACTTTCTTCCCCAATTTCCATTCCGCTTCATACAAGTCAAGCGCCTCTTCAATCGTTTCCGGTCTAAAATATTCGAAATTGAAAGGGATCATTGCCCAGCCCCCTTCCTTAACCGCCAAAGCGTTTCCGGAGTAAGCGGCAATTCATCCACTTCTATACCGATGGCAAACGACAGACTGTTCGATAAGGCGCCCGCCGCCCCGATGACCCCATACTCACCGATTCCCCGTGCTCCATATGGACCTTCAGCGGATGGCGTTTCTACAAATTCCACTATATATTCTTCCGGTTGCTCCCCGAATCGCGTCATCTGATACGTCCGCATATCGGGGTTTTGCGGAATGCCGGCATCATTATATAGGAATGCCTCTCCTTTTGCGATGCTCAGTCCCAAGAAAATGCCGCCCCGCATTTGCTGCTGTGCGGTCATCGGGTTGATGATCGTCCCGCCGTCCATCACAGTGACGGCTTTCAGGATGCGGTAATCGTTTGTCATTTCATCAAATTCCACTTCCACCGCCTGCGCGCCGACAGACCACCAAGGGCCGGGATCCCCAAAGCCAGTTTCCTTATCCATTGGAGTCAAATGCCGCTGCACATGATTGCCGACACCGACGATCTGTCCGCCGACTGTATGACCATTTGGATATTTGTATCCTAATGCAATGGTTTTTATCTCAATTCCGATTTCTGGAACGGCGGTAACGAAGACACGGTTACCGCCAACGGACAGCTCATCTGCTGCACATTGAAGCGCGATGGCTGCATTCTTTTTCAATTGGCGGATCGCATCGTCAGCAGCGGCCAGCACTGCCCTCCCGGCCAAATAAGTCGTACTGCTCGCAACAGTCCGCCATTGATGGGGGTTGTGCTGGGTGTTCACATCCATCGTGACGTGAATGTCCGCCAGATTCATCTGCAACCGCTCCGCAGCGATTTGCGCCAAAATGGTTTTCGTCCCTTGTCCCAATTCAACGGCCGCACAGCTTAGGTTGACGGTGCCATCCGGTTCGAATGTTAGAATGGCTCCAGCCTGTGCATTCGTTGACGTTGTGGACGTCTTCCAAAACAGAGCCACACCTTTGGAACGTTTCACCGTCTCCGACACAGTCACTGGTTCAGGGCCTGAATATCCGATCAACTCTTTTGCTCTTGTCAGGCATTTCACCGTATCGCCGACCTTGTTTTCATTGAGCACGGATTGGGTCGGTGTGGAGTGTCCCGGACGGATGGCGTTCATCAGACGAAATTCGACGGGATCGATGGATAGCTGTTTGGCAAACCGGTCCATCGTCCGTTCAATGGCAAAAGTGAGTTCGGGATGGCCATATCCTCGAAAAGACGTGGCAAACGTGTGATTCGTGTACATGCAATAGGAATCGCACCAGACATTCGGAATATGATAAGGACCGGTACAATCAAGAGCCGCCGCACGGGTGATCCCTGCCGCCTGGTCGGAATAGGCGCCCGCCTCGACGAGGAAGGTATACTGTCCAGCGATCAGCTTCCCTTCCGCATCCACACCTAGCTTTACCGTTGCATCAAATCCGATATGGGTGGGTGCCGTTATCATGTCCTGTTCACGCGTAAAACGGAGACGGACCAATTTGCCTCCGACCGCACGCGAAGCCAGATACGCCAACGGCTCCAACTGAACGGTCCCTTTTCCTCCAAATGCCCCGCCCAGCAACGGGATATGTACGATGACTTTACCGACTGGAAGATTGAAAAATTGATTAAACACCTTTTTGATGGTGTACGGCGATTGGCTTGTCGAATGAACGATGACCCTGCCGTCCGGATTGATTTCCACCGTAGCCGCACGCGTTTCCATTGCCAAATGATCGGAAAGGTTGAATCGGTAGTTTGCCGTGATTGTCTCCTTGCAAGTCGCCCAGGCAGCACCGAAATTTCCTTTTCGGATTTTGATATGACTGGCAATGTTCGTCCCTGGAACCGGATAGACATTATCAATGATTTTTTGGTAGTCTCCCAATTGTTCATGGAGCAGAGGGGCATCTTTCTCGAAAGCCTGTTGGACCGAATTAACGACAGGCAATGTTTCATACTCCACTTCGATTTTCTCCGCTGCCGCTTTCGCTTGGTATTCCTCGTCGGCGATGATAATGGCTATCGGTTCGCCATAATAACGGACCTTTTGGTGTGCAATCGGAGGCCGATCCGCTAAAATAGGCCCGATCGGGAACGGGAACATATCTCCCGTCACAATCGCTTGGACGCCAGGCACTTTCCATGCCTCTGCAACTTCTATTGAAATGATCGAAGCATGTGCTTCGGTACTTGTAGCTACATAGGCATGCAGCATGCCTGGAATTTCGGAATCGCTAAGGTATTTTAAAGTTCCTGTCGATTTTTCAGCAGCATCGATCCGTTGTGCTCCTGTTCCGACGACTTTGTTATAACCGTTCACCCGGCTCTCTCCTTTTCTTCTTTCTGGAAACAGGATAGCCAAACGCCGGTCATTTTATAAGAGAGGGAATAAAGGCCGGCCGATTGGATACAACTGATAACGGAGGTGATCCTATGAATCAAATGGAAGAGATGCTTCAAAAGGTATTGTCCACAGGGCAAGGGGCGATTGCATGCACCATCGTCCATGTCGACGGATCGGCATATCGGAAAGAAGGCGCCTGGATGTTCCTGCTGGAGGATGGAACACAACTCGGCATGATAGGCGGCGGCTGTTTAGAGAACGATCTCCGGATCCGGGCGCAGGAGCTGTTCGGCACAGGAACGGCAATGGAAGTCATTTATGATTTACGGGCCGAAGACGATCTCGGCTGGGGGCGGGGCATCGGTTGCAACGGTGTCATTACCGTGCTAATCCGGGATGTGGACAAAGGATTTCGAGAGGCTTTACTAAATGTGCATGAGGAATTTCAACAAGGCCGGCCTGTTCATTACATACAAGAATTAAAGGAAGGGTACCCGTTCGTCTTCGAGACGACAAAGACGATTGGCAAAATGCCGCTTCGTCCGTTCGTATGCGCGGCAGGCAGCATGAGTGACGAGAAAGGGAGAAGATATGAGCAATGGCTATGGCCACGTCCGAATCTCTATTTGATCGGAGGAGGTTCAGATGCGCGCCCGTTGGCATCCATGGCGCAAACAGTGGGGTATGCGGTCCATTTATTAGATTGGCGGGAGGCCCTTTGTCATGAAGGTTTTTTCCCGAACGCTGCGTCCATCCAGATCGGCAATGTAGAGCAGATGGTCAAAGACACCCGCTTCACCCCCTATGATTCAGTCGTCATAATGACCCATCACTTTACATTGGACCAGGCACTCTTGCAATTCTTCGCAAAGCAAGAATTGCTCTACCTCGGCCTTTTGGGATCAAAACAACGGACCTCCCGTTTGACGAAAGGGATAAGCCTGACCCATCTCCAATCCCCTATCGGCCTGTCGATCGGGGCGGAGGGACCCGAAGAAATTGCAGTCAGCATTTTAGCGGAAGTGATAGCCGTGCGAAACGGGGTAGCTGCATGTCCATCGCTTGCCTCTATCTAGCCGCTGGGCAAAGCAGACGAATGGGGACGGATAAATTGGCGCTGCCATTTCATGGACAATCCTTTGGCAGCCAAGCTTTATCGGCAGCCCTTCAATCTCGTGTGAAAAAAGTTTTCTTGCTGACGAAGGAAAATGACTCCTTGGCTTGGGTTCCAGAGGAATTGATTGCCGACAACAAGTGCGTCCATGTTCCGGTACCACTTACCGCAGAAGGTCAATCGGCGACGTTGCGCATCGGGGTCTCCTATGCCATCAGACATCAAGCTTCCGCACTTATCATCCTGTTAGCGGATCAGCCATTCGTGAAATCTGATTTTATCGACGAACTCTGTTCACAGTACGAACGGAATCCGAACCTATGTTACGTAGCGGCAACGGGGGAAGGAATACCAAAACCGCCTATTCTATTCTCTGACAGACTGTTTTCAAGTCTGTTGGATCTGACGGGAGATAAAGGGGCAAGGGACATTTTACGGGATGGTTCCTTACACGGGCTGCATTTGCCCGCCCCCGACCCGCTGCTGTTTGCAGACGCAGATACGATGGAGGCCTATAATCGATTGAAACAGATGAAAAAAAAGGTCTGAGACTGTTTTTATTTCCCGCTCGACGCTGCGACTTTTACCGGGGTATGGCAGTTTCTCCTCATATGAAAAAGCCGTCCGATTTGCCGGACGGCCCCCTCTTCATTGCAATTGCAACGTATTTTCCTTTTTCATTGAATCCAAGCCGTATTGAGTAATTTCCTTCATGGAAATGGTGTACAGTTTATCACCGCTATACAATATGCGCTGGATTTCTTTTTCCCAATCGACGTATTGCTCTCCCGGTTGTTTCCCTTCCAATAAATCGCCTTTTAACACAATCCCTTTTTCCGGTGTGATTTCATAAATGAGCGCACCTGCCCCGAGGAAGTCCACATCCCAGAATTCCTTGTTTCGCTCGCGTTCCTCGTAGAGGACGGCCGGGAACCCGTACAAATTCCGTTGCGTGTGCTGGAATAATGATTTATGGTCATGCTGGATCGGGGAGTAACTTCCCCGTCCCCCGATAATTTCGGTATCCTTCTCTTTCGGATTGGCGAAGTCCGATACATCGAATAGGGAAATCTTCATCCCTTCCGTTAGAATAATCGGTTCGCCGCCTTGCGGATTTTTCTTTGCCGTCGTTTCATAGCCGAACCCGATGAGATGGTTTTCGTCCAGCGGATGCAAATAATTGCTGAATCCCGGAATCTTCAGCTCGCCGAGCACTTTCGGTGCAGCCGGATCGGCGACATCGATAACAAAGAGCGGGTCCGTTTCCCGGAAAGTCACCATATACGCCTTCTCCCCCATGAAACGGGCGGAATAAATGCGCTCCCCTTTTGCTAGCCCTTCGACCGACCCGACCTGCTTCATGTTTTCATCTAAGATGAATAGATGATTTTTGGAAGGGTTCTTTTCATCCCATTGATTCCCCTCCGTCGTGACGGCCCGGAAATGGCCGTTATGTTCATCCATCGAGAACTGGTTCAGCAGTGTCCCTTTCAACGTAGCGGAGCTTTGGAATGCGACATTTATTCCGTCCAGCGCAAACTTGAACACCTCACTGTTGGCACTGCTAGGGTTCCATATCATCGACCGCGCCTGCCCGCCAGCCGACGAACTCGCCTCATAGATGGTGGCAGTCAAATACAGATTTTCTTTGGACATATACAGTTGTTCACTGCTGCCGAGATACCCTTTCGTCACAAGTTCACTTTTTGCAGGCGATGAAAGATCGACAGCCGTGATAACGGAGTACTTTGGCTCAACAGCTCCTGGCAAGATGGAAATGTCCTGATACTCCAATAATTTCGGGGTATCGTCTTCCATCGAATCCAATACGGCCGGGCGAAGATCCTCCTCTTGCCACTTTTCCATGATCCAATAGAACGGTTGAATATTCGTGACGAAATAGAGCATATCCCCCGTTTTCCGGGCACCGTTCAAATAACCTTCCGCCCCGATTTCCCGGATCAGCTTCGGCTGTTCCGGTTTGGCTACGTCATAAATCCGGACAACTGTCATTTCATTCGCCGGCATGATCATGTCCGCCGCCTGCCTATTAGACACTCCTTGGTCAGGTGACATTTTCGAGCCAAGAACAATGAGCAGATCTTTATGCAAGAACAAGCTACCCGGATAGAAACTTTCATCCTCTTTCAACTCAAGGACTTTCAGGAGTTCTTTCGGATTCCGAATATCCGAAATCGTCACACCCGTATTTCCCATGATAGAGTAAATGTATTCCCCATCCGTCTTCACGGTATCTGCCTCATCAACTCCGGCGACTTGGTTATTCGTGGTCGAATGATCCGCACTGCCGGACTGCGCTTCTGCTTTGTCATTTGCACTTTCCATAGTTGCCGATTCCTGACGCAGCGCTTTCCTCTCGCTTTCCATCATGCTTTTCGCCCGATCAAAATACGCTTTCAGTTCTTTTTCTGATGAAACAGAAGTGATCGTTTCATGGACCGTGAAATCGATTTTATCCGACCGCAGAGATTTGAACCGTTTCCCTTTCACGGCCTCTTTCTTAATATGCAACGTATACGCGCCCGGTTTCAGTCCGTTGACATGAACGGTATGCCCTTCATTTTCAAGACGGATGTCCGCCTCCACCCGATTGCCCTCCTGATCGGTAATATAAAGATCACCGGATCGCTCGGCTTTCTGATTTAGCGGAGCCGAGAAACCTGCCTGCCAGCCTTTCTCGGTCAGTGCGATTCCTGAAGCCGTTACTGTCACTCTTTGAATAGATAAAGCAAATGCCAATGCCAAGAAGGCGATGGCTACCCCGGAAGCAATCCAAATTACTGGTTTTCTCAAGTGGACCAACCCTTTCCATTTTCTTTGTTATTCCATTAGACTCCTGACAGGTAATTTCGTTTCAATTAATTTCAGAATATACTTGGAACGAGTGCGTTCATAATTTATTCAATTCCGGGAAAGCTGAATAGAGCGTTTTATAGCTACTTCGTTTTGGGTACTGGAACTATACATACATGTTCATCGGAAAGGATGAATCCGTTTGAAATCTACTGAAACGACCATCAAATCGAAACGAAACCTCAAGCCTCTTTGGATTGCACTCGCTTTTGCAGCCTTGATTGTCATCGTGTTGCTGCCTAACCACCACGAACTTCCGATAGCCGGTCAACGGGCCCTCGCCATCTTGGCATTTGCGGTCATCTTATGGATGACGGAAGCGGTCACGTATCCAGTGAGCGCCGCTATGATCATCGCCCTGGTCGCACTCTTGCTCGGACTTGCCCCGGATATGGCCAATCCGGACGTCATGCTTGGAACGAAAAATGCGCTCAAGATGGCACTTGGCGGATTTTCCAATTCAGCCGTCGCCCTTGTAGCTGCCGCCTTGTTCTTAGCCGCCGCCATGCAGGCAACGAATCTCCATAAACGGCTTGCTTTGTATATCCTTTCGAAAGTCGGCGTCCGGACAGGCGCCATTGTTTTCGGAGCAATCCTTGTATCGATCATACTTGCGTTTTTCGTGCCAAGCGCTACGGCACGGGCCGGTGCGGTCGTTCCTATTTTGCTTGGAATGGTCGCCGCATTCGGCTTGCCTCATAATAGCCGGCTTGGCGCCCTGCTCGTCATTACGGCAGTACAGGCTGTCTCCATTTGGAATATCGGTATCAAGACGGGAGCGGCCCAAAATATGGTCGCTCTTGGGTTTATCGAAAAGGAATTCGGCGTCTCGGTCGCCTGGAGCTCTTGGTTCCTCTACGCCGCTCCTTGGTCCATCATCATGTCCGTCGTCCTCTACTTTGTCATGTTGCGGATCATTAAACCGGAAACGAAAGTGGTCGAGGGCGGGAAGGAATTGATTCAAAATCAATTGAAAGAAATGGGTCCGATTACGGCGGCGGAAATTCGCCTCATTGTCATTTCCATCGCCCTCCTTTTCTTCTGGTCCACCGAAGAGAAGCTCCACCCTTTCGACACGACAACTGTGACGCTTGTAGCGTTGGCAATTCTGTTGTCGCCAAAGATTGGCGTCTTTGACTGGAAGACAGTGGAGAAGCTGATCCCTTGGGGGACAATTATCGTCTTCGCCGTCGGGATTGCGCTTGGGACCATCCTATTGGACACAAATGGCGCCCAATGGTTGTCGGATAAAGTGTTCGGCGCGATGGGACTTGACCATATGCCGCTGATCGCGACAATTGCCTTGCTGTCCCTGTTCAACATTTTGATCCACTTGGGATTTGCCAGTGCGACGAGCCTGTCGTCGGCGCTCATTCCAATTTTCATCGCCTTGACATCAACTCTGGCGATCGATGCCAATGAGATCGGGTTTGTCCTGATTCAACAATTTGTCATCAGTTTTGGTTTCTTGCTACCGGTGAGTGCACCGCAAAATATGCTCGCATACGGGACCGGCGCCTTTACCGTCAAGGATTTCCTGAAGTCAGGGATACCTCTGACCGTGATTGGGTATTTGCTCATCCTTTTATTCAGCGCCACGTATTGGAAATGGATCGGACTGTTGTAAATCCGTTTATTCCCCGTCAGTTGGGGAACATTTTTACTAGTGACAGCTACGAAGGAGGAACTTACATTGTCTGAAAACAAATACGAAAAAATCGACAAAGCAGTGACGCCGCAAACGCAGGAGCAGCAGCCCGGTGTGGAAGCAGAGATGACGCCCGAGCCGATTTATGAAGATGAAAATTACAAAGGGTCGAATAAATTAAAAGGGAAAAATGCGTTGATTACTGGCGGGGATAGTGGAATCGGACGTGCCGTCGCGGTTGCATATGCGAAGGAAGGCGCCAATGTCGCCATCGCCTATTTGGATGAAGCCGAAGAAGTCGATGCTGATAAAACGGTGGAATTGATTCAAAAGCACGGCGGAAAAGCGATGAAGATTCAAACGGATATTAGCGAAGAGGAAAATTGCGAGGAGTTGGTCCAGAAGGTCATCGATGAGTGGGGACATCTCCACATACTCGTCAACAACGCGGGCAAGCAGTTTCCGCAGAAGGACATTGCGGACATATCGGCCGATCAAATGCGGGAGACATTCGAGACAAACTTTTTCGGACTGTTTTATATGACGAAAGCGGCAGTGGCGCAGATGACAGAAGGTGATACGATCGTCAACACATCATCCATCACGGCGTATAACGGCTCGCCAGGATTGATCGATTATTCCGCGACAAAGGGAGCGATCACCTCTTTCACTCGCTCCCTTGCCTTGAACTTGGCCGAGAAGAAAATCCGGGTCAACGCAGTTGCACCCGGCCCGATTTGGACACCGCTCATCCCGGCCACTTTCGATGCCAAGAAGGTCGAGCAGCACGGCGGGGATACACCGGTCAAACGGCGTGGCCAGCCGGCGGAAAATGCACCGGCCTATGTGTTTTTAGCCTCCAATGACTCCAGCTACATGACCGGGCAAACGATTCATGTCGATGGCGGGGATTATGTGGGATCCTAATCCTGGATTGGACCCCGGAAGCGGCGGCTTTCGGGGTTTTCATATATTTTCGGCAGGGGTTCTGGCAAGCTCTATCTTTTCCCTTAAAAACTCAAAAGCCTCTTTCGCTGTATAATAACTATCGTGTTTCTGATCAATTTCTGGAGTAATGAACCCTTTGTACGAAATTGATTGCAAGGTTTGAATTAGTTCCTCGAAGTGAAATCTCCCTTTTCCCGGCGCCAGACGGTCACTGTCCGCTACGTGAAGATAGATCATCCACTCACGGGCCTGTTCAAAGCTCGCCTTGTCGAACTCACCTTCCACTTCCATATGATACGTATCCAGCATGAGGTTGAGGTTGGGCAACTGCAAAGATTCCGCGAACAATAGGGCGGATGAGGTTGTGTTCAGATTATTCATCGCAAGATGGCTTTGAGGTTCCAAAGCCACTTTGACCCCGAGCTTCTCCGCGACTTCACACACTTGCTCCAGCCCTTCCCGCATCCACAGCCAGGATTGTTCTGAATGCTTGTCGTCAATCTCTCCCCTTAACTTTCCAATGCTGACTATGGAATCAAATTGCGCAGTGAATTCCACTATTTTTTTCGCCCGCTTCACAGCCATTGCTCTTGTTTCCGCGTTTCCATCCGTAAATGTCATTTGATCATCGCTGACAACCGGCCCGGTTCCGACTGCCGCCACTTGAAGATTCAATTGCTGAAGTAGCCTGGAAATGCCTACGATATCGATTTCTTCTGGATTTCGAACGAGCAGTTCAACTCCGGAATAGCCGATCTCCGCCAACTGGGCTAAGATTTGCTTCGTGTCTCCTTTGAACCCCAGCAGCGGCTTTACTGTTTCTTCTGTTAAAACGGGGTATGCCAACTTCATCTCTCTCTTCCTTTCCAACCTAATCTGACAAGAATTTAAGAATGCAAGGCGCCTTCCCGCAGGATGCCCGCTATATCCACCCCATATTTCGTGCCCGTCTCCTGAAGCGTCTGAATAACTTCCTCCGTTAATGGGATGCCTGTTTCCAGGCGCTCGACTGCCGTGTTCTCCTCCGGCTCCCCTGGAATTAAAATCTCTTCAAACCCTTGTGCTTTTGGCAATGCTTTGGCTCGTTTGACGAATGTGTCCATTCGATGTTCAAATTCATCTTTCGATACAAACAAGTCCGGACGGATGGCAATAAACAGATGGCCCACGTTTTGCGGCTCTGAATGATCGAAATACAGGCTTTTCACATCACCTCCGTAGTTCGCTCCGGTCAAAACGCCGGCAAGAAGATCCATGAGCATCGCCAAAGCCGATCCTTTTGCTCCGCCGAACGGCAGGCAGACGCCTTCAAAGGCTTTTGCCGCATCCGTGGTCGGGGCCCCCTCCTTGTCCAACGCCAAACCGGATGCAATGGATTCGCCATGTGTCGCGGCTAAGCGGATTTTCCCGCGTGCAATTACGGTCATGGCCATATCCAATACATAGGGTACCTCTTCCTTCCCTCCCGGTACGCCGGCTGCAAAAGGGCTGGCACCGAGGAATGCGGTACGTGAGCCCCATACTGGCAGCGCCGGTGAGGAGTTTGTATATGCAAGAGATAGATACCCTTTTTTGATGGCATCCTTCACATAAAGAGCCGCCATGCCATAATGGGTGCTGCGTCTCACGCCTACGAGGCCGATACCATTTTTCTCCGCCAGTGCAACGGCTTCCTCTATAGCCCGGTGGCCTGCTAGAAATCCCATCCCGTCGTCGCCATCGACAAGCGAAACTGCCGGAAATACGTTTTGCACTGTAATATCCGGTTTCGGATTCACTACCCCGTGCTCAATTCTCTCCAAATACATCGGTATGCGGGAGATCCCATGGGAATCCAGCCCCCGTAAATTGGCTGCCACTAAATCGTGAGCTACTACAGAAGCATCATCCTTTCTCAAACCTCCCGCTTCGAAAAGCCGGGCAGCGATGCTTGTCAAAGTGCCAGGATCCACTTTCATTATTAGTGTGTCCGCCATTCAATTCCCTCCATTTCATTTACAAGTGATTGTTTCACGCTTGCAACAGTTTCTCCAACTCCGAACCGGGTGGTATCAATATAATCTTCCCTGTACTCTTTCTGCTCTCCATTAAAACATGCCCTTTGGCAGCATCAGCCAACGCAAACATATGGCCGACGATCATTTGCAACCGCTTCTTCTCCAACAGGGGAATGACCTTCTCCGCAATCGGCTTTACCGCATGCGGCCTATACTTCCTTAGGGTGCTGAAACTAAAACCACGCACCGACCGGCAACTTGCATGCAGGGCCGATGAACGAATCATGCCCGCTCTCCCGCCTGCATTGCCGAACTGGACCAGCCGACCGAACTTTGCAAGGCAATCCAAACTTTTTTCCGTCACGTCACCGGCCATGGAATCCAAGATAATATCCACCCCTCTTCCGTCTGTGCTAACGAGCGTTTTTTCCGCGAAATTCTCTGCTTCCCGGTTGATGACGTCATCTGCTCCTGCTTGCCGTACTACCTCTCTTTTTTCTTCCTGGCTTATTGTGCCAATCACCTTTCCAGCCCCCATCATCTTTGCTAACTGAATGGCGGTCGTCCCGATTCCCCCGCCCGCCGCATGGACTAGGACAGTTTCCCCGGGTTGGATAGATGCGACATCTGAAAGAAGCTTATATGCCGTAAATGAAACGATAGGCGCTGCAGCCGCAGTCAAAAAGTCAACAGCGTAGGGAATGGGGAATGTCAGATTGGCAGGGGCGACGGCATATTCCGCATAAGACCCACCTACCGGGAAAGCGAGCACCCTTTGCCCTATAAAAAAATCGGTGACCCCTTCTCCCCATCCTGCCACGATGCCGGCAGCGTCAATTCCCGGCACATAGGGGATTTTTCCAGTCTCTTTTGATCCCTTCCTAATCTTTACGTCACTGAAATTCAAACTACAGGCCTTCACCTTGATAAGCACCTGACCCGGCCCTGCCTGCGGCTGATCCATTTCCGTATAGATTAATGCCTCCGGACCGCCGAATTGAGGCACAATAATTGCCTTCATTTAAATCGCCGCCTTTTTATATGATGGGAGTGCCTTCTTCCCTACGGCATCTCTCCCTTATATCGCAGTCCATCCTCCATCCACGCGGATCGTTTCACCTGTAATAAAATTCGCCAAATCAGAGGCTAGGAATAAAACAGCTCCGGTGACATCATCCGGTTTCGCCAACGAACCGAGTGGAATGCGGCGTAAGACGTCTTGATAAAAATCCTCGTCTTCAAACATCGTTTTTGTAAAGTCTGTTTCAATGAAGGTAGGCGCCACCGCATTAACTTTTATATTATGGCTCGCCCATTCAACAGCCAGTGCTTTGGTCAGCTGCACAGCCCCGCCTTTGCTAGAGCAGTATGCCGCACGTTTGATATAGCCGACAAATGCCATCTGGGAGACGATATTAATGATTCTCCCCGGCCGTCCTTGCTCGATCATATATTTTCCGACCCGCTGCGCGCTGAAGAACGTCCCTTTCAAATTGGTGTCGAGCACCCGATCCCAATCATCCTCTGTCACTTCCAACGAGGGCTTGGCAATATTGATCCCTGCATTATTGACCAATACGTCCAAATAACCGAACTGCTCGTATGCAAAGTCGATCATTTTATAAATTTGTTGGACATCCTGTATATCAGCGGATGCATACGTGCACCGTGGGTTAAATTGCCTTAGTCCCTCTGTCGCTTCTTGCAGATCGCGTTCATTTCTGCCTGTAATGATGACATCCGATCCCAATTTGGCAAAAGCAAGAGCAATATTTTTTCCGATCCCTTTGCTTCCTCCGACAACCATCACCTTTTTTGACTTCATCTCGGAAAAATAACTCATGCATGGACCTCCTCGGACATTGGGGAGTTTACTGATTCCCCCTCTTCTCCATATGCCTCGTCATAAATTTTCAAAATCTCATTCGCTGTGAGCCAGCGTGGATTATTTTGGAGAAGCCGGTCCACTTTGCTTGCCTCTTCTGCCAACGCTGGCAGATCCGTAGCTTGCACCCCTACTTCTTTCAGGTTGGAAGGAATTCCGACATCTTGGGACAACTGGGCCAATGCCGTCACTGCACGTTCGGCCGCTTCCCGCAGTGACAGGCCAGACACGTTTTCCCCCATCGCTTTCGCCACTTCAGCAAATTTCTCCAAGTCTGCCACCACGTTATACTTCATGACAAACGGAAGTAATAGGGAGTTGGCTACCCCATGCGGAACGTTGAATTTCCCGCCGAGAGGATAGGCTAGCGCATGGACTGCACCAACTCCCGCATTCCCAAGGGAAATTCCTGCGAGCAGGCTGCCCATCGACATATCTTCACGGGCTTTCAAATCATTTCCGTTATATACAGCTCTCCGTAGCGAACGGGAAATTAACTTTATCGCTTGCAGGGCAATGCCATCCGTCAACTCCCCCGCACGGATGGCGGTGTAGGATTCCACGGCATGGACCAGTGCGTCCATACCTGTAGCTGCTGTAACGGTCGGCGGAACGGTAAGGGTTAGTTCAGCATCCACGATGGCCACCGTCGGAAGCAAGTATGGACTGACAATCCCCTTTTTCACACTATCCCGTGTATCGGTGAAAATGGCATTATACGTCACTTCCGATCCGGTTCCTGCAGTGGTCGGCACTAAGATGGTAGGAATTCCCGGTTTTTTCACTTTTTCAATTCCAATGAACTCTCTAACGTCTTCGTCATTCGTCAACATGACCGCCAGCACTTTCGTAACGTCGAGCGCACTTCCGCCCCCTACCCCTATGAGAAGGTCGTAACCTTTACCTGTCAGTTTAGCGGCAAGCATTTCAAGATTTTCAAAAGGTGGTTCAGGTACTACGTCATCGATGATATCCGCTTGAAGACCGACAGCGGCAAGCGGGGTCATCACCTTGGACAGCAAACCTGTCTCCCGGATGATCTTGTCTGTGATGAGGGCCACTTTGCTCGCTTTTAATAATACTGCTTGTTCACCGATTGCTGTCACCGACCCTGTTCCTGTCAGGAGCGTCCCTGCCGTGCGAAAATATGCAATACCCATTCCCTGTTCCTCCTCAACCTAATTTTATGCCGACGAATTTGATTTCCGTCATGTCCTCCATGGCATATTTGACGCCTTCTCTGCCGACTCCGCTGTTTTTGATCCCCCCGTACGGGTAATTATCCTGGCGATAGGTGGATGTTTCGTTAATCCAGACGCCCCCTGTTTCAAGGGCATCCGCCAATCGCATGGCACGATTGATATCATTCGTGAAAACGCCGGCCTGCAGCCCGAATACCGAATCATTTGCCATGGCGATCACTTCTTCTTCCGTTTCAAATGGGATGACTGAAACAATCGGTGCAAATGTCTCCTCGCATACTATTTTCATATCCTGCGTCACATCCACCATGATAGTCGGTTCAAGCATCGTGCCTTTCCGTTTTCCTCCTGTTGCCACACTCGCGCCCGCCTTGACAGCTTCTTGTATCCAGCTATGGGCACGAACGGCTTCCTCTTCAGTGATCATCGGCCCGATATCCGTCGATTCTTCCGCTGGGTCTCCGATGACCAGGTCGTTCACTAACGCAACGTATTCATCCAAAAACTGTTGGTAAATCCCCTTTTGCACATAAATCCGCTGTGCCGAGATGCAAACTTGTCCCGAGAAAGCAAAGGCCCCTTTCACGAGTCCTTTCGCGGCTGCCTTGCTATCCGCATCGTCGAATAGGATGTTCGGCGAGTTCGAACCCAATTCCAGCGTCACTCTCTTTAAACCAGCTTTTTGGCGAAGTCCAATCCCGACCGACGGACTTCCCGTAAAAGTAATTTTGCTAATATGGGGATGAGACACTAATAGGTCGCCCACTTCCGAACCGTTGCCGATGATCAAGTTTAGGGCCCCTTTCGGCAGTCCCGCCTCTTCAAATAGCTTCACCAGTTTGTAGGCGGACAACGGCGTTTTGCCCGCCGGTTTCAATACAACCGTGTTTCCTGCCGCAATGGCCGGCGCAATCTTATGCAGCGCTAAATTCAGCGGGAAATTGAATGGAGTGATGGCGGAAATGACCCCAATCGGCCGCCTGCGGACCATTCCAATCCGATTTTCGCCACCGACCGCCGCATCCATCGGAACAAGTTCCCCACCGATTTTTTTAGCTTCATCTGCGGCGAAACGCAGGACTTGCACAGCCCTTCCCACTTCCGACCTTCCGTCCCGGATGGGCTTTCCCGCTTCCAACACTAGGATTTGAGCAAACTCCTCTGTACGTTCCTCCAGCAATTCCGCCGTTTTCCGCAAAATATCCGATCGTCTGTAAGCTGGCATCGTTTTCATCGTTCGATGGAAGGCTTGATACGCCGACTCAATCGCTTGTTCTGCATCTTCTGCAGAGGCAAGACTTACTTTCCCGACAACTTCGCCGTTGAACGGATTCACAACATCAATCCATCTTTCCTTCTTTATCGGTTCCCCTTCAATCAGGGAAGCGACCTGCATGGCATCAGTAAAGATCATGTAAAGCGGCCTCCTTTTTCGTTATTTCCTGGACAATCGCTTTTACGCTTGTTTCAGGGCTTGTCAGTATCGGCTTGGTTTTGCCTTGGATCCCCTTGACTGCGCGGGCCATCGAAAACTGTGCGAAAACAATGACATCGCAGTCCAATGATAACTCCTCCGCTTTTCGGGTAATCAATTCATCATGCTGTGCTGGATTTCGATTTTGCAATGCTTGGAAAGCTTCCGGAATGACTATAGTTTCGATCTGTACCGACTTTTGCCGTTCCGCTGCAATTCCTTCCAATAGCCTTGTCGTCGTCGGACCTGCCGCTTCGACTGTTGCAATGACGCCAATCCGGCTTCCCAGGTCCACAGCTTTCTCGAGCATACTTAAATCAGCACTGAGCATCGGAACATTGAACAAGTGGCGGATTTCCGCAACCGCCGGAGTGAATGATGAGCAAGTTAATAGAATTCCATCGACTTCATGGGCAGCCGCTTTTTCCGCTAAATTCATCAATCGCCGGATCATACCTTTAGTGACCCGTTTTGTTTCATTCAATTCAAAAATCAGACTCTCATCCATGAAATTCACTAAAGTCATCTCGGGAGCATGTTCACCAAACGCTTCCAAAATGGGTTGGACCGAGTTCATAGTTGCGTGGATAAGTGCGATTTGATACTGTTGTGCCGCCAAATCTGCGCCTCCTGTCTTCGTAAAGAAAATAATTTTGAAGATAGGTATCTTCTGTAAGTTAAATGTATTATAGTGATAGAAATTAGTAAAATATTTATTTTTTATTATTTTCGATAGATATTTTCTATTTCTTTAAGGAGGAATCAGATTGAATCAAAAAGATTGGACTATATTAACAAAAGTTTATGAGGAGAAAAATATTACGAAGGCAGCAGAGCGACTGTACATCTCACAGCCCACTTTGACCTATCGCCTCCAACAAATAGAAAAGGAATTTAATATCAAACTATTTTTCAGAGGAAGAAGAGGGGTGGACTTCACGGAACAAGGTGAATTGCTCGTCCAGTATGCCAAAGACATGCTCCAACAACAGCGTGACATGAAAGAAGTCTTATGGAATAAAGGAAACGAAGTACGGGGCACTTTACGGTTAAGCGTTTCTAGGACCTATGCTTTCTATGAATTGCCTCAAATTCTGAAAGAGTTCAATGAGAGATTTCCGCAAGTTGATTTTCATGTAAACACAGGCGTGAATGCAGATGTCGTCCAATCTGTCTACAAACAAGATGCTCATATCGGGATCGTGCGTGGAGACCTTCATGCCCCCGATGAGGAGTTCACCATTTCCAAGGAGACCATTTCAATACTTTCCGTACATAACGTTGATATTCAATACCTCCCTTCCATGCGAAGAATCAGTTACCAGACAGACCCGGCATTGGAATTGCTCATTGATAAATGGTGGAAAGATAATTTCTCAAAGCCTCCAGTCAGCAATATGAACGTCGATAATGTGGAAATTGCAAAAAGAATGGTCCTCAATGGCCTGGGCTATTGCATCGCCCCCAGCATTGCCCTTGAAAAAAACAAGCATTTAGAAAAAGGTATCTTAACAGACAGCAGCGGATCACCGATCATTTGGAAAACCCGGCTGCTATATCGTGAAGAACTTCTCGAACTGTCCATGGTAAAGAAGTTCGTTGAGTTTATCAAAAACCGTTACGACACGGAACAAGGCAAATGACTAATAAAATAGAAATAGAAAAAATGAATCAAAACCTATTTAAAATAAATATTTTACTTATCCCTGTGTTACGACTACATTATGTACTATAGCCATACCGCCCCAAGTTAACGGGATGCAGGAAACTACAACAAATGTAAAGGATGATGCAGATTGGGCAATTATCGTATAGGGGTATTGCGCGGGGATGGGATCGGACCCGAAATTGTCGATGCGACTGTGGAAGTTTTTCAGAAGGCCGCCCAGAAAACCGGCGTTGGTGTAGAATGGATTGACCTTCCGATGGGGTGGGAAAGCATCGAACAACATGGCGATCCCCTTCCTGAAATCACCATAGAAAATTTGAAGGATACACATGGATGGATTTTAGGACCGCATGATTCCGCCGCTTATCCCCCTGAACACAAAGTGAAACTGAATCCGAGCGGGGCCCTTCGGCATTCTTTGGATCTGTATGCCAATATCCGGCCGGCCAAGACTATGCCGGGCATTAAAAGCGTGGTCGGAGAAGCGGATCTCGTCATCTTCCGCGAAAACACAGAAGGCTTTTATGCGGACCGCAATATGTACAGCGGTCATGGGGAATGGCAGATAACAGAAGATGTCGTCGTGACGTCAGGCGTGTTTACACGGAAAGCGGCAGAGCGCATCGCCCATGCTGCGTTTAAAATGGCGATGCAGCGTCGAAAAAAAGTGACAATTGTCCACAAAGCCAATGTCCTTCGTTTGAGTACTGGATTGTTCTTGAATGTTTGCCGGGAAGTGGCGGAACATTATCCAGAAGTCACAGTCGATGACTACCATATTGATGCAATGGCGGCCCACTTGGTGCGCCGCGCGCGGGACTTCGATGTGATTGTAACGGAAAATATGTACGGCGATATCCTTTCCGATCTCTCGGGGGAACTGGTGGGAAGTCTGGGGTTGGCCCCTTCCATCAATTCCAATGACAATCTGGCAATGGCGCAGGCCGCTCATGGGTCCGCACCGGATATTGCCGGGTTAAACATTGGCAATCCGATCGGCATGATGCTGTCGACAGTCATGTTAATGGAATGGCTCGCCGAGAAACATGGCGATACTAGACTTCAAGAAATGGGCAGAATGGTTGAAGAAGGTCTCTACCGCTCTCTAGCAGATGGTATTAAAACGAGAGATCTGAAAGGCAGCGCCTCAACTTCCGAATTTGCGAAAGCAATTTCCGAAAGGATGCAAGGAAACACAACAAACAGGACAACTATCAATACTTTTTGATAGTTTCTCTAAAAACCTACTGAAAAAACCAGGAAGTGAGTCCTGAATTTACAATTGAACTTGTAAATTTCAGGACTTTTTGGGATTTTATCTTCCCCTTTATTTCAGTTCTTTTGTTATACTGTTTTAAATTGGTACTGTTTCGAACGAGGCGATGCCCTTGGGAAATCGTGTTGCATAATTGAATATATAGCGACATAATAGAAGACAACGGCAAAGTATTGCTATAGGACGAATTACTCTAGCAATGAAATAAGCAGGACTGTCCCATTATAGTCGGTTTGAAATCAAGGTGTTTAAAATGCAATTATGGAAACGCATAACTACAGTGTCTTTACAAACAAAGCTTGCCTTATTGATTATGGGCCTTTTTCTTATCGTAATCACCGTATTAGGCACTTCATTCAACTCCATTATGACCCGGTCGGTAGAGGAACAGATCGGAAAAAGAGCATTGAGCGTGGCGGAGGCAGTCGCTTCTATGCCCGCTATCAGATCGGCGTTGGATGCGCAAAATCCATCCGAAATTATCCAGCCATTGGCACATGAAATCCGGTTGAAATCAGGCGCTGAGTTTGTCGTTGTTGGAAACAAAGACAGCATACGCTATTCCCATCCGGATGAAGAGAAAATTGGACAGACGATGGTCGGCGGGGATAATTACGTTGCATTGCATGAAGGGAAGTCGTACATATCGAAATCGGAAGGAACTCTCGGACCTTCTATTCGAGGAAAAGTTCCGATATTCAATGAGGATGGCCAAATTGTCGGGATTGTCTCCGTCGGCTTTTTAGACACGGCAGTGGATGAGATGGCGCAGCAATACGAAGACCAAGTCATTCTTCTCATCTTCATGTTCCTTGGAATTTCTATTATCGGCGCATATCTAATATCAAAAGAAGTGAAACGGGCGATCTTCGGTCTGGAGCCCAAGCAGATTGGCCGTCTCTACCAAGAAAGAAGTGCTATTTTGGAGTCCGTACACGAAGGCATTATAGCGATCAATGATAAAGGATTTATTTCAACTATAAATGAAGCCGCTTACAAGATACTGAATATTAAGCCTAGGGAGGATATTCCACAAAGCCATATTCTCGAGCTATTGCCTGAAACCAAATTATTGGATGTTTTGCGGGATGGCAAACATCAATACAACCAAGAAATCATTATCAACGATAATCCGATCATCGTCAGCCGGGTGCCAATTTTGACGAAGGGTAAGATTACCGGCGTCGTTGCCAGCTTCCGGAAAAAAACGGATATCGAGCAATTGTCCGGAGAGTTGTCCCAAGTGCAACAATACGCCGGGGTACTGCGCTCTCAAACCCATGAATACGCGAATAAACTGTACACCATTTCAGGTTTAATCCAATTAAAATCCTATCAAGAAGCATTGGACGTTATCAACAAAGAGGCCAATGATTATCAAGAACTCATCCAGTTCCTGCTTGACTCCGTACCAGACAAGCTGATTAGCGCCATCTTGCTTGGCAAATATAACCGGTCCCATGAGCTGCAAGTCGATTTCGTCATCGACAAGGATAGCAGCTTGCGGGACCTCCCCTCGCATATCCAGAGGGAAAAGCTGGTCACCATCCTTGGAAACCTATTGGATAACGCATTTGAAGCAGTTCTCGATTCCGGTGCTTCACGGAGGGAAGTCCGTCTATTCATGACCGATCTTGGCAATGACTTTATTTTTGAAATTGAAGATTCGGGAGCTGGACTTTCCATGGATGAACAAGATTTGCTGTTCACTAGAGGATTCAGTACAAAACATGGGAAGGACCGGGGGCATGGATTATTCTTGGTGGACCAAGCCGTACAATACTTGAATGGCTATATTACAATATCCGAAAGTGAACTGGGGGGTCTCGCTTTCCTGGTTGTCATTCCAAAAGGAGGAGTTTAAATGGAAACCATTCGGGTGCTCATTATCGAAGATGACTATCGTGTTGCCAAAATAAATAAAAAGTATACGGAGAAAATAGAAGGCTTTGAAGTGTGTGGAGTGTCTTCCAGTGTACAAGAAGCATTGGAAGTGTTGCCGAAACTACGGCCCGATCTCGTTCTCCTGGATGTCTATTTCCCAGACGGCAATGGGCTGGACATCATTTGGCATCTGCGCAAACATTTCCGCGATGTGGATATCATTCTGATTACGGCTGCGCAGGAGATGGAAACCGTCCAAGAAGCCATCCGAGGAGGAGTCATCGATTATATCATCAAGCCCTTCTTATATGACCGTTTTGAGACTACAATGCGAAAGTACGCGGAGTATCGACAGCAACTCACCTCCACTGATCCCATCACTCAAGAGAGCGTCGACCTGTTACTACAAGGCGTACGAGAGAGCATCGAACAGGAGCAGAGCATCCCTAAAGGCATCGATCCGCTCACTCTTCAGAAAGTGCAAGAGAAAATTTCTACATTCAGACTAGATGGAATTACCGCCGAAAGCTTCGGAAAGCAAATCGGTCTCAGCCGGACAACAGCACGCCGCTACCTGGAATATATGGTGTCACAGGGGACCATTGCAGCGGAGTTGGCTTATGGCCAAGTCGGTAGACCGGAACGGCTCTATCGCAAGATATAGAGTGTAAGGATTATTAGGAAAGCAATCCACATGGAACAGGCGACATATTTTTGTCGCCTGTCTTTTTTCTATACATTAACTTTGAATTTCATGATTTCGGTATGAAGTGCTTCTGCCACTGTCGTCAGCTCTTTGGAACTTGCAGCGACTTCTTGATTACTCGCAAGCTGTTGATCGGTCGCCGAACTCGTTTCTGAAGTCGCTTGCAGAAAGGTTTCTGCCCATTCGTTTATTCTATCTAATCCGTGGGCGACATCTCCTGTAATCCCATCGATTTCTCCGATGGAAACAGAAACGGTTTCAATAGTTTCTCCTACATCTTCTACTGCACTTTCAATCGAAACGAAGATTTCCAATGAATGGTTAGTTAATTGTAGCCCATTTTCCACAATGGTACTGCCCTCGGTGATTGACTGAACAGCCTTGATCGTTTCACGTTGAACCGTTAACATCATTGTTTCAATTTCATTTACCGCTGTTTTAGTTTGTGTGGCAAGTCTTCTGACCTCTTCGGCGACTACGGCAAACCCTTTTCCACTCTCTCCTGCCCGAGAAGCTTCGATTGCAGCGTTGATTGCCAGTAAATTGGTCTGTTCGGATATTTCCTTGATGAGATCTGTAACCGATTGAATCTTACTCGCCTGGTTAGCCATCTCATGGATAGTAGACGCCGAATGATCGATGGACAGATGAACCCGTTCCATCTCCCGCGCAACGTCCGATATGTTGGATGTGCCTTGCTGAACAAATGAAGCTACCGACTTGGAGGAAGCCAGCATTGCTTCATTATAGGAAGAGATTTTTAAAATCTCTTGCTGAAGCTGCTGCATGGAGGACAGGACATTCTCCACAATTACCATTTGGTCCCGGCTTCCGTGCATATTGTTTTCCGCTGCATTCACAACAACTTCCGAGGAAGCCAAACTCTCTTCTGAACTGGCCAACAGTTGATCCGCCTGGACGGTAAGGTGTTCGGAGGAAATACCAATCTTCGCCAACAGACCTCTTAAATTATTCGCCATTTCGTTGTAGGACGCAGCCATTTCACCGATTTCATCCCTATTCCGGATGACGACTTCCTGTTGCGCCAAGTTTCCTGCGGCAATTTGTTTCATCGCCTGCGTCATTTCGGCAATAGGACGGCCGATGCTCTGTCCCAAATACGTAGCGATAAGAACGCCTGCCAAGACCGCTATGCTCAGCAGGGAGAGGACAATAATATTCGTCCGGGCTTTTAGAACTTCTATTTTTTGTTGTGCCGTTTCCATTTCATCTTGCTGGATGTCTTTCAGTTCTTCCGCGTTGACCGTCAGCCAGGAATTCAGACTGGATGCTTCCCGCGCAAGCTCTTGAAAATCCAACTGGGAGCCACTCGCTATCTGACTCGCGATCATCTCGATTTGGCTGATGAACAAATTCCGGGTATCTTGGATTTCATTCAAAATCGTAAGAGCTTGATCACTGGTGAACAAAGAGAGCATGCTATCCAACACGGCATCGGATTTCTCGATCGCTTCATCTTTCAGTCCCAAAAAATGGGGATTTTTATAAATGATATATTCATTGATGGCAATGAAACTATCTTTCTGAATATTGATCAGCTCGTCCGTAAGACTGACCTTATGTGCATTGCCTTCCAATAGTGATCGATACTCTTTAGTAATGGCATGAATAGAATAGTAGGAAGTTGCTCCGACTAGGATCAGGAGCATCAGGACAACTGTGAAACCAAACCGGAGTTTATTTGAAACGGAAAGCGGCATTCTCGTCTCCCCCCTGAGGAATAAGTTCAAGCCGCCTTGGCACCGTTATTGCGGTTCGTAATTTTGGAAAGAATGAGAGGTACGAACAACGATGCAAGCGCCACAAGAAGCAATGCTAAAGAAACCGGACGCTCGATAAAAATGCTCAGGCTGCCGTTTGAAATCGTCAATGCCTGACGGTAGGACTGCTCCATCATACCGCCAAGGATGAAGGCCAAAATGAACGGAGCTGCTGGAAATGATAGAATACGCATCAAATAGCCGATTACCCCAAACACGATTAGCACATATAAATCAAACTGACTAAAATTAACACCGTATACGCCAATGAAACAGAAAATTAAAATCAAGGAAATAAGCATACCTTTTGGAATATAAAGGATCCTTGCAAAGTATGGAATTAAAGGCAAGTTCAAAATAAGGAGCATAATATTCCCGATGTACATACTTGCTATAACTCCCCAGAAAACATCCGGGTGATCAGTCAGCAGCATAGGCCCTGGCTGTACGCCGACTACGAGTAATGCGCCCAGCATAATCGCTGTCGTCCCCGAACCCGGAATTCCTAATGTCAGCAACGGGACAAATGATCCGCCCGCCGCGGCATTGTTCGCCGACTCCGGCGCTGCTACACCAACAATATTCCCTTTACCAAAAGTATCCGACTTCTTCGATAGCCGTTTCTCTGTAATATAAGCGAGGAAAGAGGCGATCGTCGCTCCTGCTCCCGGCAATACGCCAATGAAGAATCCAAGGATTGACTGCCGTCCAACCGGCGCCGCCATTTCTTTCACCTCATCCTTTGTAATCTTCAAGCTGCCGATGTCGCTGCCTTTCTTGAACAGGCTTTCTTTGCGGCTAATAATGAGTGTAGTCACTTCGGCAAGCGCAAAGAGACCTAGCGCTATGACCAGAAAGTCTATGCCATCCAGTAGTTTCGTACTACCGAATGTAAACCGCTGCGTCCCGGTCTGGCCGTCAATTCCAATTGTGGCAACCATGATTCCGACAGTAGCGGAAATGAAAGCTTTCACGGTAGAACCATCCGACAATGACGCAATAGCCGTCAAACCTAAGAGCATTAGGGCAAAATATTCTGTTGGGCCGAATGATAGAGCGACTTTAGCTAATTGTGGCGCGACCAGCATGAGTCCGACCGTTGCAAAAGTTCCTCCTACGAAGGAAGCGATGGCGGCAATGGCTAATGCCTTCCCCGCCTTCCCTTGTTTGGCGAGCGGATAGCCATCAAACGAAGTGGCAACCGTCGAAGCAACACCCGGAGCATTCAGCAAAACAGATGATGTGGAACCGCCGAATATAGCTCCATAGTATACCCCCGCCATTAAGATCAACGCTGAAGAAGCCGGCATTCCATAACTCAATGGAATCATGACTGCAATTGCACTGATTGGCCCCAGTCCAGGCAACATGCCGATCACTGTACCGGCCAGCACCCCTATAAAGACAAACATGATATTTTGCCAAGTGAGAGCTACTTGAAAACCATATAATATGCTGTCTATCGTACTCATCTGCTAACTTCCTCTCCTTTTAAAATGGCAAAATTCCTTGCGGGAGATAGATTTTTAATAAATAGTTAAATGCGAAGTAGAGAAAGAGGGTAAAAACGAGAGAAACGATCACATTGCGCGTCCAGTTCATATACCCGTACATTCTCATCGTTAATGACAAGAAAATGATGGTGCTGATGACGAAACCTAGAAATTCTAAACAAAAAACATATAGGATAAGAGCACCTAAGGTCACAAGCAAAAGGATTAGATCTTCCTTTTTCAACGTCCGCTTCTCTTTTTGCTCTTCCGTTTCCGGCTTATTCTGGATGAACAGAATAACCGCCAACCCTAACAATAAATATCCTAGTCCAAGTGGCAAGACATCCGCATCTACTTGAGTAAAGGCAAACTTCGGAAGCCGATAACTCAGTGTGAGATAAAAAATTGCGAGGGCCATAATTACCAAGGAGACTTTTCGATCCATCGACCGTAACATAGACACACTCCTTTTCATATCCAAACTCTACCGTTATGAAGGTTAATCAGGTTTTCACTTTAAAAAAGAAGGATGGTGAAAGACCATCCTTCATCCAACCGTGCATACCTTATCTAAGTCCCATTTCTTCCATTAACGATTTGATGGCTTCATATTGCTCATCCAAAAATGTGCTGAATTCTTCGCTGCCCATCCAGTTAGGAGCCCAACCATAACGTTCGAGTTCGGTTTTCCAAGCTTCGGTTTCACTCATTTCTTTGAAGGCGTTTTCATAGAAAGCCGTTGCTTCTTTACTCATGTTTTTAGGACCCATGATGCCGCGCCACACAACGAACGAATCATCAATTCCTTGCTCAATTAAAGTCGGGAATTCAGATACAACGTCACCCTCCATACGCTCTTCAGCAGTTATAGCCAACACCTTCACATTACCTGCTCTGTATTGCTCCACTGCCTCTCCAACATCTGTTGAAAACACATCGACCTGGCCACCCAAAAGCATTGTCATGCCCGCTCCATCTTGGGAAGATACATATTTAACGCTTTTAGCATCTACGCCCGCTGCATGGACCGATTTGACAAACTGCATGTGGTCCATACTGCCCGGTGAAGAAGAACCGACGACTGAAACGGATGTCGGATCGGCCTTCATTGCCTCTACAAGATCATTCATCGTATCAAACGGTGAATCCGCTTTCACAAGGAATGCACCATAATCTGCCGTCAACGCTGCAATCGGAGTAAAGTCTTGATGCCCTAAATCTGATTGATTGTTTAACGGAACGAACATAATTGGTGGAGAGGTTGCGAACAGTAGATGGTCATCCGTATTTTTACCATCAATGTATGCCCAGCCGATTGCTCCTCCGCCACCCGGCTTGTTGACTACCGCAAAGCGCTGTTCAACAATCTTCTCTTCTTCCAATACCTTGGAAGAAGCACGAGCCGTCGTATCCCATCCGCCGCCTGCACCGGATGGAGCAATGAACTCGATAGGCTTCGTTGGCTTCCAATCGCCAGCTGTTTCTTCTGCCGGACCGCTAGTTTCTGTGACATCGCTTCCCCCGCTCGTGTCGGCAGGAGCCTCAGCTTCTTTTCCGTCATTGCTATTACACGCTGCCAAGACTGCTGCGATTGTCAAGAGCATGATAACGAGAAATAAATTCTTTTTCTGCTTCATAAATTTTACCCCCTTATAACTTTTGGTTGGTGCAAAATTAAGTATAGTAAAAAAAATGCAATGCGCAATATTTTGATAATAATGACTTTAATGTTCTTTTATTTTTTTTTGTCCATAAAGTTTTTGTTGAAAAACGGAGTCGCTTTCACTCAATTTTGTCTCGCATTCTGATTGAGCAAATTCCGCAAGACTTTCCGCATAACTCCTCCATTTTGATAAGTTTCGATATCGACTGCATTATCAAGACGCACTATAGTATTAAAGATAAATGACGTCCCGTCTGCTCGTTCAGCCTTCATTTTAATCAACTCATTGGGCCGCATTCGATCAGATAAACCTACTGTAGAAAATAATTCTCTCCCGGACAGGCCCAATGATTGCGCACCTGTACCATGGACAAATTGAAGCGGGAGGACACCCAGCCCCACCAAATTACTACGGTGAATTCGCTCAAAACTCTCTGCGATGATCGCTTTTACCCCAAGAAGATACACCCCTTTAGCAGCCCAATCTCTTGAGCTACCTGTTCCATACTCCTTACCGGCCAATATTATAAGGGGTGCACCGACCTCTCGATATCTTGCGGCAGCTTCGTACATGGACATTGTTTCGTCCGTAGGCAAATAGTTAGTGAAGCTACCTTCCAAACCGGGAACCAATTTGTTCTGTACCCGAACATTGGCCAATGCTCCTCGAACCATGACATGGTGATTGCCACGCCTTGACGGATACGAGTTCAATTGCCCCCGTTCAACCCCTTGTTCGTACAGGTACTGACCCGCCAAACTATTGGCAGGTATAATTCCCGATGGAGAGAGGTGATCTGTCGTCACCGAATCTCCGAGGAAAGCCAATACCCTTGCTCTTTCAATTTCCTTTATTGCCGGAATTTCATCGGGCAAGCTGTCTAAAAATGGCGGCGGCTGAACATATGTCGAAGAAGCATCCCAATCATACAACTGACCTGTCGGGGTATCCAGTTTGTTCCAACGGTCATTTGCATTGTACACATCCAAATAGCGGGCACGGAACATTTCGGGCCGCAAAGCATCCGCCAGCAATCGCTGAACCTCTTCAGTTGACGGCCAAATATCGCGCAAAAAGACAGGCTGACGTTCTTGGTCTATTCCGATCGGCTCAGTGGCAAAGTCGATATCCACCGTTCCGGCGAGCGCATAGGCGACGACCAGCGGCGGAGAGGCTAAATAATTGGCTTTCACTTCCGGATGGACTCGGCCTTCGAAATTTCGGTTTCCGGAGAGGACACATGCTACGGTCAGATCATGCTGTGTAATTGCCTCACTCACTTCGGCTGGAAGCGGACCTGAGTTGCCAATACATGTTGCGCAGCCGTATCCGACAATATAGAAGCCGAGCTGTTCCAAATAGGAAAGCAATCCAGTCTCCGTTAAGTAGTCTGTCACGACCTGCGATCCAGGCGTCAAGGAAGTTTTCACGAATGCGGGCATTGTCAATCCCCTTTCCACCGCATGTTTCGCCAATAATCCAGCCATCAGTAAGACAGTGGGGTTGGACGTATTGGTGCAGCTAGTGATTGCTGCCAGGACAATGGATCCATTCGTAATACGCGACGTCTCTCCATTTTCATGTTGTATCACCACCTCTTTTTTCAACTGTTCTTCAGAGACCCCAAAGCCCCCATCCGCAACGGGTTTTCGGATAACTTCGTGAAAGGCCCTTTTCATCTTCTTCAAACCAATCCGGTCTTGTGGACGTTTCGGTCCGGCGATTGACGAAGTAACCGTAGTGAGATCTAATTCCACACTTTCCGGAAACTCGGGTTCTTCACTATGGCTGTCCATAAACATTCCTTGCACTCTGTAGTACGCTTCGATCCTGGTCAACTGCTCTTCGCGCCGCCCGATTGATTGCAAATACCGGATCGTTTCAGGATCCACAGGAAAGAATCCCATCGTTGCTCCATATTCAGGAGCCATATTGGCAACAGTCGCCCGATCCGCCACACTGAGGGAACGCACACCGGGTCCGTAAAACTCTACAAACTTTCCGACTACCCCCTGTTTCCGCAGCATCTGGGTAATCGTTAGTGCCAAGTCGGTGGCAGTCACCCCTTCCGATAGAGAACCGGTCAACTTAACGCCAACCACTTCTGGAACCCCGAAATAGAGGGGCTGACCCAACATTGCTGCTTCAGCTTCGATTCCTCCCACTCCCCAGGCAACGATACCAAGACCATTGATCATTGTCGTATGCGAGTCTGTTCCCACAAGGGAATCCGGATATAATATCGTTTCGCCATTCACTTCTTCGGAGACGATTACGGATGTTAAATATTCCATATTTATCTGATGCATAATGCCGGTAGCCGGCGGGACGACCTGCAAGTTCTCAAAAGCTTGCTGTGCCCATCTCAAAAAAGAGAACCTCTCCCTGTTCCTTTCGATGTTTAGTGTTTCATTCAGCTCCATTGCTTTCGGACTTCCATAAAAATCAACCGAAACCGAATGATCTACAACGAGGTCCACGGGGATGAGCGGGTTTACTGTTGCGGCATTCCCGCCTTTCAGATGAAGGGCATCCCGCATGGCCGCCAAATCTACTAACGCCGGCAGCCCGGTTGTGTCATGTAGTAAAATACGAGTCGGTTTAAAGGGCACTTCCTCTCGAGGATTCCGTTCAACCGACCAATTGGAGAGTTTTTCTATATGCGCTTCCGTGACTAGGCGTCCATCATATCCTCTGACGGCTGCCTCAAGCAGCACTTTGATACAATTCGGCAATCTGCTCACCTTTGTAAATCCGTAACCTTCCAATGCTTGGATGGAATAATACTTATATTCCTTCTCATTCACCACCAATCGCGAAATCATTTTTTTCGTATCAACGCTCACTTTGACATCTCTCCTAACCAATGATCTATCTTCAGCTTAAAGGAAATCTAGGTCATGGAAAAATACCATTCTTTCATTGCGCATGATCATCATTTGGAATAGAAGTGACGGAGTATTCTTTTCTATGCTATGCTTTGGTAAAAATGGAGGGGTTGGTATGAATGAAAGGGACTGGCTTATTATCCATACACTTTTTCAAGAGAAGAACATAACGAATACAGGAAAGGTGCTGTATATTTCCCAGCCAACTTTAACGAAGCGCTTACAGCAAATGGAGACAGAATTAGGGGTCAAGATCGTCAACCGCGGCGTTAAGGGAGTCCAATTCACTACTGAAGGCGAATATTTGGCAAAGCGGGCGGAAGAGCTATTGGAAACATTTCGAGGAATACGAGAAGAAATCGATAATTTCAACCATTATATTGCCGGCACTTTGCGCTTGGGCGTATCGAATTTCATTAGTAAATATAAACTTCCGGAGTGGCTTATCGCTTTCGGGGAGACCTATCCGGACGTCGATTTTCACATTGAAACCGGCTACAGCAAACAAATCAACCATCTTGCGTATCACCAGGACGTACATATCGGGTTCATCCGGGGAGATTATAATTGGCCTGGCGAAAAAGTGCTGTTATTTGAAGAAGCCCTCTGTATCGCTTCCCTGCATCCCATTCGTCTTGAAGAGCTTCCAAATATGCCAAGGATCGACTACCAAACAGATTCTCTTTACAAACACCTGACCGATAACTGGTGGGCGGAACGTTATTCACAAGCGCCCCTTACGAGAGTTACGGTCGATCGGGGCGATACGTGTAAAGAGATGGTCTTAAGCGGTCTCGGGTACGCCATCCTCCCTTCCCTTTTTTTAGAGGATGTTCCCCAAGTACATCAAGTCCCATTACAAACAAAGGAAGGACTTCCCGTGACACAGAAAACCTGGATGATTTATCATAAAAGTGCGGAGGAACTGCATGTCGTCAAAGCGTTTGTCGATTATATCAAAGAGTCGGCTTTACCTACTCCATAAGAAAAAAGGTGTCCCGCAAGCCGACCATTTGTCATCCTGCGGGACACCTCTTTCTCTCATCCCAGCATATTATCCAAGTATGCGATAATTTCATCCTGATTGCCTGATACTTTCTCCGCCCTCTGCTCATCTTGTCTCACTTTCTTCAGCGACTTTTTCAACACCTCTTCTTCCTTTGAACGGGGAATGACGACAACGCCATCCGCATCCCCTACTACAATATCTCCAGGATGGACGGTCACTCCGCCGCAAGATATGGGGACATTACACTCCCCTTCCCCTGCTTTCCCGCTTGCCGCGACTGTGGTCCCTTTACAAAATATGGGATAACCCATTTTTTTTGATCCTACAATGTCCCGAATGACCCCATCCGAAATAACGCCTTTAATCCCTAGCGTCTGCGCCATTCCGAGAATGAAATCTCCTGCAATCGCCCGGTACGTATCGCCTTTTGCGTCAATCACCAAGACATCTCCTGGTTGAGCTTCGCGTATCGCTCTCAATACTACTAGATTATCACCGATCGGCATTTTCACAGTAAATGCACGCCCGGCAACCCGGTACTCCTCCTTTAATGGTTTGATGGCCGCATCCAAATTATTAAGCCCATGTAATGCATCCGAGATGCAGGTTGTCGGAATTACCTGAAACTGTTTTACAATATCCATGATTCTCTCCCCTTGTTGCATATCACTTTACTTCTATACAAATTCATCCTATCAATTAGTTAGCCTTATAGAAAATTGCAATTCGTCATACTACGCTATTCGAAATTCGAATAGTGCGCTCCGTATTGGTTATTCATTCGATTGCAAGGACTCTTCTTTTTTGGATAATCGCCATTTAAATAGTTTAATAAGCCAAGGCAACAATAAAAACAAAATAACAACCCTCATAATTTGCAAACTTGCAACGATCGAAGGGGATAGCTGCAAAGCAACAGCAGTAGCGGACATTTCAGCTGCTCCTGCCGGCACGGTTCCAAGCAAGCTGACGGAGAAAGAAAGCTGGGTCATCAAGTGAAACAAATAGCCCGTTATAAAACTGAATCCCAAGTATAGACCTATGAGGCTGAATGCAATTTTTCCCACGCCAAGCAGCCGGACAAGAACTTGCTTATCGAACCTGATTCCGACCATGCTGCCGATAATAGCTTGTCCGATCCCAGTTACATAAGACGGCGGGGTAGGAATCGGTGTAATGAATGTCGAAATCGCAAAGCTGATGGCCATGGCAAAAAGGAGTGCCCCTCCAGGAAATCGGAATTTACGGTCAAGCCATAAGGTCAAGATAGTGACTACGGGGAAAAATAGTAGATGAGACAATTCCAGATGTGTCACCTGTCGAGTCGCTTCAACCACATCCGATTTATGGTATCGACCGAGGAGATATGGGACGGTCAACACAAAGAAGGTGATTCGTAAAGTATGAAAGGCTGCCACTATCCGATCATCCGCTCCGTATTCTTTGCTGATCGCGATAATTTCCGATGCGCCGCCGGGTAAACAACAAAAAAATGCGGTTGACCCGTCGACGCTGGATTTTTTATGAAGTAGTAGGCTTAAACTATATCCACAGAGAATAGTGAATAAAAGTGTGAAGGTAAATGGAAGCAAATAAGAACGTAGATTATAGATTGTATTCAAATCCAAACGCAGTCCGATATTGGCGATCACGAGGGACAAGGCGACTTTAAAAGAGTATCCCCCGAATTGCAGAGTCCCTCTGGTCACTCCCCAAAGAATCCCTGTGATGATGGAACCGAGGAGCCATCCGGCGGGCACCCCGATTGTCGACATCAAAAACCCTGTACTGATTGCTAGAAGCAGATAAGTAATATGCAAGTTTATTCTCCTCCGCTTTCACTCCTATTTCATTGTTAATATAGATGAATTCATAATGTCGGCTGCCTGTTCCACTTCCCTCCATGAAATGTCCTGATGGAAGACAAGACGCAGCCTGTCCGACGACATCGCTTTTACCAAGAGTCCCTTCTGTTTCAAAATATGTGCTACTGCCTCGGAATTCATCTTCGTATCCATGATTCGCATATGGACCATGTTTGTCGGATGTGGATAAGATTGCACAGAAAAGAGGGGATGGGGCTTCAATAACTGGACGAACCGTGTCGTTTTTTCATGATCCTCCCGCAAGGCGTCCACATTCTCTAAAGCAACCAACCCTGCAGCTGCCATGATCCCCGCTTGCCTCATCGTGCCGCCGATTGCTTTTCTAAGAACCCTCGCTTCCCGAATCCGCTCTTTGGTGCCACATAACAGCGATCCAACCGGCGCACCCAACCCCTTGGATAAGCAGAACATCACCGTATCCGTGGGGCGAGCCAGATCAGAAGCCTCACATTGAAGGGATACCGCCGCATTCCACATTCTTGCACCGTCTAGATGGATAGGGATTTGAAATCGGTCGGCCAACATGCAAATTTCATTTACTTGGGAAACAGTCAAGCAATTGCCTCCATAATAGCCATTCGTGTTTTCCAAGCAAAGCAATTTTACATCTTGTTGCTTGAACAGCCTTTCCAAAAAATCCAAGTTGGGCACCCCTGTTTTATTGGTCTCTATCGCCACTGCCGTTCTTCCGAAGAGATCCGGGGAAAAGAGGGATTTTTCCGACACTATCAGATGCGATTTTCGATCGAGTGCAACCAGATCGCCCCTTTTTGTAAAGGATAGGACTGCTATCACGTTGGCCATCGTTCCGCTAGGACAAAATAGCGCATCTTCCTTTCCCAATAGGGTAGCCGCTGTTCTTTCCAAACGGACAACCGTCGGATCCTCCCCTTTCCCATCTTCTCCTGTCCGTCCGTCATCGCCCAACTCCGCATTCATCATCGCCTGTCTCATTGCTGATGACGGCAATGTACCCGTATCGCTGCGCAAGTCGATCAAACAGACCATCTCCTTTCATTCCGTAAAAAAATCGTTGAAAAGAGGTACCTTTTCATTTGCACGGTGCCTTTTTCAACGATTGTTTTTTCTGGCAGGCTACGGTTCCAAGTACATTTCCACCGTTTCCTTTGCCACTTGAAAACGGCGACTAATATGAAGCCGCATTTCCGTCTCTACTTCATCCGGCTTGTTTTCCCTGATGAGCTTAATAATCTTTTCATGCTCTAAGATGGAAACCGCGGAAGAATAAGAAGGACTCTTCAGGCCGACTCTACGATACCGTTCCACCTGCGTATTGATTTGTTCCATGAATCGCTTGGCAGTCTGGTTTGTGCTAAGCGAATAGAGGACCGAGTGAAACTGGCTTCCATACATGATGAGATGCTCATTGCGCTGTTGCTCGGCCGATAATTTCATCAGTACGATTATATCTTCCAGTTCTTTCAGCTTCGGCTCTGTCATATTCAAGGCAGCCTCTTTGGACAGCAGACCCTCTAGCACTTCTCGCACCCGGTAAATCTCTTCCATCTCACTCAAACTGATTGGAGCGACGTGAATTCTTCCATTGGATTGTTTCACTAAAAGCCCTTCCAGGATTAACCTGTATAACGCTTGCCGCAAAGGGGTTCGGCTGACACTGAGGTCCTCGGATAATTGTTCTTCAATCAAATGCTGCTGGGGATCGTACTGCATTTCAATGATTTTCTTTTTGATTTCCTCATATGCGATATCACTCGTTGACATCCTATTCACTTGAGACGAACTGCTCATCTGAAAAATCCCTTTCGTTCTTTTCTAAAAATTGCTGCATGACAGTTTGCAAAATACCGCCGTTTGTATAATATTCCACTTCCACATCGCTGTCTAATCGTAAGATCGCTTCGATGCTATCCGTCTTGCCGTTCTTCCTTTCGACAATGACTGTCGCAAGTTGGTAAGGAGCGAGCTCTTTCTGATCCAAGCCGGCTATGGTGAACTCCTCCGTCCCATCTAGCTGCCACTTCTCTGCGCTTTCGCCTTCTTTGAATTGGAGAGGCAGAACACCCATCCCAACAAGGTTGCTCCGATGGATTCTTTCAAAGCTCTCTGCCAAGACTGCTTTGACGCCGAGCAGCTTCGTTCCTTTTGCCGCCCAATCCCGGGAACTGCCCGTTCCATACTCTTTTCCGGCAATGATCAGCAAATTCTTCCCAATTTTCTCGTAACGCATCGCTGCATCGTATACCGTCATCAGTTCATCGGTCGGCAGGAACTTTGTATAACCGCCCTCTTTCCCGTCCGCCAACTTATTGCGCAGCCTGACGTTGGAGAACGTACCGCGGATCATTACATGGTGATTTCCTCTCCGGGATCCATAAGAATTGAACTGGCCCGGCGACACACCCTGTTTTGACAAATACCGGCCTGCTGGGGAAGTGACACCGATCTGTCCGACCGGGGATATATGGTCGGTTGTGATGGAATCTCCCAAATACAGCAGGGCGTTCATCTTGTACATCGAATCCGCAGTTGCACTGTTTCGGCTAACTGATCCGAAAAATGGTGCCTTTTGGATATACGTCGAATCGGCCTCCCATTTATACAGGCTTCCTGTTGAAAAGGCAAGTTCATTCCACCGGGGATTTTCATATATATTTTCATATTGTTCCGCAAAGAGGGACCGGGTCACTGATTTGGATATGACTTTGTCGATTTCCTCTGTAGAAGGCCATAGATCCTGAAGATATACGGATCCGCCTTCAGCGTCCTTGCCGATCGGCTCTTTCATTAAATCTATCCCAACCTTGCCGGCCAAGGCATAAGCGACTACCAACGGCGGCGAGGCCAGGTAGTTGGCTTTAATGAGCGGATGTACTCTACCTTCAAAATTCCGATTACCGCTTAAAACCGAAGCAACTAGCAAATCATTCTCCTGAATCGCAGTCTCGATCTCCTCGTCAAAAGCGCCCGTGTTACCGCAACAAACCGCACAACCGTAGCCATCGATATAAAATCCGATTTGCTCCAAATACGCCAGGAGACCGGCCGACTCCAAATAGTTCGTCACCACCCGTGAGCCCGGCGCTATCGTTTTCTTTACATAGGATGGCGGTACGATCCCTTTCTCCACCGCTTTTTTTGCCACCAGCCCCGCAGCAATCATGACAGAAGGGTTGGATGTATTCGTGCAACTCGTAATGGCGGCCAGCACTATGTCACCCGTCCGCAGTTCCGTGCCGTGCTGCGGCAACTCAACCGATTTCTCCGCTTCTTCTTTTGCAAGTCCGTAGCCATTCTGATCGACCGGCCGGTGCAGCGCATCCTCAAACTCTCTTTTCATTTCCGAAGCAGGCACTTGATCTTGGGGCCTTTTCGGTCCGGCCAGCGTCGGAACGATTTGGGATAAATCGATTTCCAGCACCTCAGTAAAAGAAGGCTCTGCCATTTCCGCGGAGCGATACAAGCCTTGCGCTTGATGGTATGCTCTTGACAAATTCACGTGCTGCTCCCGTCCGGTTGCCTGTAAATAATCCATCACGGCTTCATCCATCGGGAAAAATGCCATCGTTGCTCCATATTCAGGAGCCATATTGGCAATCGTTGCGCGATCTGCCACCGGGAGCTGGGGTAAAGACGTCCCAAAAAACTCGACGAACTTTCCGACGACGCCGTGCTTGCGCAGCCGGCTCGTCACTGTCAAAGCGATATCAGTCGCCGTTGCCCCATCCGGCAATGCACCGGTCAACTTGACGCCGACCACTTCAGGGATGACAAGATGGAGCGGCTTCCCAAGCATAGCCGCTTCCGCTTCGATTCCCCCCACTCCCCAGCCAATCGTCCCTAATCCATTAATCATCGGCGTGTGAGAATCCGTTCCGATGACAGTATCCAAAAAGATCGCAGCAGACTCATTTTCTTTCTTTGTTATGACAGAAGTCGCCAAATGCTCCAAATTGACTTGATGAACGATGCCCGAGGCGGGTGGAACGACTCGGAAATGATCGAAGCTCTGTTGAGCCCATCGGACAAATCGATATCTCTCCTCATTCCGCTCATATTCCAAATCAAGATTATACTCGAAAGCCTCATCGGTGCCCGACTTCTCTACGATGAGCGAATGGTCGATGACGAGGTCGACGGGAACTTGGGGATTGATGTCTTTTACCTGGCCCCCCGCTTCATGGACCGCATTCCGCATCGAAGCTAAGTCTACAATGGCCGGGATTCCGGTGAAATCCTGCAAAACGACCCGGGCGGGCTTGAATGGAATTTCTTCTTTGCTCGCTTGGGTCTGTTGCCAATTGACGAGCAGGCGGATATGCCGTTCCGTAATATATTTTCCGTCAAATTGGCGGATGGCACTTTCCAACAAGGCTTTTATGGAGAACGGCAGATTTTCTGCATGCTTATAGTCTTCATAAAGAGCCAACCGGGACAGATCAAAATATTCATAACTTGCGCCGTCCACGATCATTTGGTTTCGAATGTCTTCTCTCACTTCAGAAAAATTCACTTTGTGTTGCACCTCCTATCTAGATCGGGGCTCAATCAGGCAAAACTGTTTTGGCTATTGAATTATCTAAGTTTTCGTAATCGAAATATTGAATCGTGTCGTATAGTTCCTTCCGTGTCTGCATATCGTCCAACGCCTCTTTTTGCGTCCCTTGTTCCGCAATTAATTGATACGCTTGCTCAATTGCTTTCGATGCAATCCGCAAAGAAGTGACCGGATAAATGACCATTTTGTATCCCCATTGTTCAAATTGGTCTGCCGTGTAGTATGGCGTCTGGCCGAATTCGGTCATATTTGCCAACAAGGGGACTCTCACTTCTTCTGCAAACCGTCTGAATTCCTCTTCAGTTTGGAGGGCTTCCGGGAAAATTGCATCTGCTCCCGCTTTCACATAAGCCTGCGCTCTTTCAATAGCGGCATCAATGCCCTCGACGCCTTTTGCATCCGTCCTGGCAACGATGACGATATCTGCATTCGCTTTGCGGGCCGCCATGATTTTTTGCACCATTTCTTCAATCGACACCAACTTTTTCCCATTCAAATGACCGCATTTTTTCGGCAGTTCTTGATCTTCTATCTGAATGGCCGCTGCTCCTGCCTCTGCAAGTTCATACACAGTCCTCGTGACATTCAATACACTTCCATATCCCGTATCGATATCGACGAGAAGCGGCAAGCCTGTCGCCCGGGTAATTTCTTTCGTCCGCGCGGCGAGTTCCGTCAAAGTAATGAGGCCCAGATCCGGAAGGCCCAAGCTGGCTGAAAAGGCCGCTCCCGATAAATACAAGGTTTGGAATCCTTGCCTTTTCGCCAATAAGGCAGCCATCGCATCATGGGAGCCTGGAATTTGAAGGATCCCTTCTTCACTTTCCAATAAGCGGCGCAGCCGTTGGATCGGATTCTCCATTTGCTCCCGAACGAGCCAGCTCATATTGTCACCCCGCTCTTCGTCTCCAACGATTTCACCAGTTCGGAATACACCTGAAGGTCCTCTAACTCATTCAGTATTTTTAACGCAGCTTGCTGTTGCTCTTTTGAAATGAATTTCTTCGTCAACCGGATGAATTTTTCTTCAACCTGTGCATCTGTAAAAGGATTGCCGCTATGGCCAGCAGGATGGACCACACTTTCCTGCAGTTGGCCTCCGTCTTTTAATGATACCGTGATTCTCGTTGGATTGCCGTCTGGATATCCAGCATTCATTTCATCCGTCACCTGAATCGTCATGAGCTTCTGGATGCGCTCCAAAGTCCGCTGATCGGCAAGCCGTTCCGCCGAGAAAGTATCAATGTCGATATGGCCGTCTTCCAATGCAGCCATGACGATGTAAGGCAAAGAGTGATCCGCAGTCTCTCTCGTCTCTGGTGCCCACTTCTCCTTATCTTTAGCCAAAATGTCATACGCCATCTGGAACGTATCAATATGGATGGACTCGATTTCGTCCACCGAACCTATTCTTTTGTGTAAAGAGAGCGCCGCTTCAATCGAACTTTGCGTCATATACTCGACTGCCCAGTTTTTCACATATGTTTTTAAAATGTGAGTAGGATTCGTGACGCCCTTGAACTTTTGGGCAATTGAGTCAGCATCGAGCATTCGATTAAGCATTTGATAATTCATGCCCATCGTTCCTTCGAATGGTTCAAAAGGCCCTTTCATCCCAACTTCAGCGAGACGTAGGGCAAACACGGCATTGCGCGCTGCATTGGCAGCCGCAGCCGCCTTCCACATGGAAATTTCACCATTTCTCGTCTGTCGCATTGCTCCATGGGGAACAACCGCCAGTGCAAAAGCCTGTTCCGTCTGCTCTTTAGTAAATCCAAGCAAGTTAGCGCCTCCCGCGACAGTAGCGACGGTAATATAATTGACATGGTCCCAGCCATTGGACTTCAAGCTTGCTTCATCACAGAAATTGACGCCGACTTCGTAGGCAACTGCAATTGCAGCAATCAATTTCTTGCCAGGCAATCCCCTTTCCTCGGCTAATGCGACTAAAGGAGCAATGACATCACTCGGATGCAGCGGTTCCACAGATAAATACGTATCATTATAATCCAGATAGCGGATGGCGGTGCCATTGGCAAATGTGGCGTATTCGACAGGGGCTTTTTTATCCGTACCAATGACGGAGGCCCCGGTTTCACTTGCTGACAGCTCGGCAAGCTTCCGGGCGTAAGTCGAAGCATCGAACTCAAAACCGGCCAGCAGACAGGCAAATGTGTCAATCACCCTTCTCTTCACTTCATTCACAACGGATTCCGATAAATTTTCATATGTTACATTTCCAACAAACTCAGCCAATGATGCAGTAATACGATCTGACATACAAATTCCTCCTCTTTTTCATTCTGTTATATATAAAACGCCTTTCATGATCCGCCTTGCGGTGCGATCCAATCCGACATATTCCACGTCCTGTCCATCAGTGGATAGGCGCACCCGCACTTCTGCGATGCCATCTGGATGGCCGATCCGGACGACATGTTCGCCGGGTGAGACGTGAAAACCTGAACAGGCATTGGCGACAGTGCCGGGGAGCAACACCGCGGCCGCGAGATTATATAGCCCGCTGCCTGCAAATGTCCGGTGGAAACGTCCCATCGATACCATTTTTGCGGTAATATCGACTTCTTCCTTGTGAATGACCATTCCGGATAAAGTCTTATAGTCCATCGGCGGTGAGACAATTGCCACCTTCGGAATGGCAGGCGCCTGCACAGCTTCCTCCTGATTGTTGGTCAATCCGGAGCGGATGGATGTCTCTTGCCGTATCCTCTCCAGACGTGCTAGGAGCTTGCCATTGGCGGATAGGTCCGTAAACACCTCTTCGGATGACAGGTTGAGTGATTCAGCAGCCGCGTAAGCAAATGGATTGACGACATCCACGACCGAAACCTCTATGATCTCGTCATCGACCAACAGCTTCGTGACCGGTCCGAGCGGCAAAGTGCGGCCCAGCTTGCCTCCACCTGGCTGCAAAATGTCGACAATGTACTTGGCACCCGGCTTGCGCAAGCCCGATAGTTGGTACGCGCCTTGCACCTTGGCCATTCCACGAGAAAGCGGAACTTGTAGCCTGATGATTTTCCCGATATTCGTGTTGTATGCGAAAACGGTGCAAGAACCGGCTTCTTCCCGGACATCGATCAATCCCTCATCCACCGCGTACGCCCCGACAGCAGCCATTAAGTTGCCGCACGTCCCTTTGTCGTCCACAACCTCTTCCCCGATGCCGATTTGATAAAAAGTGTAATCGATCTGTGCCCCTTGCACGGAAGCCGGCCCAATGACCACCACTTTACTTGAATGAGACGTCCCGCTCCCGAGACCGTTGATCTGGGACGGATTATAGCAGTCGACCCCTTCCATGAATATCTTGTCTCGCTGTTCAGGATCGGCAGGCAAGTCCTTTTCATTGAAAAACAATCCCCTGCTTGTCCCCCCCCTGTATACGACGCAAGGTACGGAAAACTGACTCATTTTTAATTCCCCTCCCTCTTCCTGTATAATTGTATACAATTAAACAATTTATTTCAAATATTTTTTTAAGATGGTGGATTTTGAACTATTGCAGGTTTGTTTTGAATTGGGACAATTGGGTTTCAAGGTTATGGGGATTCGTTTTGATTTGAGTGGGTTTTGCTTTTGAAGTCAAAGGGAAACGTTTTGGACTGGCAAATTTTTTGAACTAATGTAGACTTCTCCAAGTTCACCAAGAACATTTCGAGCTTTTAGAGGTACGTTTGAAGGTGGATGAATTTTGTATCGAAGTTCAAAATATATGTTTAAACTGTAGATTTATTCCAGATTCTACTGGATTCATTTCGAAGTTTAGCAGGAAAGTTTCAATGTTTCGAGGATTCGTTTCAAAGTAGTGATACTTTATTTCAAAGTATAGGAAAAATGTTTTGCATAACCGAAGCGACTCAAGGGGATAGCATCTGGATCTGGACGGGAACGCAAGGTTTAGAAGATTATCCATGATTTCATAATTAAAAATCCCCTTGCCACATCCAATCATGGCAAGGGGTACCCTCAAGCTTCAGCCGTTTCTCTTGAATAGCGTCTCGTAAACATCAAGGCGAAGTAGCCGAATGTGATGGCGAGACATGCTCCTGTGAAGGCGAGCAGAATGCCGTTGTTCGCCCAAAGGAATCCGATGTCACCTGTCGAGATGGCGCCTTTAAATGCTTGGACGGAGTAGGTCATCGGCAACAATGTGTTGAAGAACTGCAACGGTTCCGGAATCAATTCCAGCGGGAATGTGCCCGCGCTTGTGGTCAGTTGCAAGATCAACACGAGGATAGCCATGAATCGACCCGCGTCGCTGAAGAGGGAGACGAACATCTGGACGATCGCGATGAATGTATAGCTTGTGATAATCGCCGTCAAGATGAAGAGCGACGTGTTCTCGGTTTCCATGCCGAGCCCGAACTTGACGACCATCACGGCGATCAATGCTTGAATCAAACCAACTGCCGCGAGGACAGATACTTTGCTGGCGAACCAGCGGAACGGTCCGGTCGGCTTGATGGCTGGTTCGACGAGCGGGAAGACGATGGATAACAGCAACGCGCCGACGAATAATCCAAGGGATAGGAAATACGGAGCGAAGCCGGTACCGTAGTTCGGCACGTGGTTGATGCCTTCTTTGTCAACAGAGACCGGGGCGGCAGCCATTTCGAATGTTTTTTCTGACGGCTGTACTCCGCTTGCGGTTTCGTTCGCTTCGGCCAATTTTTCTTGAAGCGTTGATGTGCCCTCTTTCAATTCCCCAAGACCGTTCACTAATTTACCGGAGCCTTCCGCCAATTCTTGTGATTTGGAGGCGAGCGTGCCGGTTCCGGCCGTCAATGTGCCGGTCCCTTCTGTTAATTTCGCCAGCCCTGTGGACAAATCGGAAGAACCTTTCTGGGCTGCTGTGGCGCCGTCTGCCAATTTGGCCAATCCGGTCGCAAGTGCTCCGTTTCCACCGGCCAATGAATCGGCGCCGTTTACCAAGGCGGTCGAGGAACTGTTCAATTCATTCAAACCGGCCAATGCTTGGCTGCGTGCCGTGGCAAGTTGGTTGGCGGAGCCATTCAATTGGGCCGCGCCATCCGCCAAAGCCGAAGTTCCGGCAGATAGCTCCTGCATGCCTCCCGCCACTTGGGTGCTTCCTTGCTTTAATTCCTCAAGTGCGGCCTTCACCCCGGCTTGTTGCTCTTCGGGTAATGAGGCGAGGATCGGGGCCAATTGTTCGGAAAGTGATTTGACTCCGGAGTTCACTTGTTGGGCCCCGCCAGCTAAATCGGTAGCCGCCCCGCTGACGGATGCTGTTTTTTCATGTAAGTTGCCGATGGCTGCGTTGAATTCCTTTTCTTTTTGAGCAATTTGTCCGTAGCTGTCGGCAAGCTTGCCGACGCCCTCTGTGTATTGGGCGATACCGGATTGTAATTCGCTTGCTCCTGCCGATGCTTGTTCTGCTCCCGTCCGGAGTTCGGCGGCTCCCGTTGCGAGTGTCCCGATGCCTTCATTCAAATCTTTTGCACCGGTTGCCGCTTCGCGGGTTCCTTTCGCTAACTGATCGGACCCGTCGGCCAAGGTGACCGTGCTCGAAGCCAACTGTTCGAGATAGCCTTTCAAATCCGTGGCGCCTTTGGATAACTCGGCAGCCCCTTCATCAAGCTGGCCAGCTCCCTCGGCCGCTTCTCCAAAACCTTCCCCCATCTCAGAAATGGAGGCGAACAGTTTTTCCGAATAGGTGGAAGCCACTTTTTCATTCACTTCCGCGCGAATTCGGTCCATCGCAGTTTCCCCGATTTGGGCGGACAGGAAGTTGAATCCTTCATTCGGTTTATAGACGATCGTCAATTTTTCCGGATTTTCATTCAACAACGTTGTGGCGTGATCTGAAAAATTTTCAGGGATTTCAATGACAACGTAATAGTCCTGGTTTTTCAACCCCTGCTCCGCTTCCGCCTGCGAAACCTCTTGAAAATCAAACTGCTTGCTCTCGATCAGCTTATCCGTTAATTCCCGGCCGAGCGCCAACTGTTCTCCCTCCAGCTCGGCTCCCTCGTCGTTATCGACAATCGCTACGGGCAAGGAGGACATATTCGCATACGGATCCCAAAAAGCCCAAAGGAACATCCCTGCATACAACACAGGAATGAACAAAATAGCCACCATCGGGACAATCATTTTCCGCGTGCGCAGCAACTGCTTCCATTCCGCCCACGTCATTGTCTTTTTCATGTCTTTCTTTCCTCCTAAACCAATTGACCATTTCAGTCTTTCGGTCATTTTTAAATAAAAAAAGGAGTCTCATACTAAGAGACTTTTAAAAAGGGTCCCGCTTAGCAAATCAATAATGCGCTGCTCAGACAACTCTTCCTCATGCGTCTGTTCCCAATCGACAATCAGGGCCAAATACGCTTTGAATAAAAGATACGCGACCAGCTCCGTATCGCATGGCTTCAATTCGCCTTTCGCAATGGCACGCTCCATTTTTTCCTGGATATAGGCGACAATCTCATTCTCGATCGTCTCAAGTACTTCTTTGACAGCAGGAGTGCGCAATTCCTTTTCCTCATTCACCAATTTTGCATATAAATGATGCGTCTTGCGGAATTTGAGCATCTGCATCAACCGGGCATGAGCATTTTCTTCGAATGAAGCTCCCTCGACCGAAACCGCGTCAGCTTCCATCCGCATCTCGTTGATCATTTTCATGACAATGGCATTGAAGAGTTCCTCTTTATTTGCAAAGAATGTGTAGATGGTCCCTTTTCCAACGTTCGCTATTTTGGCGACCTGATCCATTGTTGTCGCTTTGTATCCAAACAGCGAAAATGACTTGGCCGCGGCATCCAATATTTCCTGTCTCCGATCCACTTCTTCACCCACCTTTATTGACCAAAACACAATAACGGTCATCCAGTCATTATAATACACCGCTCCTTTGTAGATTGCAAGTGCGATATAAAAAAAGAAAAGGACCAAAGTACAGTCCTTCCCCTTTTCATGAATAAGTTAGTTCTTTCAACTGCTTAATCGCCTGTTCCAACAATTCCGGCTTCTGAACGAGTGCTATCCGGACATATCCTGCTCCCGCGGAACCGAAGATGCTTCCGGGTACCATAACAACGCCGGCCTCTTCGATCGCCTTGAAGACAAAGTCGATATCATTCATGTCCGACGGGTATTTTGCCCAGACGAACATGCCGCCTTGTGACGGGGTTGCCGTCCAGCCGAGCTCATCCAATCCTTTCATTAATACGCGATGCCGCTCGGAAAATTCTTGGCGCAGCCGGTCCGTGATTTCCTCCGCATGATCCAACGCCACCGCGGCAGCCTCTTGGATCGGTGCAAAAATCCCGTAGTCCAGATTCGACTTTAACCGTTTCACAATCGCCAGCATTTCTGCATTTCCTACTATATAAGCGATGCGGGCACCGGCCAAGCTGAAGCTTTTCGATAAGGAATTGATTTCCATCCCGACGTCCATCGCTCCCGGCGTGGATAGGAAGCTGATCGGGGCGTCGCCTGTGAAATAATATTCCGAATAGGCGGCGTCATGCAGGACAATGACGTTGTACTTCCTAGCGAATGCCACTACTTTCTCGAAAAAGGCGGCGTCCGGCATTGCCGGAACCGGATTGCCCGGCAAATTCAATAGGAGCAGCTTCGCTTTTTCCGCAATATCGGCCGGAATGGCATCCAAGTCGGGGAGAAAGTCGTTTTCCGCACGGAGCGGCATATCATAAGGAACCGCCCCGGCAAGTTTAATGCCCGCCTCGTACGCCACGTAAGCTGGATTCGTATTTAGGACGATATCCCCTTCATTGCAAAAAGCGAACGGCAGATGGACAAGTCCCTCCTGGGAACCCATCGTCTGCAGGACTTCCGTTTCTGGGTCGATCCTTACATTGGTACGTCTTTTATAGTAATTGGCAACCGCCTCGTTAAAACGCTTGATTCCCCCCAGTGTATATCCGTAGGAGCTCGCCAGTGCGCTTTGTTCCGATAGCGCCTGCCGAACTTTGGCGTCAGGCGGCAAATCCGGGCTGCCCAAGCTTAAATCGACGACTGCATGCCCGGCTGCCTTTCTCTTCTCCGCGGCTGCTTTTAAATCTCCAAAAATTGCGGGGGCGAAAATCGACATTTTACTAGACGGTTGAATATTCAAGAGAAAGCACTCCTTATGTGAAAGATGAATGTAGAGTTTCAGTTTATCATAAGTCGAAATGTCAGAGTAGAAGACAAACAAACTTTTCTGTCAATCACTCGTTTTCACTTTCTCTTTTATTTTATTTCAATAAAACTTACGGTTGCCTTTAAAAAATTTTAATTTTTATCAAAAATAGTTTGACTTTATTTAAAACAGGCCCTATATTTGATTTAAAGCTTCAAATTTTTTAAATATAAGCTCGAAAGGAAATGACGAATCATGACAAACATCTACGGCAATACACCTTGCTTCCTTGGAGCAAAGAATATTTCTGCTAGTAAGTCACTTGAAGATATAGATGCAGTTGTGTACGGAGTACCTTGGGAAGGTGCGGTAACTTGGGGAGACTATACCGGTTGTGAACTTGGTCCAAAAGTGATGCGCCTAACATCAGCTAGATATAGCGGCTATTTGCCAGAGTTGGATCATATCGATGTGTTTGAACATATGAAACTCGGAGATATCGGCGATATTGACGTAGTACCAGCAGATGTCGATGAAACAATGAATCGAATTACCAACTTCACAAGCAAGCTATGGGAGAGCGGAAAATTCCTCATCGGACTCGGAGGAGATCACGGCATTACTTTTCCGATCGTGAAAGCGCTTGCCGAGCAAGGCAAAAAAGTCGGGATTATCCATCTGGATGCTCACTATGACAACTTGCCATCCCATAATGGCGACCAATATGCACGTTGCAGCCCGTTTGCTCGCTTATACGAGCAAGAAGGTGTTCGCAACGAGAGCATAATTCACACAGGAATCCACGGACCGAGAAACATTCCGGAAAGTGGACGCAACGCAAAAGCAGCAGGCGCTGTTACAGTAACGATCAATGATATTCGCAACCATTCCAATTTGAAAGAATTGGCGGGCGAGCTTTATGCAATGGCGAGCAAAGATGTCGATGTCGTCTACTTGAGCATTTGCAGTGACGTATTGGACTTTGCGTTCAACCCAGGCGGTCCGGTTGATGGAAATGGATTGACTTCCCACGAACTATTAACTCTAGTTCATGAGATTTGTAAACAAGGCGTTGTTGGAATGGACTTCGTGGAAATCTATCCACAACAAGATCCGACCCAGCTTTCGGCTCACTTTGCTTCAACAGTCATTTTATATGCACTTGCAGGGGTCATTGCGAGCAAAAAATAAGTTATAATCTACTTTGGATGTCCTGTTTCCGGCGAACAACGGAAGCAGGACGCCCATAGTAAAGAAGCAAGCCTTCTTGAAAATAACTTCGGAAGACTGGTGATTCGTATGGCGAATAAAGAAAGTGCAGAAATATTAAAGCGCTACCAACCGGTGGCTGATATGATCGCCGCAACATTTGGACGAAATTGCGAAGTGGTCATCCATGACTTTACGGACACCCATTCCTCACTCGTCTATATAGCTGGCAGTGTTACGGAAAGAGCACTGGGAGCCCCAACGACAGAAGTGATCTTAAAAGAGTTGCGGCAACACGGGGATGCCGTGCCTGATTTGCTCGGTCTGACGTCACGGACGAGAGACGGGAAGTTCGTAAAGACTTCCAGTTCATTTATCCGGAATGAAAGCGGTAAAGTGATCGGCCTTATCGGGATTAATTTTGATATTACCGCATTCTCTTTAGTTAATCAGATTATCAAAGATTTTTCCACTACCCCTGATTTGGATCAACTCGATTCCCCGATGGAGGAATCGTATGCGAAAAATATTGATGAAGTGTTTGATCAACTAATTAATAGCTCCTTGAAGGAAATCGGGATTCCCATTTCAAAGATGTCCCGAGAAGGCAAGATTCAATTTGTTCGCAGCTTGGAAGAGAAGGGAACATTTTTAATCCAAGGTTCTATTGAAAAGATTGCAAACGCTCTCAACGTCTCAAAGCAAACGATCTATAATTACTTGGAATAGGCGGATGACACCCTCCCCTATCCCGGGTATTTCTTACCTAAAAAATTTGGAATATTCAAACGGAATAACATTTATTGAAAGGCGGGGAAAATAATGACAACACAAAAAGAAGTAGATACTACTACAACAGAAAAAACGTCATTGAAAAATAAACTCAAAGTCATTGGGCCAGGTGCAATTATTACTGCTTCATTTATTGGTCCAGGTACCGTGACAACTGCAACACGAGCGGGGGCTTCATTCGGATATGCCATCTTATGGGCCGTTGTATTCTCGATTATTGCGACGATCGTTTTGCAAGAGATGTCAGCCAGACTTGGGATAATTACAAAAAAAGGATTAGGGGAAGCAATCCGTGAACAGTTTGCTAATCCCATCTTAAAGTTCGGTTCGATGTGGCTCGTCATGATAGCGGTCGGAATCGGTTGTGCCGCTTATATTGCGGGGGACCTTCTCGGTACATCACTCGGGATTTCCACGTTGACCGGAATTCCTTCCAATATTCTCGGACCAATTTTCGGAGTTGTTATTCTACTTCTCGGAATCAGCGGCAGTTACAAACTGATTGAACGTGTTATGGTTGTACTCATTGCTGTAATGAGTGTTACCTTCATCACAACGATGATTGTGGCCAAACCTGACTTTGGTGCTGTATTCCAAGGCGCATTCCTCCCAACAATCCCGACCGGCTCTATTTTAATGATTATTGCTTTAATTGGAACGACTGTCGTACCGTATAACTTCTTTATCCATTCGACAATGGTCCAAGAAAGATGGTCGAAGCCCTCCGATTTGAAAGAGGCACGGTTGGATACGACGATCTCCATCTGTATTGGCGGTTTGATTACAGCAGCTATTTTAATCACATCTGGAACAATGATTTATGGTCTCGAAGTGAAAAGTGTCGCGGATCTGTCCCTTCAACTCGAACCGCTACTCGGTGAATGGGCTAAAGTTTTCATCAGTGTTGGATTATTTGCGGCTGGTTTCTCATCTGCCCTCGCTTCTCCGCTTGGGGCGGCTGTTACAATCGGAAGTGTGATGAGATGGGAAAATGGAATGAAAAATAAGAAGTTTAAACTGGTGTTCATTATCGTGATGATAATCGGTATCCTGTCATCCGGTCTAGGTTTCGAACCACTCGACGTACTTCTTTTTGCTCAGGCATTGAACGGGATTCTCCTGCCTGTCATCTCCATCTTGCTATTGATTATTATGAACAATAAAAACCGTCTCGGCAAATACGTCAACAGTGTCAAAATGAATGTCATCGGCGGCATTGTCGCCCTGATTTGTACAGGATTAGGCCTTTACAGCTTGATTGACGCAATTAAAGCATTTTTAGGTGCTTGATTCATAAAAAAAGAGTGCTGGATTCTCCCTTGTGAGGAATCCGACACTCTTTTTTCACTTAGTTGCAAGTTCACATATTGTCTCAAACAAGATTTGTGTACCTGTTCCGCAATCTTCTTTCGAACTCCACTCAGCCGGATTGTGGCTGATGCCGTTTTCCGATCGAATGAAAATCATGCCAATCGGCCAGGTACTGTGGAACTGCATGCCGTCATGCCCTGCCCCGCTTGGAAGAGTCAGCGGTTCGACGCCCGCTTTTTGGCATGCCTCCCGGATCACGTTTTGAATGAACTCCGAACATGGAACAGGCGTAACGCGTTGCAACGGCTCAATGACCAGCTCCACATTCCGCTTCACGCATACTTGCTCCGCATGGGCCTGGATCTTCTTTTCCACCTCATTGCGAATGTCCTCATCGATCGCCCGATGATCCAAAGTAAATTCGACTTCCCCCGGAATGACATTCACGCCGCCAGGTTTCACGGAAATCTGCCCGATTGTCGCAACGGTTTGTGGATACTGTTTCGCTTCCTCTTCAATAAACTGCATAATTTCCGCTGCTGCCATCAATGGATCTTTCCGACTGTCCATCGGAGTCGAACCGGCATGCCCCGCTTCGCCGGAAAGAATCCATTTCGTCCAAAGCGGACCGGCAATGCCCGATACGATACCGGCGGGAATTTCGTGCTTTTCGAGGACACGTCCCTGTTCAATATGCAGTTCTACATATGCTTTCACAGTTGATGGTTCTTTCCTCGCTTCCCCAATATGTTGGGGATCTAACCCGAACTGTTTCATCGCATCCCCAATGGTTATACCATTTTTGTCGTCCTGCTGAAGCTGATCCTCTGTCAACGTTCCCGCAATGGCCCGGCTGCCGATCATGCCGAATCCAAAGCGGCTGCCTTCCTCATCGGTAAATGCGATAACCTCAATCGGATGATCATGCTGAATCTGTTGCTCGTTCATCGTTTGCACGACCTCAATACCAGCAATGACACCGAGTGCACCGTCAAACTTACCGCCGTCCGGAACCGTGTCAATATGGGAGCCGATTAAAACGACAGGCGCATCTGCCCGCCGTCCCTCGCGCCGTCCGATCAGATTGCCGACCGCATCTTCCCGGACTTCCATGCCCGCCTCTTTCATATAGGAAGCGACGAGCTGCTTAGCTTGCTGTTCTTCTTCCGTAAAGGAAAACCGGGTCACCCCGCCGCTTGGCTGTTTGCCCAGTTCCCCCAAAGCCATCAGTCGATTCCAGAGCCGCTCTTGGTTAATCATTCGGATGTCCCGCTTTCGTCCTTCATTTGAAAACGGAAATGGCAAGTCCCTTCCCGCAGAACATATTGATCATGCACCACTTCAAAGTTTGGGTTATAGCCCTTGGCAATCGAAGGATCGATCATATGGCAATACAAAATTCCGTAGTCTTCCATGCCATCTTTTTTCCACTGTTCCGCAAATGCGCATTTCGTAAAGGATTGTTCGATTTCTGTCGGATGAAAATATGTTTCATATTCGAATAGTTCACTGCGCCCCATATCATAGTTAGACAGATAATTCTCCATCGTATTCGGCTTCCCGACGGCCGCCGCACGACGGGCGATATCGCGACCGCGTTCTTCACCAAATGCGCCGACGCTATCCATCATCACCTGTTCCCCTTCTTCTTTGCCGAATGATTCCACCATCACTTTGGCAATGTGGGCAAACAGTTTCGCCATGATCGCAAACATCGTATAAGGTTCGCGGTCCGCTTCTTCCCGTTTGGCATTATAGGCACGCAGAGTTTCCTCGATTTGTTCCGAGTCGAACAATTTTTCGAATGAAAAAAGCAAATCCTCCTGAAGCTGTCCATCCATTTCGGCTTGTTGTTCATCGATCACTTGTTGAATGCCTGCTTGAACAGCCGATTTTCCATCTTCACCAAAACGTTCTGTCGCCGTCGCTACGATATGTGTCATCAATTTCGCAGTGATCGTATCCATTGTGACAGGTTCCAGATTTTTTATTTCACTCATGCAATTTCGCTCCGTTCTCTTGTAGTTTGTACGTCCAGTTGATCGAACGCCTGAGACAAATCACCTATGATGTCTTCCACATCTTCCAGCCCTGCCGATAGACGGATGAGTCCATCTGTAATCCCGCTTTCCTTCCGCACATCTTCCGGCAAGGAGAAATGTGTCATCGTCGCCGGATGCTGAACGAGCGTTTCAGGGTCGCCCAGGCTGAACGAGATCATGGATAGTTTCAAAGCATCCAGAAATGCTGTTGCCGATTCCAGGCCGCCTTTCACTTCAAATGATACGATTCCTCCCATCCCATTCATCTGCTTTTGAGCCGTTTCATATTGGGGATGGGAAGGCAGGCCGGGATAATAAACCCTGGCTACTTGCGGATGAGATTCCAGGAATTCCGCGATGGCATTGGCATTGGCACAATGGCGCTCCATTCTGAGTCCAAGCGTTTTCATACCTCTTAATAGCAAGGAGGCATCCCCCGCGCTAAGCACTTGCCCAAGGTCTCCCATGACCTGCTGCCGCATGTAACGGATACGTTCTCGATCCGCCACGATGACTCCGGCGACGACATCTCCGTGTCCATTCAAATATTTTGTCGCACTATGGATCACAATATCCGCGCCGAGGTCTAACGGCTTCTGCAGGCAGGGCGACATGAATGTATTGTCGATAACAAGAGGGATCTGATGTTGTCGCGTAATTTTTGCGATCCCTTCAACATCGAGCACCGTCAACAATGGATTGGAAGGCGTCTCGATATAAACCGCCTTCGTATTATCTTGTATAGCTTCTCTAATGCTATCAAAATCCGTGCAATCCACAAAGCTGAATGTAATGCCGAATCTCGGAGCCAACGTTTTCAGAAAATGATAAGTTCCCCCATAGACATCTTTTGTAACTATAACATGATCACCATGCTGCAACAGACTAAGCAGCACCGTGGAAATTGCCGCCATTCCCGAACTGACGCCGAGGGCCGCCTCACCGTTTTCAAGAAGAGCCACCCTCTCCTCAAACGATTGTAATGTTGCATTGCCGTATCTTCCATAATAAACGCCTTCTCGTTTTCCCGCTACCGTCTCCGCCGCGGCTTCATGACTTTCGAAAGAATAGGCCACAGCCGGAACAATTGGCTGGACGACAGCCCCTGTACTTCTATTTTCAAGATGCCCATGAATTAATGTTGTATCAAATCCACGCTGCTTTACCATATAAAGACCGCCTCCACATTATCTTAATTGAGTTTCTTCTTCCATTATAAAATTTACCTGTTCCATAAATCAAATGAATGTTTATAATATGTTATATGAATAAAACTAATGCAACGGAGGTACACCCATGTCTTTAATTAAGTATGAAATCTTTCGGACTGTCGTAGAAGTCGGCAGTTTATCTAAAGCGGCGGAGGCACTCAAATTGACCCAGTCTGCGGTCAGCCATGCCATTGCGGGACTTGAAGAAGAGTTCGGCTTCACACTTTTGATCAGAAGCCGCTCCGGGGCCGCCCTTACACAGAATGGCGAAAAAATGCTTGTTTATATTCAGGAAATTTTAAAATCCAACGAGCAATTATTGCAGGAGGCTGCCAAGATCAATGGGCTTGAAACCGGAATCGTCCGAATCGGCACCTTCCCTAGTGTATCGATCCATTGGATTCCACAAATCATTAAACTGTTCCGGGAAGATTTTCCGCTGATTGATATCAAATTATACGAGGGCAATTATGATGACATCACCAAATGGATTGCGGAAGGGAAAATCGATTTCGGCTTTTTATCCCTTCCGGTTTCCAAATCATTTGATACCATTCCCGTCAAAGAGGACCCATTACTTTGCATTGTGCCCGCTACCCATCCGCTTTACGAAAGGGACACCATTCATGTGGAACAACTCAGGAACGAAGACTTCATCATGCCGAAATCTTCCATTGATAATGACGTCAGAAGAATTTTCAAAAAGCACCGGATCACTCCAACGATCCAATACGAAATTGTGGAGGATCAGGCTATCATCTCTATGGTACAGAATAATCTCGGCCTCAGCATCCTTCCCGAAATGATCTTATACCATCTTCCAGAAACCATTCGAGCCATTCCATTGGAAGGAAACCATTTCCGATCAATCGGGATTGCTGCGACGTCTCTCACCTATATGTCGCCAAGTGCGAAAAAGTTGATTGCCTTTATACGAAACTGGTTGAATCCATAAAAAAAGCGAGTAGGTGAAATTGCCGCTTCACCTACCCCCATTTCATATTATTCAACAGGCCACGCCGGCAGCATACGGTTCAGCTTTTTGTCCTTCCGATATCCCAGGACATATTCCGCCTGCATAATCGTATGAATTTCCCGAGTCCCTTCGTAGATCACTGGAGCTTTCGAATTGCGAAGGAACCGGGCAACCGGGTAGTCGTCCGAGTAGCCGTATGCTCCGTGGATCTGAAACGCGTCATCTGCGGCTTGATTGGCAAAATCGCATGCTTGCCATTTGGCGAGGGACGTTTCGCGTGTGTTGCGCAGCCCTTTGTTTTTCATCTCCCCCGCTCGGTAGACAAGAAGACGGCTCATCTGATAGCCCGCTTCCATATTGGCTATCATTTGCTGGACCAGTTGATGCTTGCCTATCTCCTTGCCGAATGTCTCGCGTTTGCGGCAATATTTTACGCTCTCTTCCAGGCATGCCATAATTAATCCGACCGCGCCGGCCGCCACAGTGAATCGGCCGTTGTCGAGCGCGGACATCGCAATCTTGAAGCCTTCCCCCTCTTCCCCGAGCCTGTTTGCGACTGGCACTTTCATATCCTCGAAAAACAGCTCGCCTGTATTCCCCGCACGGATCCCGTATTTCCCTTTAATCGCTTTCGAGGAAAAGCCGGAGGTATTCCGTTCGACGATAAATGCGCTGATGCCGTGGTGCTTCTTCGATTTATCCGTATAAGCGAACACGAGGAAATGATCGGCCACATCACAGAGCGAGATCCACGTTTTTTGACCGTTCAATACGTAGTGATCACCATCCCGCACTGCCACTGTCGACATGGCGGCGACGTCGGATCCCGCCCCCGGTTCGGTCAGCCCGAATGCTCCAATTTTCTCCCCCTTCGCCTGGGGAATCAAATACTTCTGTTTCTGCCCTTCGTTCCCCCATTGCAGCAAGGTCAGGCTGTTCAGTCCGATATGGACGGATACCGCTGTCCGGAAAGCCGTATCGCCCCGTTCCAATTCTTCGCATAGAATTGCGAGAGAGTTATAGTCCATCCCGCTTCCGCCATATTTCTCAGGAATGCAGACACCCATGAAACCGAGATCCGCAAGTTGTTTCCAAATAACCGGGTCGAATCCCCCTTCCGCATCCCACTTCCGGATGTGCGGGATGATTTTGGCATCGACGAATTGACGGGCTGTTTTCCGCAACATTTCCTGTTCTTCCGTGAATCCGAAGTCCATTCCATCCGCTCCCTTCGTTTTGCGTTGTTGACATTGTATTTTATCCTTTGCTTCGATCCCTGGACAGGATTACGGATTTACCAAAGGCGGTTCCACCGATTCTTGGATAACGACCCCGCGCTTTTTCATTTCTTCCATATATAATTCGCCTGGTACAATTTTCTCCGGTGGCAGCACACCACGCCACGTGATAATTCCAGCGCCAATCATTTGTGCGACGACCGATACCGTATTGGCTGTGGCCCGGGCCATCGCTGTTTCGCCCACCGCCGTATCCTTCGTCGTAACAAGCGTGTAAGTGTATGCGGCCTGACTGCCCTTCTTTAGCCCGCCGACGTGGACACGCAGCAAGACGGCATCCGACTTTTCTCCTAGACGAAGCCGCTTCGCCAAATGGTCCCGCATCACATCCCGGACATTGACCGACTGGCCGTTGACGATCACTTTCTCATCGCGTGACAATAATCCAAGATCGGCCAGCAGCTGGAATTTCGCCGCATGGCCCTTGTAGCGGACAGTCTTGTATTCGAGCGTTTTCACATGGGGGAATGATTTCGGCAAAGTCGAGGTGCCGCCCGATGTATGAAAAGCCTCCAGTTCCGGAAAGCCGTTAAATGCAATCGGTTCGATTTCCGACAAAGACGGCACTTCCAACCGTTTTCCTTCCCGGATAACCAGAGACGGTTCCGTATAATGGTCGAACACTCCTTCCAGCGAAAAGACGATGTTGTATTGCAGCGGCGGATCCGGCTCCAGCGGAATCCCTCCGACATACAGTTTAATTGTGTCCACGGCATCCAGTTTTCCCGCACCGTACCCTGTCAGAATGTTAATCATCCCAGGCGCCACTCCGAGATCCGGAATGAGCGTTACCCCTTTCTTCTTTGCCTCTCCGTCCAATCCGAGCACGGTATCCGTGACACCGCCGATATGCCCCCCAAGGTCGACGGCATGCACGCCAACATCGATGGCGGTGCGTGCCACTTTTTCATTGAACGCATAGAACAGTGCATTGATGACTACGTCCCCCAGTGCCATGACGTTGCGCAATTGAAGATCATTAGAGGCGTCCAACAATAAAATATCCAGCTTGTCGGACATCAATTGTTCAGCAAAAGCTTCCGCTTGCCGGACGTTGATATCCGCCAAATACACTTTTTGCACGGCATCGCTCTTCACTAAATCCCGGACTGCTTCCTTCCCCATAAGTCCCGCACCAAGCACGACCACTTTCACACGCTCATCCCCTCACTGCTATAAGATGTCTGCATCACAATCTCACTCGGAAGCCGAGGCCTGTGTCCGTTTATTCCGTATCAATCTGCGCACGCTGCAATTTCCCGCTGAAGTCCACGTAAACGCTTTTCCATTCCGTAAATACGTCCAATGCCGCAACCCCCGAGTCCCGATGGCCATTTCCGGTCCCTTTCGTCCCGCCGAACGGCAGATGGATTTCCGCTCCTGTAGTCCCTGCATTGACGTAAACGATTCCCGTATCCAAATCGCGCTGCGCCCGGAAGATTTTATTGACGTCCTGTGAGAAGATGGAGCTGGACAATCCGTATTTCACACTATTGTTCACTTCAATCGCCTCATCCAGATCCGCCACCGTAATCAGTGAAACGACAGGTCCGAAAATTTCCTCCTGAGCCAATCGGCTATCCCATTTCACATCGGTGAACAGCGTCGGCTCCATATAATGCCCCTCCGACAAATCTCCCTCAACCGCCACTTTCCCGCCCGCTAGCAGCTTGGCACCTTCTTCTTGTCCAATAGCGATATAGCGGGTAATCTTCTCCAACGCCTGCCGATTGATGACCGGACCGATTTTCACTGTTTCGTCCAATCCATCGCCGATTGTGAGTCCTTCCATAGAGGCCAAGAGTTTCTGCTCCAGCTCCTCTTTCACATCTTTATGCACGATGACCCGGCTGCATGCGGTGCAACGTTGACCAGCCGTGCCAAAAGCGCTCCATAAAATTCCTTCGACAGCGAGCTCCAAATCGGCGTCATCCATGACGATAACCGCATTTTTCCCTCCCATTTCAAGCGACACTTTCTTCAAATGACGCCCACCCAGTTCCGCCACACGGCGACCGGTCTCCGTCGAACCAGTGAAGGAGATGACCCGGACATCCGGATGCTCGATTAACGCCGTGCCGACTTCCGCACCGGTGCCGAACACAATATTGGCCACTCCCGCGGGCAGGCCGGCCTCTTCGAAAATCAAGGCCATTTCATAGGCCATCATCGGTGTTTCACTCGCAGGTTTCCAGACGAACGTATTCCCTGCGACGAGGGCGGGAAAGGATTTCCATGTCGCAATGGCGACCGGGAAATTCCACGGCGTGATTAGGCCGACGACACCGATCGGGGCCCGGACACTCATCGCGAATTTATTCTGAAGCTCGGACGGCACGGTTTCTCCGACCAAACGCCTACCTTCGCCCGCCATATAGTAGGCCATGTCAATCCCTTCCTGCACTTCCCCGCGTGCTTCCTCAATCACTTTCCCCATCTCTTTCGTCAATACCCGGGAGAGATGCTCCTTCTTTTCTTTCATCAGCCTGCCAATTTCGTAGAGATAATCCGCCCGTTTCGGAGCCGGGACGAGCGCCCATTGCCGTTGGGCCGATTTTGCAGCCGCCACTGCCCCATCCACATCCTCTTTCGTCGACAACCTCACCTTGGCCAACTCTTGCCCGTTCGCCGGATTAAGCACCGGTGCAAAATCTGCGCCATTGTCCTCCTGCCATGCACCATTGATAAAATTATTCAATTTCATTCCAAACCGCTCCTTCCTCCACCAATTTCCGATAAATCCCTTTATCTTGTCCATTCGCTAGCTATTATCATATTCCTGCCGCTTTTTAAATATGAAAAACCCCTGAATCGATACTGCATTGATTCAGGGGTGCCACTATGTGTTTAGTCCATCTCCGTCGCGATGACTGTGTCCGCTTGTTCCGCCTCTGCCATCGATTCGAGGACATAGTCGAAAATCGCATCGGCATGTTTCGTCATGGAAGCGGTGGAGACACCGAATAACTTGGCAATCCGGGACTTGGTATACATTTCATCCGGGATGATTCCAATATCATATGCCGCTTGGAACATGGCGGCCGCTAAAGTTTCCGGTTTCCTAAAGTTCGGTTGTTGCAACACAATGTAGGAAACTAGAATATTTTTCAACACGAACTTCACTTCTGGGTTGTCAATTTCCGAATCGAACACTTCATCCAACTTTAAGACCGCATCCTGTTGAAGAGGAGTCAAGGTTTCCGTCACTTGGTCAACCGAAGGAGACTCCCGGTCCATCAGAATTTCATACACATCGACCATATGCTCCTTGTAAAATTCTAAGCTCGTTTCATAGCCGCTTTTTTCCGCCAAAGCGATGATTTCATTGCGGATCACATCTATCTGATCCCGCATGAATACCAATGAGGATATGACATAGATCCCGTTTTCGATCTTGCGATTGTCCGGCAACACGATACCGAATACGAGGAGATCTTCCGTCAGGTCACGGAACGGCATACCCGGCTCTTTATCCAAGAAGTGCATATCGTTGCCAAGAATCTCTTCCACCACTAGAAATCCTTCCTGTTCTCCAATCACTTTTCCGAAGAGGACGAACGGATTTTTCCAAACATCCAGAACCGAACGGACCGTTTCCCGGATAGGGCTATTCGATGTCCGGACCAAATGGCGTTTCCATATATCCGACCGAGCGATGAACAAGAAATATTCGCTGACTGCTTCCTCGATCTCTTCCCTGCCCCAAGACTTATCCAATCGGTTCAACCATTGTCTCCTGTACTTCTCGAACTCCGCCATATCCGCGGGAGTTGGAGGGTGTTCGTAGACACTTGTAATAATCCGGTTCAGCTCCTCTCCTGTAAGGGCTTCAACCGGATCCGTTTCCTTGAGAGCACAACACTTCTTATATTTTTTCCCGCTCCCGCATGGACATGGATCATTCCGACCTATCATCCGACTCACATCCCTTATCAATTTACACTCGTCATTTCATTTGAGCTCCTTTATTCCATATTCGTGAAAGTTCTAAAATTTCCTTCAACGTAAAAAAACTCCGTACTAGGTATTATGCCCGTACGGAGTTTATCTTTATTCAACATTGTGTTGTCCCGGCTCTTCAGCGACGGCAATCATTCCGCTACCGGTTTTTCGTTATGTCTATCAGCTGCTTGCTGCCCGTCAGCTGCCGGGGCTTCGTAAGTCGGCGGCAATACCCGTTTCACAAAGAAGGTGAGCACTAGGGCGACGATTGTAACGATCGTGGAAATGAAGAACGAGAAATTGATCCCTTCCAGCATCGCCTGTGCGCCGAGTGTCTGTTCCAGCTGCGCCAATCCTTCCGCTGTGGTCGGAACGTTGCCGGATGCTTGGGCTTCCGCAAATAGGCGGGCGCCTTCACTTTCAGAACGTTTCGTCATGATCGTCAACAAAATAGCGGAACCGATCGCGCCGGACACTTGCTGCAATGTGTTATTGATGGCGGTACCGTGCGGATTTGATTGCATCGGCAATTGGTTCAACCCATTTGTCATGATCGGCATCATGACCATAGAAATCCCGAACATGCGCAATGTATAAACGAACATCAAATAATAATAGCCCGTATCCATTCCAAGTCGGCTGAGATCGAACGTCGCAATCGTCGTAATGGTCAGCCCGACGATGGCAAGGATACGTGCGCCAAACTTATCAAACAGTCTCCCTGTAATCGGCGACATGATCCCCATTACAATCGCCCCCGGAAGCATGAGCAATCCCGAGTGGAATGGCGAGATGCCTCGTATCGTCTGGACGTAGAGCGGTGTCAAGATCATCCCTGAGAACATGGCGACCGACAAGACGACAGAAATGACCGATGCCAAAGCGAACATTGGATGCTTGTAAATCCGGAAATCCAGCATCGGATCGGACATGCGAAGCTGCTTGACAACGAATGTAATCAAAGCGAGTGCACCAAGAATGATAGTTCCATAGACAAGCGGTGAATCCCATCCTTTATCCGCATCTGCTGCCGAGCTAAAGCCATAAAGCAGGCCGCCGAACCCGATGCTGGATAGGATCAATGAAAATACATCCAATTGAATGTCACGGTTCGGCGTGATATTCCGCAGTTTAAAAAACGCGAAAATGAGTGTCAGAACCGCAAACGGCAATACAATGATAAAGAGCATGCGCCATGAATAGTTTTCAACGAGCCAGCCGGATAAGGTCGGTCCGATCGCAGGCGCTGTAATCATAACGAGACCGAACAGCCCCATGGCGGTACCGCGACGCTCGATCGGAAAAGCCGTCAACATGACATTCATCAGCAAAGGCATCATCATGGCGGAGCCTGCCGCCTGGATCATCCGGGCTGCGACAAGCACCCAGAATGCCGGTGCAAAAATGGCCAGCAAAGTCCCTAGCGAAAATAGTATCATCGCCGTCAGGAATAAGGAGCGGTTCGTAAACTTCTGAATAAAAAAGGCACTGGCTGGGATAAGAATCCCGTTCACTAACATATAGCCAGTCGTCAACCACTGAACGACCGACGGCTTCACATCGAATTCCGTCATGATGGTCGGCAAGGCGACATTCAACAACGTATTGTTCAGCAATGCAACAAACGCTCCGATGAACAAAATCGCAATCATGCCGTATGGCGGTTTCTCATGCAGCTTTTTTACATCTATACTTTCTTTCATATATATCCTCCCATACATACTGTATAAAAAATGTACCCTTTGTACAATCTAATAAACAGTTTATACCCAGAGTCCAAATTAATCAATTATAAATGATCATTTCTCTTCAAAAAAATTTGTTTCATTGCTATATCAACACCTATCGTTTAAAATTAAAATTATACTTATAGTTCAATTTCTTCATTGAAAGACAAACTGACAACAAGGTGATAAAGATGAACGAACGGAAACGCCAAGTCCTTTTGACGGCGCAACGGCTTTTTATAGAGAAAGGGTTCAACACCACTTCCATTCAGGATATCCTGGATGCGTCCAAAATATCGAAAGGAACTTTTTACAATTATTTTTCATCCAAGAATGAATGCCTCATCGCTATCTTGGAACAGGCCCATATCGAATCGGCGATACGACGAAAGGAATTGCTGATCGGACAGGATAAAAGCGACAAAGACATCCTGGCCAAACAGATCTCCGTCCGTCTCGTCGTGAACAAGGAACATAATCTGTTGCCCATTTACGAGGCAGTTTTTCACTCACGGGATGAGGACCTGCGTGCCTTCATCCGGAAACTCCATTTGATGGAGCTGCGCTGGATCGCGGAGCGGTTGGTCGATGTCTACGGTGAGCAGACCGCGCCTTACGCAAGCGACGGCACCGTCATATTGGTCGGCATGATGCAGCATTATCTCCAATACTGGTCCAGCAGTCATTGCCAAGACGTGGACACAGGCAACCTCGTCTCCTTTTGCATCCGCCGCCTGGAGGCAATCATGGAAGGGATGCAAGAAACAGACGACCATCTCATCGTCAACGGATTTTTACAAGAACCAGGCCACCCGAATGACAATGTGAAGACGGTCAAAAACCGGCTGATCGAACAATTATCCGGGTTCCTCCATAACTTGACGGACGAGTCTCGGCAAGATGAAATTCAATACACCAGCTTCCTGCTGGATGAAATCAAAGCGGAGCATCCCCGTTTGTACATTCTGGAGACGGTTGCCCGATCCTTCCGGGAAACTTTTAACGAAACCCGGCATGAACCGGAAGCGAATGAGCTCATTTCGTATTTATGGAACTATCTAGACCTAGTAAAAAAAGATGCCTTGTCAACGTAATTTTATGAAGCTTTTTTACATTCCCCACGTATACTAAGTAGTTGGAAAATAAAGTACACGGGAGGAAGCATATGAACAATCATGAAATTGACTACAAACTTTACGGGGATGACATGCAGTTCGTCGAAGTCGAATTGGATCCCCATGAAACGGTAGTTGCAGAAGCCGGCGCGCTCATGATGATGGAAGACGGCATTGAAATGGAAACCATTTTCGGCGACGGCTCCTCAGGTGGCAGCGGCAGCGGACTGATGGGGAAATTAGTGGGGGCTGGAAAAAGGCTGTTAACCGGGGAAAGTCTTTTCATGACAACGTTCACGAATACAGGGACAGGAAAAAGACATGTCTCCTTCGCCTCCCCGTATCCCGGGAAGATCATTCCTCTCGACTTAAGCCAATACGATGGCAAGATCATTTGCCAGAAAGACGCGTTCTTGGCAGCGGCGAAGGGTGTATCCGTCGGAATCGAGTTCCAGCGTAAATTGGGAGCGGGCTTTTTCGGCGGAGAAGGGTTCATCATGCAGAAGCTGGAAGGCGATGGCATGACGTTCGTCCACGCGGGCGGCACGATTATTGAGAAACGGCTTACTCCGGGCGAGACGCTGCGCGTCGATACCGGCTGTCTCGTCGCCATGACCCGGGATGTCGATTATAATATCGAGATGGTGAAAGGCGTGAAAACCGCATTATTCGGCGGAGAAGGCCTGTTTTTCGCCACCTTGCGCGGACCGGGAACCGTTTGGATCCAATCGTTGCCATTCTCCAGACTCGCCAGCCGGGTGTTCGCAGCAGCTCCGCAAACTCCAGGAGGCGGTTCCCGCGACGAAGGCAGTGTTGCAGGCGGACTATTCAATCTATTAGGCGGAAAATGATAAAAGCACCGGAATCCCTTTTTTGCAGGGGAGCCGGTGCTTTTTTTATCCGTCAGTTTTTGCACGGACGTCGGTAGGTGCCAAGTACTGACACCATCCGCGTCCTTTGCGAATTGTGGCAGCACCTGGCACCTTTCACGCAATCACATCATCCCTTCAGCAACATCCAAATATATCGGGCTTCCTCTTCACCGCCCGGGGTGATCTTCATATGTCTCGGATATGGGATGGTCTTTGCTTTGAACAGCATCAAGTGCATCACATGGCTGTTCGCCTGCTTGGCCAGCTCCAGCATCTCCTCCGCCGATTCGGATTTCCCGCCAGACGCTTCGTGCTCCAATTTCCAATCAAGATACAAATACGCCGCATCGTTCCGGGAGCCCTTCTCATAACGGACCATGATTTCCGCTGCTTCCCTATATCGCTCTGCATGGATTAGGGAAGCGACCGCTTCATATCGGGCGCCTTGATTATCCGTCCGGTTCATCTTTAGCAAGTCCATGAATATGGCAGCCGCTTCGTCGAACTCCTTTCTTCCGAATAAATGCGCCCCATACGCGAAAGCCGCACGCATGAAAGGACGATTCGGGATGTTCATCCATGGATTTTCGCCCGGTTCAAACACACGGGATGCTTCTTGGATCGCTTTTTCATAGAGTTTGGACGCTTCGGCGGAATCGGATTCCCGTTCAGCTTGCAATAGAAGAACATCCGGGCAGGAAAGGTCGATGGTGGCGGCGCTCAGTGCCAATTGAATCCGCTGTTCTTCCGACTCTGCCGCACACGCTTCGTACGCAAGCAGTTGGGCACGGCTGCCGTCCACTCCCGGCTTGCGGCCCGGCTCCACAACACCGCCTGTCGTCATCGCGGTTTCCCAGAGGCCTTTTTCCGTCGGGCGAGGGTCCGTGCCGATCTCATACTCCCGAGTAACGTCCGGTTCTTCCGCGCTCCCTAGCATTTCGGAATATAGCGATGCCAATTCCTCGAAATAGCGGATGCCTTGCTCCGTTTCTTCCCTATTTTTAAATACACCTGCTGTTCCTTCCAACAATCCAATTTCCGCGCCGAGCTTCACGATGGCCATCAAGAAATCGTCTTCGATTTTCACGTCCTGCGGTTCATTCATAAAATAGGCGACCGCGAGCTTATGTAACATTTCTCTTGTCTCCGCAGGTTGCGCCGAATCGCGGAGAACGGTATCCAGGGCGGAAAGGGCCTGCAGCTGGGAAGGCAACAGCACCTCCTCGACCATCTCATTCAGCGTGGCAACACTTCGTTTAATGAACAGCTCATAAATATCGAGTGCATGGTCTGCGATGAATTGATCATCCGACTTCTCCCGTTCCCGCTCCCTCAGTTCCAATATGGAAGATTTCGTCTGTTTGCTCCATCTTGCGAGAAAAATCATCGAAGACACCGGAGCAACGGCATCAGCGCCTTGCCGCGGATCTCTTAGAACGATGCCGAAAACGAGCGTCCCCTCTTCCACCGGCATCCCTTCAATACGCCGCAACTCATACGACTGGCCGCCGAACAGTTCGACCACTTGAACGGAAGCATTGGTGGCACCAGTCATTTCACCGAGCAGCAGGAACGGCTGATCCCACTCCCGTAAGACCGATAGGACAGATTCCCGCTTTGTCTCCTGAAGTTGGCGTCTCCAATAGGTCCGCCAAATATCCGGCTTCTTGATGAATAAATAATATTCACCGGATGCTTCCTCGATATCTTCCTGGCTCCAACTGCCGGACAGACGCTCATTCCACTCCCGCATCAAGCGCTGCATAGCCTGCCGATCGGCCCCTTGCGGATGTTCATTGAAAAAGCTGGAGAGGATCCGATCCAGTTCTTCATTCACAACGAGTTCGACAAGATCCGTCCCTTGTGAACCGCAACATCGCTTGTACTTTTTCCCACTGCCGCATGGACATGGGTCATTTCGTCTTACCATTTCATTCCCCTCCTAAAAAATCCATTCTGCAACGAATGGATTTTTGTCTGTCTATCACTCTCTTTCCGCACTCAAATCCCAGATGAATCCGTACTTGTCCCGTACTTTCGCATATTTGGCACCCCAGAATGTCTCCTGCAACTCCATGAGCATTGTCCCTTCCGCAAGAAGACCATCGTACAATCGCTGAATTTCCTCTTCATCTTCACATAATACAGTCAATGACAAGCCGTGCTGCATATCCTGCGTCCGCTCCTCCGTCGAATCCGCAAGCATCAGCTGAAAATCCCCTTTTTGCAAATGGCAATGAATGACCAGATCCGCAGCTTCCGGTGGGGATGGAAAATCCGCATCACCATAACACTGAATGCCAAGATTCGTCAGCCCGAATAAATCCGCGTAAAATGCAGCCGCTTCCCGCGCCTCTCCATGAAATGTCAAATAAGGTATAATGCAACCCTTCATGTAATCCCCTCTTTTCTATCAATTGCGTTTCGACCCATCCCGCCATTTACGGAAGTTGGGGATCTTAATTAAATGAAGTGAGAACATTATCAGACTACTCGATTTTTCGGTTCTTGACCTTCGAAAAAATCGAGGATGGCCTGCGCATTCAAATTCATCATAGCTAGGCGCGTTTTAACAGAAGCGCTTCCGATATGAGGCAACGCCGTAACGTTCGGCAACGACAGTAACGGATGATCCACAGGTACTGGCTCCGTTTCAAAGACGTCCAAACCGGCCGCCCAAATCGTCCCATTTTTCAATGCTTCGTAAAGCGCCGTTTCATCGACAACGCCTCCGCGGGATGAATTGATAAGAATCGCGGTCTTCTTCATAAGCGCCAACTCTCGCGTGCCGATCAACCCCGCTGTTTCTGGCGTGAAAGGAGTCAACGTGACTACAAAGTCGGCCTCTTGTAATAGTTTATCCAGTTCAGCATATTCAAAACCAAACTCGGCTTCCGCTTTCGGTTTCCGGCTCCGATTATGATAAAGTACCCGCATGTCGAATCCTTTCGACCGCCGCGCGACCGCTTCTCCGATTCTTCCCATGCCAATGATGCCAAGCGTCGCCCCGCTGACATCCATCCCGGTGTAGCCCATCGGTGTCCAAGACGTCCATTTCCCTGCGCGCAATTCCTGCTCCGCTTCCCCTAATCGGCGCGCCGTAGCGAGCAGCAAGGCAAACGTTAAATCCGCCGTCGTTTCCGTCAAAACGCCCGGCGTATTCGTAACGATCACGCCCCGCTCTTGCGCCGCTGTGGTGTCAATATTATTGTAGCCGACCGCCATATTGGCGACAATTTTCAGTTGAGGCGCGGCCGCAAGCAACTCATCGTCGACCGTATCGGTGATGACCGTCCAAAGAGCATCCGCTTTCGCCGCTTCCTCCAACAGCACGGTGCGTGGGACTGCTTCACTCTCAGATTCCCACATCCGCACCTCGAACTGATCCTGAAGCGGCGTAACCGCCTCCGCCGGAAGTTTTCTTGTTATGTATACAATAGGTTTCATTCGCACTCATCTCCTTAGTTAGTACTGTTGGCGTTGGACTACCCGCTAGTCGAGGGTGGGGCGGACCTACAACTTGTCTCGGCGTTGGGCAACTCCGCAAATTCGTTGGAAACCTCCAACGGTTCGTTGCACAACCCTGCCGGTTGGTCGGAAACCCTGACCCTTGTTAGACAACTCGACGCGTTCGTTGGACAATTCCACGACTTTGTTGGACATCTCCGACGGTTTGTTGGACTACCTTGCCAGTTGGTTGGAAACCTTGAACTTTGTTAGACAGCTTCCCCCGTTCGTTGGACAACCCCACGACTTCGTTGGACACCTCCGCCAACAAGTAGGTAGAAAATGCCGCCCATAATTAAAGAATCAATAAAAAAGAGACTCCTAAGTCAATCCTAACCCAGAGACTCCCTTCTTTCACTTTATTTGTACTACTTCAATAAGTCGGATTTCTGATGGCTAATATGAAACGGGGAGGTCCGACAACCTCAATCTGCTACACCAAGTTCTCCCTGAAATACTTTCAACCTAACCTCTTGATGCAATATATCTTCAAACAAAATAGCCTTAAACTTTTTTCATCCTCCTATTCAACTCAACTCAAAGAAACCTACCTCGAGAACATTATTTTCTTCATCAATCCCTATTTCAGTTACTACGATTCCTTCCCGTTTAACTTCATTAATTGGATCATCCAAGTATTTGCTTAGCAGTTTTGCAGCTTTTTGCGCATCTACATATTCTGTTTCAACTTTTTCACTGCATGCTGATAACAGCAGAAATGAAAGCAGGTAAACTAACAAAACTTTAATTTTGATTGAATTCATCTCAGCCCCCCTCTTGAAATCAGAACGTAAAAAAGCCTCTAAGTTAATCATAACTTAGAGACTTTTTACTTTATTTCCATTACTTAAATTGTCAATTCTTACAAATCTCAATAACACTCCGCACCGACTCTACCGATTGGGCGAAGGATGATTTTTCTTCTTCCGTTAACGGCAGCTCGATAATGCTTTCGAGCCCATTTCCGCCCAGGACTGTCGGAACGCCTACATACAAATCCGAATAGCCGTATTCACCCTCTAGGTAGGCAATGGCTGGGAGGATCCTCTTTTTATCCAGGATGATCGCTTCCGCCATTTCCACGAGTGACGCGGCCGGCGCATAATAGGCGCTGCCGTTCCCTAATAGCGAAACGATTTCGCCACCGCCTTTTCGGGTCCGTGCCACAATCGCATCCAACCGTTCTTTCGGTATGATATTTTCCAGCGGAATTCCGCCTGCGTAGGAATACCGTACAAGGGGCACCATATCATCCCCGTGTCCGCCTAGCACAAATCCTGAAATATCTTCTACCGAAATGTTCAACTCTTCTGCGACAAAGGTATTGAAACGGGCGGTATCCAAAACGCCCGATTGTCCAATTACGCGATGTTTGGGAAATCCTGTCGTTTTATAGCAGACATACGTCATCGCATCGACCGGATTGCTTAGAATCAGAATAATACTATTCGGAGCATAGCGGCGCACCTGTTCCGAGACAGCCCGCATAATTTTCGCATTCGTATTGACGAGATCGTCCCGGCTCATGCCCGGCTTTCTCGCAATGCCCGCTGTAATGATTACCATATCGGCATCTTGAATCTGCCCATAGTCGGACGTGCCGGTAATCTTCGAATTAAATCGTTGGACCGCTCCCGCTTGAAGCATATCCAGCGCCTTACCTTTAACAGGTCCTTCTTGTTCCGGAATATCGACGAGCACGACATCCCCTAGTTCTTTTTGAGCGACGAGCAGCGCAACCGTTGCACCGGTGTATCCTGCGCCGATCACCGCGATTTTAGGTCTTCGAAAAGCCAATGAGGTTCACCCCTTCCAACGTTAAGCCTCCGGACTCTTTGGAGCCGAATCCTTTTTGACGGCCGCTTTCGCTTTTTGTGGTTTCTCGATTTGTGGCGGTGCCGGATCCGACGGCTTCACCATGTCATAGACCGTTCCATCCGGACGGGGAATGACGTGGGAACCAACTAGTTCACCCACTCGATTCGCCGCATCCCGGCCGGCATCCACTGCAGCTTGGACCGCACCGACATCCCCTTGTACAATGACTGTAACAAGGCCTCCATCGATAAATTCCTGCTTGACCAGTCTTACATTGGACGCTTTGATCATGGCATCCGCCGCTTCAATCGAACCGACCAGCCCTTTCGTTTCAATCATTCCTATCGCTTGACTCATCAGACTCACCTCTCTCCACTTCGGTTGAATCAATGATTCCTACAACTACCGCATCAATTGGAACCGGATTATCCCGATCGATGAACCGGGAAGAGCCTCCGCTCGTGACCAACACATGGTCTCCGATTCCTGCCCCGATGCGATCGGCAGCAACAAAATGTGTGCGAATCGGTCGGCCGTATCCATCCACCGGCTGAATGACCAGTAATTTCAAGCCTTGTAAACCTTCTTCTTTCCGGGTCGCCCAAATATTGCCGATAACTTTCCCCATTCGCATGCCGCTTCACCTTCTTCTATTTTCTAAACGAAATAGATTTGCCGAGTTCTCGAGCCGTATCCCGGGCAAGGGCAGTTACGATCGTCCCTTTTTCCAAAAGAATATCCGGTTCTTCAATGGCTCTCACATCATCATTTGTCAGCAATTTCTTGCCGAACTCGTAAACTGTTTTCGTTGGAGTGGAAACGGACCGTTCGACGTTTGCCGCAACGGACGGTTGGCCGGATTTTACAAGCCGGCCATTCGCCCCTTTCGAAATGAAACCCGCATTCGCTTCGTCCGTATCAATGTGCATTTCCAATCGATAACGGTCGGAAACCCGGATTTTCACATTCCGATAGGCAATCGGTCGGATGCCGTCCACTTCCACAGTCACGACTTCACCATCTTGGACATCCAACCGGTTTGCATCGGATGGCGACATATGGATATGGGATTGGGCAATAATGAGCCCCTCTTCCAAAAAGAGACTTCCCTGCGGCCCAATGATCGTAATCGGCGCCGAACCCTTTATATCCCCTGATTCGCGGATCGGTGGACGTACGCCAATTTTCATGGCATCCGTCCAGCTGATTTCCACTTGTGTCTGCGGTCGGGTCGGTCCAAGCACACGGACGTTAGAAATGCTTCCTTTCGGTCCGGCAATCACGACGGTTTCATTCGCCGCGAACTGGCCGGGCTGGGAAAGCTCCGATCGTTGTGTCAGTTCATACCCTTTCCCGAACAAGGTTTCCACGTGTTGCGGGGACAGATGAAGATGACGGGCAGAAACGGCAATCGGAATCGTATTGGCGGGCAGTTCCTGTTGTCCTTTTGCCAATTGGCCCAGGACTTCTCCGACAATCTGTTCAATTAATTGCTGATCCATCTCGATACCGCCTTTCCGTTACAAGCACAACTATTAGTTATCCAATTTAGGTAAGATCATTTCCAATTCGTTATGCGGTCTTGGAATTACATGGACCGATAGCAATTCGCCTACTCGTTGTGCAGCCGCTGCACCCGCGTCTGTGGCAGCCTTCACCGCTCCTACGTCACCGCGTACCATAACCGTCACGATTCCTCCACCAACATGTACTTTTCCAACAAGATTGACGCTAGCTGCCTTCACCATTGCATCCGCTGCTTCAACCGCTCCAACCAATCCTTTTGTTTCCACCATTCCTAATGCTGTACCTTCTCTATTCATAATTGTTTCCTCCTGTCATTTATTTGGATAATTGTTTTACAATTTCATGGACCAGATTCTTTACCATTGCTTCATCGACACTTGCATCTATCGATTGCAGCACTTGGGATACGACCTGGTCTTCAGTTTCCCCGCCGGACGGCATATCGTTTTTCGGAAGGTCGACTTCCTTGATGCCATACGCCATCCGCTTGATATTCAATAAATGCTTGGCGGTCACATTGTCGGATGTAATATTGCCTCCGAACGTTCCGCATCCTAACGTCATGGACGGCATAAGTCCAGTCGTTCCACCGACCGCACCGACGGAAGACATTGTGTTGACCAGAATACGGGAGACCGGCATTTCCAGCGCAAACTCCCGCGCGATGGCATCCGTTTCAGTATGGATAGAAAGCGAATGTCCTCGTCCTCCTAGATTCAACAAAGACATGCAAATTTCCTTCGCATGCTGGACATCATTTGCGACATACATCGCAAAGACCGGAGAGAGCTTTTCCAATGAAAACGGAATATGCTTTCCTACTTCCGTTTCCATCCCAACGATTACCCGAGTTCCTTCAGGCAATGAAATCCCCGCCAACTTCGCGATCGCTTGTGGACTTCTTCCGACAATCTTAGGATTCACTTTCCCAGGTGTCGGGGAAACCACTTTTTCCATGATCCGTTTTTCTTCATCTGATAACAGATAAGCGCCGTTTTTCTTCAACTCACGCATAACGAGATCCTGTATGTTGCGGTCTACGACAATCGCTTGTTCCGTCGCACAAATCGTTCCATAGTCAAAAGACTTACTGTCCACGATGTTTTTGACGGCCTTGTCGATTTTTGCCGAACGCTCAATATAGACGGGAACATTCCCCGGGCCTACCCCGTAAGCCGGCTTGCCGGAACTGTAAGCAGCTTTCACCAAACCGCCGCCGCCCGTCGCCAAGATCAGGTTGACGTCCCGATGTGTCATCAGCTGTTGCGTGGCATCCATCGAAGCCATCGTCAAACATTGGATCAGGCCTTTAGGTGCGCCCGCCGCGACAGCTGCCGCATCGCAAACTTGCAGTGCTTCCTTCGTGCATTGTACCGCATAAGGGTGTGGGCTGACGACGATCGAATTGCGCGTTTTCAGTGCGATCAGCGTTTTGAAAAATGCGGTGGACGTCGGGTTCGTCGTCGGGATGATCGCCGCGACGACACCGAACGGCGCAGCCACTTCCACCACTTTATTGACCTTGTCTTCTCCGACAATCCCCACTGTCTTCAAATCCTTGATGCTTTCATAGACATCCCGGGAACCTACTTCGTTTTTAATCTTCTTATGGGCTGCCACGCCCATGCCTGTTTCTTCGACCGCCATTTTCCCAAGGCGCTCGGATTGTTCATAAGCCGCTTTTGCCACTGCTTGGACAATTCGGTCGACTTGTTCTTGCGTATAAGCCATATAGGCAAGCTGCGCTTCTTTTGCGGCTTTTACCGCTGAGCGCATTTCCTGCAATGCCAGTAAATCCGCATCCATTGCAACTTCCATTTCTACCCTCTCCTTTCTCAGTAATCCAATGGCCTTCTTGCCATCAGCTGGATCGCTTCCCTAAACGCATCGGCAGCCGCTTGGCAAGAGGACTGACTTCCCGTCAATAACCCGCCGCCAAAATTCGTTTCAGAAGGCGGTGAGAAAAATTCACAAATCCGGACATCCGCCGCTTTCAAGGCGGCATCCAACCCAACGACCGACTCGATCGGCGGAGCGATCAAATAGGCAAGCGCCTGCCCTTCCGCCACCCCAGCCGCTTTCGCTAAATAACTTCCACAACTCGAGATGGTATGGGCGTATAAGACATGATTCGGATTATCATTGATCGCTTCAAAATAAGCGGTGTTTTCAATTGTGATCCGGATGGAATCCAACCCGCTTTTCACTTCTTCAGGAGAAGGTCCTGCGATGATGCCAATGAATTCTCCCGATAAAGGACCTGAAGGATGGGCTGATCCGGCATAAAAACTTTTTGCATAGACCACTTCAACATCCGATGTCTTCGTCGCCTCATCCGCAGCCGTATAGCCGACATCGTCAATTGTCGTTGTGAAAAGTCCGAGGCTGCGTTGATATGGCTTCAGTTGAAACTGATTGACCAACCCTTCATCCACATTGGGAATGACTTGCATGGAGAGTAGATCTGCAAAGATTTTTTTCATGCTGTGCTGCCGCCTCCTATCCTTCTTTCTGGACGAGTGAAACGCCGCTCGCCTCGTATTTCAATATTTTCTGGATGAGCGTCCCGAGATAGGCTCCCGCTTCCACGGGTGGAATGCCTCCCTTATGGATGTTGGACACGACCATCCGATCCGCCTCGATCGTGCCGATACGGGGCTTGTAACAGATGTACGCACTTAATGATTCCGCCGATACCAGTCCCGGCCGCTCGCCGATCAAAATGATCACGACGTCCGGTTGCAGGATTTCCCCGATTTCATCCATCAAGGCAACCCGCCCTTTATCGACATAAAAGGTCGTACCCATCTCAATTCCCAGATTGTTCAGTGACTGTTCCAATGAAAGATAGACATCTTCCAAATTCTCCTCCAGCGCCTTCGCACTGAGGCCATTCGAAGCAACCACTTGGACGGTCGGGGCATGCTTGCATTTTTCTTTTACCAATCTCTTGGAATCATCCGAAAGCCGCCTACCTAAATCGGGGCGCCGGATATACTCCTCTTTGTCCTGCACTCTGGAATGGGTTTGGAAGAAATCGAGACGATTCAAAATTTCTTCGGGCACTTCCCCATACACAGCATCCACCGCAGCGGCATGGTCAAATCGGAATTGAAGCCATGTCGACGTTTTGGGTCTTGAGCCCGCGCGTCCTACCGCAATCCGGGCAGGCGTTTTTTTCCGCAGGTCTGCCAACTGATCATGGTCTTTCTCCTGCTCACTCGAAGAGTTCTTCGGAAGAGCCTGAGGGCGATGGTCCGCCTTGCTTTCACGCACCACCGTATTGTGAAACTTCACACCTCCGGCAGCCGCTTGGTGAGGCCGTTCTTCCGTTGCACGGTTTCCAACCGGGGTTTCATTGAAAATCTGGACAGGCATCCGGCTTTCCTTCGCCCCTGCTTGATTCGTCTGCAATTTTTCTACAACCATCTTCGTTATCTTCTCAATGAGTTGTTCGTTCACGGCAACCACCTCCTAACGTGTGAAGATCGTCGGGTCTCCCGCACGGGAACTCAGACGACCGTTTTCATAGATCCCCATTTTCTCAAGCCATGTTACATATTCAGGCGCAGGCGTCTTCCCAAACGTCTGCAATAGTGTAGCCACATCGTGATAGCTCATGGATTGATAGTTCAACATGACGTCATCGCCCATTGGCGTGGCGATGATAAAGTTCACACCTGCTGCGGAAAGCAATACACCTAAATCTTCGATGTCATTCTGATCCGCCTTGATATGATTTGTATAGCAGATGTCCACTCCCATTGGGATACCGTGCATTTTCCCCATGAAGTGATCTTCCAATCCGGCGCGGATGACTTGCTTATTGTTGTACAAGTATTCCGGACCGATGAAACCGACGACCGTGTTCACGATATATGGGTCGAAATGGCGGGCAAATCCATAATTCCGGGCTTCCAACGTCATCTGGTCGATACCGAAATGCGCTTCCGCCGATAATTCGGAGCCTTGCCCCGTCTCGAAATACATCACCTGTGGCCCCGTGCCAGTACCTTGCTTCATAGCCAGATCCCGGGCTTCCGCGATCAACTCCGCCGAGATGCCGAAGGAGCGATTCGCCTTCTCCGTCCCCGCGATACTTTGGAAGATCATATCAGCCGGAGCACCCTGTTCAACAGCTTTCATTTGAGTCGTCACATGGGCCAATACACAGTTTTGTGTAGGAATTTCCCATTCCTGAATAAAATCCTTCGTCGCGTGGAGCAGCCGTTTGACACTTTCGACAGAGTCATCGACCGGATTGATCCCGATCACGGCATCCCCGATCCCGTAAGACAACCCGTCTTTCAGGGAAGCGATCATCCCATCGACATTGTCCGTCGGGTGGTTCGGCTGGAGACGCGAGGAAAGGGTCCCTTTATGGCCGATTGTTATATTGCAAGTTGTCAGGATTTCAATTTTATTGGCCGCATGGACCAAATCTAGATTGGACATCAATTTTGCAACAGCGGCGATCATCTCGGATGTCAGACCTCGACTGATCCGCTTCAGTTCACGGTCGCCGACTTCATTGCTCAGAATGTATTCTCTCAACTCTGCGACAGACCAATTTTGAATCTCACCATAAATCTTTTCATTCAAATCTTCCTCTATGATCCGGGAGACCTCATCTGTCTCGGCAGGGACCAAAGGATTGTTGCGGATATCGCTCAAAAGGATTTCGCTTAAGACGGTCTTGGCAGCGATGCGCTCTTGGACCGTTTCGGCCGCAACACCCGCGAGTCGATCACCCGACTTTTCTTCGTTGGCTTTCGCCATCACTTCTTTCAAGTCGGCAAATTGATATTGGACTCCGCCTAACGCTGTTTGTAATTTCAATGGTCAACACCTTCTTTCATGACGAGTGAAATGTTAAAGTCTTCACGACTACCGGAACGACACCCGAATCGAGTGCTCTTCCGATATCTAAATAATCCCCATGTTCAACACGGATCTGATCGATACAAACGACGCTCTGCTTGACCTTCATAGCCAACAACGTCTGTCCTAACACCTTGGCGTGATCAGACTGCAAAACCAACACGATCGGCTGATCCGGCACAGGCCGTTGCTCCATCGCTTCAGTAACCACCTCTGCCAGTCGCTGAATATCCCGGAAGCCCATATACGGAAGTTCCGAAATATAGAGTGCGAAATTCTGGCCTTCCATTGTCGCGTCAAACATTTCAATGGCGGTTGTAATGGCCGATGGGAATTCATCCAACCCTCGCTGGAGATCGGAGTTGAATGAATAATGATAAACCGGTAAGTTTTTCAACGGCAGCTCATCCGGAGCAACTTGAATGGTAGCGCCGCTGATCTCCGTTGTTTGCGTACCCGCACCGAGGACGGTCGCCCGCACCGTTTCCACGGGTTCCATCCACTCGAACGCTTGAAGTTCGGCGTTCCGTTGCAGCGCATCTGCCAACAGGATTCCAATGTCATCGTACTTTGCGGTCGATTCACCCTCCGACTCATGCCGGTACATACATTCCGAAATGCCGCCCGAAAATACGATGACATCAATCGGACTTTTCCAATTCGGCGAATGCCCAAGCAATAGGGCCTGATCTTGCTCCCGCATCTCGTTTCGAAGCATCCTGGCAAGCGAATCCGCCATGAAGCGAGTGACGAAGGTTACTCCGTCCGATGTAGAAGAATCACCGATTCCCAGCGTAATTTCGTGTTCATCTAACAGGCGTTGGACGGGGGATGAAATCGATCGGATTTTCCCGTTCTCGAATTCGATCAACCTGCCGCCGATGTGCATCGTGCACGTCCCAAGCAACTCTTTATCCCGATAAACGGCCACATTGGCTGTGCCGCCGCCGATATCAATATTCGCGATCACTTTCCTGCTGCGACTGGACTGCTCAAAGGCACCCGAACCTTTGGCCGCAATAATGCCCTCCAGATCCGGTCCGGCCGTGGCGACCAGAAAATCGCCGACCTCTCCGGATAAGTAATGGAGCATCTCCCGGGCATTTCGCTTCGTCGCCGTCTCCCCTGTGATGATGACCGCCCCAGTTTCAATCTGAGCGGGCTCGATGCCGGCTTCTATGTACTGCGAGCGGATAATCTTCTCCACTCCCACCACATCAATCGTGACAGGATCGGCTAAGGGTGTTCGGAAAATCGGGCTTTTATATAGCACTTCTTTGTCCGTAATTTCAATCCGGGGCACATGTGTCGTCCCCGCTACGTTCATTAAAGAAAAACGGCTAATAATAAGTTTGGTCGTGCTCGTACCAATATCAATTCCTGCGCTGATCATCGTTTCCTTTTTTCGCATGCAGACACCTCCCTCCCCCACGGAAAGTTCGAATGTTGATTTGGAATGAAAACTAAAGAAAAAAAGGCGCCTTTACAAGCCCAAAGAATTCTCTTCGAGTTGTAAAGGCGCCATTGCCTCATGTATGCACATGTACTATTCGATACTTCTACTATAGCAAGAACTTTCCCACGTGTAAAGAAAGTCAGATGAACAGCAGACGATCGTCGTCCATCGCTTCTACGTATGCTTTCATGGAAGCCTGATCATTCAGTTTCACCAATTCCTGAATATGAGCAATTCCCACTCCTTGAACGGCAGACGTCAATACAATGGGGCCTCCCTGTACGACGACGGAACGAAGAAAATTCAATGACCGCTCGATGTCAGCCTCCGGATGATCGCATTTCGTGATTACCCCAATCGGCAATTTGGAAATCCCGGTACTGAAGCCCGGCGGGAAAATCAACTTCCCGCTCGTCGCATCCTGCAAATAACAAACATGCGTCACTTCCAACGAAGTCGCCATAATATTTTTATAAAATAAAGGATTCTCGGTATATTCGCCAGGCGTATCCACTATCCAGTCATAGTAAATCAATGTTTGTGTTTTAACCGCATCCACTTGTTTCCCTAACAGCGCATTGGTCAACGTGGACTTGCCCGCTCCGATCGCCCCGATCAACATAACCCGGTTTTTCATGTCACACACATCCTTATGACTTCGTAATGGGGGATGGCGTATATCCTAACATCTCCGACAAAAATCGGTTGATTTCATTCATGGCCATATCCACTTCCGAAACACTTCCGACAATGACGAGACTTCCCGTGAACCGATCCAAGAAACCGATTGATACATTCGCCGATTTTGTAGCTAAATCCCCCGCAATGATGACGGTCTCGCTCGGTGTACATGTCATAATTCCCAATGCTCCCGCCTGTTGAATGCCCAGTTTCTGAAACATATCGGGATCAGGGTTTGCAATTAAATGACTTAGCGTAATCTGTTTACCTGGTACAAATTCTTGGATAAATCGTTGTTTTTCCTCTTTCATGTTGCCTCCTCCTTCCTTCGCAGCACATGCTTACGAATTCGCCGGGACGGACTCTTTTACTTCCTCTTCCAGTTTCTCTGCCTGCTCTGGCGCGGTTGGTGCATTTTCCAAATACTCGCCCGGCTTGATCGTACCATCCGCACGGTCTTTTTCCTCCAATTTACGGGCTGTCGGAACGGAAATCCAATAGGCGATCGCAATCGCTATGATTCCCGCAGAAAACTTACCAAGCATGACCGGCAAGATGATAGTCGGTTGGAAGTTTGCCGTGAATGAAAGATGGTCCCCTAGCAAGAATGCCGAACAAACACCGAATGCAATGTTGATGACCTTATCTTTCGGCGGCATATAGCGGATGAGAGAGAACATCGCTAAGATATTAGCCATCGTAGCTAAGATACCAGCACTTCCCACTGAGGAAAGACCGAGCTTGCGCCCTCCTGCCTCCAATGGTTTCGCAGCGTATTTCCGTAGCAAGTATACCATCGGAAACGCTCCTGCCAGCATGATTCCGATATAACCGGCTGTTTCCAGCGCGCGGAATTGATCCTTCTCATCCGCCATGATCGGGTCGAAGCCCCATGCTCCGAATACCGTACTGAATACGCCTGTAAAAATTTCAACAATGGAGAAGACCAAGACCAACTTGATGGCCGCATCCATCACTCGACCAAATAACATGAAGCCGGCGATCATGCCGCGCGGGAAGAATTTAAGCCCCGCGGCAATCAATATGACAAAGATGAAGAGCGGCAACAGATTAATCAGAATCTGTCCATAACTTATGACAAATTCATATGTAGAATCTGATGTCGTACTAATGACATCCCGGACATCGGTATTAAATAAAACAATTAGAACAGATGCAATCAAAGCACCGATCGGAATCGTCAATACACCTGACATGACGCCAAGCGCCATATATTTATGGTCCCGTTTATCCAACATAGCAAGTCCCATCGGTATGGAGAATACAATCGTAGCACCCGCCATGAAGCCGACGACCAATGCCATGATCCACCCTTCATACGATGTCTTCAACGCGTCGGCCAATTGATAGCCACCCATGTCGGACGCCAGAATGGTCGTCGCTGCAATAGCCGGGTCCGCGCCGATCTTATCAAAAATAGGACCGATGAATTTACTGATGAACCATGTTAAATACGGAATGGATGCCATGATTCCGGCTGCGGGTACGAAAATATGACCGACAGCGTGGAGACCGGACATGAATTCTTTTCCCAACCCATCTTCTGGGTTCTTGATGGCAGCAAAAGCGCCTACGACAGCACAAGCCATAATTATATACACTATTACTGTACCGATCATTTCCATAGTAGAGTTCCCCCTCTAAATTTCATTTTCAAAAACGTGGCTTGCAATCTTTGAAAATGTCCCCCTCTCCAAAAACAAAAAGACGCCTAAAGAAAAGTCTCTTTAAGCGCCTTTGCTTGTTTATATTTACTTGTATGTTGAAATGATCTCATTGGCAAGCGACTCCATTGTCATTTGCCGAGACATGCTAGTATCTCTCATTTTCTTGAATGCGGCGGATTCCGTCAACTGTTCCGCCTCCATCAATATACCTTTCGCCCGTTCAATCAATTTCCGTCTTTCGACTTCTCGTTTTGCCGTATTGATTTCCTCTTTCAGTCGCTTCGTCTTAGCGGACTGATGCAAGGCGATTTCAACTGCGGGTATCAAATTCGCTTCCGCAATCGGTTTGACGAGATAGCCTACGACATTATCCAATTGGGCTTTTTCTATAAATTCCTTTTGGCTATACGCCGTGATGATCAAAATAGGCAAATCCAACTGTTTTCCGATAATCTGGCTTGCCTGCAATCCATTGATCTTCGGCATCTTAATATCCATCAGGATCAAATCAGGTTTATGCTGAAATGCGAGCTCAATTGCCCGATCTCCGTCTCCTGCTTCGGCCACCACTTCGTAACCGGCATCCTCCAGCATCATCCGAATATCCATCCGGATGAGAGATTCATCTTCAGCTATCAGTATTCTCTTTCTCATAATAAATAATAACCTCCGGACTTACTGGAAACGTGATGATCGCATGTGTTCCGATCTCTTCCGGCACATAATCGAACTTCCCGTTCAAGTCGTTGACGACCAAATTGTTGACAATATCCAAACCAAGTGATGCTTTCCGCTCTCCGATTCCGACGCCGTTGTCGATAATATGGAGTTCCAAGCATTCCTCTTTTGAAAAGAAATTGACAATAATTTCGCCCGGCACATCTTCAGGGAACGCATGCTTCAATGAGTTTTGAACTAGCTCATTTACAATGAGAGCTATTGAAACCGCTTTCCGTGATGATGTTAATATTGTATTGCCATTTGAACGAATAATCAAGTCCACTTTTTTTGGAAGTCCGCTTAATACCATGGCAGAACAGACTTTTTTCGTCAGATCGATTATGTTTATATCGTCGTCTTCCGCGTTTTCATTCGCTAGAATCATTTCATACACAGAGGATATGCTAAAAATCCGATTTAATGTATCTTCGAAATAGGGCCGGCTATCCTCCGGAACCCCTTTCCGCATTTGCAGCCTCAGCAAACTGGCGACGGTCTGTAGATTATTTTTCACACGATGATGCACTTCCTGGATCGCTACCGATTTCATCATCAGCTCTTTTTCCTTCATGCGCAGTTCCGTCAAGTCCTGGATGATAAGCAAGGTGCCTTTCGTCTTGTTTTTCTGCCGCAACCTAACTTTTTTGACGACAAGATTTTTTTGGTCCAACGTCAGTTCAAAAACGAAAACATCGTCTTTTTGCTCATAGACCGGTTTTACAAAAGGCATCAGCTGCACAATGTTTTTATTCAAAATCTGCTCTGTCCTGCTCATTTCCATCACGAATTTGACGCCCACCGGATTCGCATAGATCAGCCGGTTTTCATTATCCGTCAGAAGGAAAATTTCCATCAACAAGTCAGAGACTATCGGCATTTCGCTACTACTTTTTCCGCCCATCACATAATCGATCGGCTCTTGACCGAGTGAAAGTCTCCGCAAATCATAAGGGGGGGCTACCGGAGAGTCGACTTCCCTCTCTTGAATCAGCACGCCGATCACTTGATGCGAAGCATTCTTAATGGGGACAACGCTTTGCTCGACGGACTTGCCCTCTTGCGTGACTGCACGGCGAATGACCGATTTCTGCCCTTTCCGGTAGCTGTAAAAGACACCCGGCTCAAAGGAATCAAAAACGATTTTCCCCACTACCGAATTTTCATAGACCGAATCCACCGTCTTCGGAAAAGCCTCTGCCACTACGATCGCATGCTCATTGTCTTTCATCTTACAATCAATGAACATATAAGCTTCGGATAAATCAGCATATAATTGCAGAGTAGAGGCAATGTTTTTCAGTATTTCGATATCATCGGCCTGTAAATCAGTATATAAATCACATAATTTCTCCAACATTATTGTCACTTTAACTCCCTTTTGTCGGAATTGTCAGAAATAAGTAGTTTGTTAAATTATACATAACCCAGTCGGACAGGTCAATACGTTTTGTCACCCACCGATATAACTCATCCCGATTTTCTTCCGATTTTTCGCCGTCTGTTCGGTTCGTTCGTCGGAATATCGGTCGGTCCGGCCGTTCCATACTTCCGTGATGGCCATCAACAACTCCTCATCCGATTGTCCGCTGCGGACTAATTCCCGCAGATCGAACCCTTCCGATGCGAATAAACATGTGTATAACTTACCGTCGGAAGATAGCCGGGCACGGGTACAAGTGGAGCAGAACGATTCCGATACGGATGTGATGAACCCGACTTCTGCCCCGTTATCCGCATAGCGGTAACGCTTCGCCACTTCACCGTAATAATCCTCATCGACCGGTTCCAGATCAAGCGTTTCATTCAACATCGAAAAAATCTCTTTCTTCGTCACGACTTTCCGGAAACTCCAGGCGTTGTCATTTCCGACATCCATGAATTCGATGAAGCGGAGTGTGATTCCGCGTTCCTTGAAATAAGCGGCCATCGGAAGGATTTCCGTTTCATTGACCCCTTTTTGGACCACCATATTCACTTTAACATCAAATCCGACTTCTTTCGCATAGTCAATATTTTCAAGAATCAATTCCGGTCCGGTACCCCGGCCGTTGATTTCGCCAAAAATGACGGAATCGAGGGCATCCAGGCTGATATTCAGGCGTCGAAGCCCCGTATCATATAGCGGACGGGCATGTTGACGGAGCAGAACCGCGTTCGTCGTCAACCCGATATCCTCAATTCCCGGAACGTCCATCAATTTTCCGACCAACTCCGGCAAACCTCGGCGCAAAAGCGGTTCCCCGCCAGTCAGGCGCAATTTTTTCACTCCGAGCAAGGCAAAGAGACGGGCCAACCGCTCCACTTCTTCGAATGCGAGCAGTTCCCCCTTTGGCAGGAATACATAATCATCGCCGAAAATCTCTTTCGGCATGCAGTAGGAACAGCGGAAATTGCAACGGTCCGTCACCGAAATCCGCAGATCCCGGATCGGCCTTCCGAGCTTGTCTAAGATGGCTTCCATTGTCCTCAATCCCTTTCCAGTAAGCTGGGGTCATTCACATTTCGGAACGCCCGCTTATCGTTTTTTGCCAATCTATTGCCGTCCACCCACGTCACACCAACCGATGACAGAATTTCCATTACGCGCAGTTGTTCTTTTTCAAGGGCGGTTCGCAGTGCCTGTCTCAAATCCCGATCCCAAATGGAAATGAGCGGGTGAAACCTATCTTCCGCCCGGACCGCCGTCACGCCGGATCGATGTTGGCGAATCAACCCCTCCATAACCGAACGACTAATATAAGGCATATCGCATGGCAATATGACATAGCGGTCCGCTTCCACAAATTCCATCGCCGACAGAATCCCTGCAAGCGGACCGAGCCCTTTAAACTCTTCCATATCTACGATAACTGTCGCCGTTTCCGGAAATCCCGCGAGTAGCTCCGGCCGCGCCACGATGACCATCTCGCTGCACAGCCCGTCCAGCGCGTCCATTGCAATCCGGTAAAACGGCCGGCCATCCAACCGGGCAAATGCTTTCGGCGACCCGAACCGCCGAGATAGCCCTCCGGCCAGTACGACGCCGACCGTCTTCGTCATCCCCCGCTCACCGGCGGGATGAATGCGCAACTATCTCCCGATTGGATGATATCCTCTTTCAAGGCGTACTCTTCATTCACCGCCACGTGGACAGGAGTCGCCCCAAAGCCGGGGTACGTCTCTTCCGCCCAATCGAGCAATTCCTGAACCGTCATCGTTTCACGATCGATCGTCTCTTCTCCTTTACCCGTCAACTCACGAAGCCTAGCAAAATAATTCACTCGGATCAATTCTGCACCCCCTGCTCCGGATATTTTTTCTGTGCGCCGATCCACTCTTCCCCGTCTTCCCAAATCTCCTTCTTCCAGATTGGGACAATTTCCTTAATGCGGTCGATCGCGTATTCATTCGCTTCATACGCCGCTTTCCGATGGGGGGAGGAAACAGCAATAAGCACCGCGATATCGGATATATGCAGCTCGCCGATCCGATGCACAATCGCCACCTTCACGCCCGGCCACTTCTCTTCCATCTCCGCACCGATTTCCGCCATCTTCTTCTCCGCCATCGGCACATACGCCTCATAAGCCAAGTACAATGTCCGAACGCCATGCGTCCATTCCCGCACATTGCCGGTGAATACCGTCACCGCGCCAGCCGATGGATGAAGGACATAATCCATATATTTCTGAATTTCTATCGGCGTTTCCACGATTTCAAAAGGTTTCATTTGCATCCTCCTCTACTAGCCATTTGGTAAACCAATCGTCCAATTCGCTAACGCTGTCCCGTGACTGGATATGCGGCATGTCCAACTCCAATTCCGGACAACCGACGACGAGCCGGATGTCTGTCACTTTTCCAAGAGGACTCCAGTCTTCTACTCCCCGAAGAAGGACGACCTTCTCTCCCGTCTCACCCTTATACCCTTCAATGAGAAGTACATCCGGATGTCCCATTGCGGACAAGGCCTTCAATTGGTCAAAGGGGGGCTCTTCATTCCAAAGCAATTGCACGGCTCCGCCCCCTGCCACGACCGTCATGTCCGCTCCGCTATTCCAAAACTGCATCGTATCCGTCCCGTCATCGGGCATCGCGGGCGTTCCGCCATGCCCATGATGCTTCAGGACGGCGACCGACCTCCCTTGTGCTTTCAAAAGGTGGACCCATCTAGTGATCAATGTCGTTTTCCCGCTATTTTTGAAGCCGACGATATGGAGCGTCTTCATAATACCCAATCACGGACACCCTGTTCAGCACCGATCAGCAAAATATCGACTTCCATCCCTTTCTCGTACCCCCGTGTCCCGCTCGGCAGTACGATAAGACAATTCCCCCGTGCAATCGACGACACGGCGTTTGATTTATTGAAACCGGCAGGCACTGTGATCAGCCCTTCTGGTGCCAGTTCCCAAACGGCTCGGATAAAACGCGTGAACGGGTTCGGTTTCGTGAAATCTTCACCGAGTTTCGCTTTCATCCGCGGCATATACGGCGCTGTTCCTCCCATCATACCGAGAATGGCCGGCCGTGCAAACAATTCGAACCCAGTGAAGCAAGCGGACGGATTCCCGGACAATCCGAACAATAATTTCCCCTCCAGCACCGCCACTGTTGTCACACTGCCCGGACGCATCATCACTTTATTGAATAACACTTTCGCACCGAGCCGCTCATAGATGGCCGGCAAATAATCATAGTCGCCGACGGACACGCCTCCGGTCGTCAACAGGACATCCGTTTCCGCAAGGGCCTGTTCGACGATAGCAGTGCAAGCATCCAAATCATCTTCCATGGCGCCGTAGGATCGGCACTCAATTCCCATCTGTTTCAATTGGGCTTCCACCATCGGGCCGTTCGAATTGCGGATTTTTCCAGGCACCAGCTCGTCCGAGACGGAAAGCAATTCAGTTCCCGTTGATAAAATCCCGACTACCGGCCGTTTCCCCACTTTCACTTCGGCATAGCCGAACGTGGCAAGCAGGGCGATTGTCCCCGGATGGATAAGGGTCCCCGCCTCAATGAGCGTTTCTCCCTCTTTCGCATCTTCCCCTTGAAATGAAATATTCTCCCCCGGAGCAAACGCTTTTCGGATTGTAAAGCCGTTCCCCTGTTCAACGGTTTGCTCCAGCATGACGACGGTATCTGCCTGGAGCGGTATTTGCGCCCCCGTCATGATCCGGTAGGCTTCATTCGCCCCAAGCGCTTTTTCTCCCACATGGCCCGCACCGATTTCGCCGATGACGGAAAACGCCACCCGCTCCTCTCCCGAAGCGCCAGTCGAATCTTCGGCGCGAATGGCAAATCCGTCGTATGGCGATCGGTCAAAAGGCGGGACATCATGTTTTGCAATGATTGGCTCCGCCAAGATCCTTCCGTATGTATCTTCCAAAGGCACGTTCTCCGTCCCGATCGGCTGTACGTTGTCCATCACCCGGCGCACAGCCTCCGCTACCGGGATAGGCTTCCTCAATTCAACCATGCAAATCCCCCCACTTCCATCTGTTATACTGTATCTACACAAACTACCATTAGCAGAAAGGACGCGATACGATGTCTGAACTTACCCATTTCAACGAACAAGGCCGCGCTAAAATGGTCGATGTCTCGGACAAGGCGGTCACGGCACGTACGGCCATCGCCAAATCCTCCATCATCGTCAATGAAACGATCCACTCCCAAATAACGGAGGGAACGAACAAGAAAGGCGACGTCTTCGCGGTTGCCCAAGTGGCGGCCATCATGGCGGCCAAAAACACGGCGAACATCATCCCGATGTGCCATCCGCTGCCATTGACAGGGATCGACGTCCGGTTTGATTGGAAAATTGATGAAGATGCCAAGCACTTCGAAGTCCTGATCCAAGCCGAGGTGAAAACGAAAGGCTTGACCGGGGTTGAAATGGAAGCCCTCACAGCAGCCTCAGTTGCGGCGCTCACCATCTACGATATGTGTAAAGCTGCGGGCAAAGAAATGATCATCGGCCCGACGATGCTGCTGAAAAAGACTGGCGGCAAAAATGGCGATTTCCAACGGGAAGGATAAGTCCTATTCCGTAAGATGCTTTTTTAATTCATGCACAATATGATGGATTTCCGGCAAGATTAACTTCTCCATCGCCAAGGCAACCGCCTTCGAGGAACCGGGCAGAACGAAGACCGCCTGGTTCTGGACGGTGCCCGCGGTCGCCCGGCTTAATAAAGCCTTTGATCCGACATCCTCCGTGTAGCTGACATAACGGAACAGTTCACCGAAACCGTCCAATGTTTTCGTAAAAAAAGGTGACACCGTTTCGATCGTGACATCGCGATGGCTAATGCCCGTTCCGCCCGTTGTAATGATTCCATCAATATCGTCGTTTTCGAACCAATGGACGAGCGCTGCAGCAATCTGATGTGGATCATCCCGGCAAATTCGGGTTTCCGCGACTAGATGTCCAGCCTCCTCCAACTTCCGGCGGATGACCATTCCGCTTGTATCCTCTTCCGGTATCCGCGTATCGCTGATCGTCAAAACACAAACCGACAATGACCGCTCCCGATCCAACTCCTCCAAATGTGACAATGACCGCTCCCCCTATTCAACCAAATAATTGATGGTACAGTTTCCGGCCCGTTCTTATATCTCGCAAGCCGTGAATGAGTAGCCTGCCGTTTCCGAATAACACGCAACGGTATTCGTCTGCATGGAATTGGATGAAAAACGGCGTCTTCTTATACGCTTCTCCCAGACGGATGGCCACCCGCTCCCCGTCTTCAATCGTCAAAGTACGGCCCTCCTCCGGTACGATCTGCACCGTATCCCGGCCGCATAAGACGGCATAGCCGGTCCCTTCCGTCCGTTCGAGAGCGGGATACGTGGGTGCCTTTCCACAAGTTTCGCATTGTTCGTGCCGGATCCGGGAAATCCCCGCCTCCACATATGTATTGTTCCAAATGTCAAAATGCAGCACTTTCTTTCGCATGGCCGCTTCGTTTCCCGTCAGCCATTTCAGCGCCTCCGCACTCTGATGGGCTGCTGCAATTTGAGCGGCCGGGGCGATGATTCCAGCCGTATCGCAAGTTTCATTCACCGCTGGAAGGACGGGCAATAGACAGCGAAAACAGGCGGAGCGTCCCGGAATGAACGGAAAAACGACGCCTGTACTCCCGACACATGCCCCGTAAATCCAAGGAATCCCCTTTTTCCATGCCATATCGTTCAGCAATAGCCGGGTCTCGAAATTATCTGTTGCATCTAACAGAATATCGACATCGGGGGCCAACCGTTCCAGGAGCGGTCCATCGATATGGTCAAGTACCGTCACAATTTCTACATCGGCCCGGATTTGGCGCAACCGCTTTTCGGCAGCCACCACTTTCGGGACTCCGCCCTCCGCATCGTTTTCCGTGAAGAGCTGCTGTCTCTGCAAATTGGTCGCTTCGACATAATCACGGTCGGCAATGGTCAATTTCCCGATACCCGCACGCACCAACGTTTCCGCAATCGACGATCCGAGAGCACCGCAACCGACCAGAAACGCATGCGCCTCCGCCAACTTCGCCTGCCCGGCATGCCCGATCGGTTTGAATAAAGTCTGCCTTGAATAACGATCGTCCACTTCTTCGCCTCCTTTCCAAAAGGCTTTTTCTCTATTATATAAATTACCATTGAACATAGCTTTGAAAACACGTCGAGGGCGACCGATCATTCCGATCGATTGCCCTCTTCCTGGCGTGGTGTAATGTCGTTGAACGTCCCGACGTATCGGACCGTATCCCCGGAGCCATCTTTCACGGCAGCGATGGTGAGCAATTCCAAATACTCTTTTCCGTCTTTCCGTTTATTCCATAATTGGCCTTGCCATCTGCCCTCTTCTCCAAGCATCTCCCACATATCTTTGTAAAAATCCGGGGATTGCCTGCCGGAGCTGAGCATATTCGGATTCTTGCCGAGCGCCTCTTCTTCCGTGAACCCTGTCAATCGGGTGAAGGCAGGATTGACTGCTTTGATCTGTCCTGTTGTATCCGTCACCAGAATTCCTTGGGCTGTCGAATTGAACACTTCGTTTTGCAATGACAGACGATCCATATAATACAGCCAGATGACCATGATAAGACTAGCCAAGGCGACTTGCGAGAATGCCATGAAGCCGATCGAATAGGAGCCGGTCATGGAATGGATGGTCGCCAGAAGCAGCGGAGGGAAAAAGCCACCAAGTCCTCCCATCATCGAAACGATCCCGTTCGCCGTTCCCGCTTGTTTGTTGAAATACATCGGCACCAATTTGAAGATGACCCCGTTTCCGAGACCCGCACAGATGGCGATGATCATACTCCCCACCGTGTAAAGTCCGATGGATGGAGAAAAAGCGAGGATCACTGCCGCAAATGTAAATCCTGCAAACACGCCCATGAGCAGAAACAACGGTTGGAATTTATCCGCAAGCCAGCCGCCGACTGGACGGATGAACGTGGCGACGGCAATGAAACCTGCTGTCCGCATTCCGGCGTCCACCTTCTCCAAGCCGAAATACGTCACGAGGAAATTCGGCAGGAAGACCGTAAAGGCGACGAAGGAACCGAATGTGATGAAATAGAATAACGAGAAAAACCAAAGTTTCTCATTTTTATAGACACCTTTGATCTGCTCGACAAGCGATGTTTTCACTTTCGCTTCTTTCCGGTCCCCGAACAGGAAGTTCAACACGGCGAACACGAGCAGTAAAATCAGATAGAATTTAACGGTCGTCGACCAGCCAAACTTCGTAGCTAGAACAGGAGCGGCAAATGTGGAAATCGCCGTCCCGACGTTCCCCATCCCGTAGATCCCATTGACGAGCCCATGCTTCTCCTTCGGAAAATATTTCGGCAAGGAGGTGACCCCGACGGAGAAGACCGCTCCCCCGATCCCGAGGAAGGTTCCGCCAATGATCAGACCGGCGACCGAAGACGTTTCACTTATGTAGTACACCGGAAAAAGAAGCAAGATGAAACTTACGAGAAAGATGATCCGCGCTCCGAAGATATTCGCATAATAACCGAGTGGAATTCGTAAGATCGATCCGAGGACGACCGGAATCGCTGTCACGATGGCCAGCCGTTCAGCCGGAATTGTGATATCTTCCGTGATGAATGGCAACAAGGAGGATATGAGCACCCATACCATGAAGCCGACGACCAAGTTTGCTGTTTGTAGAGGCAATTGCATTTTCCTGATCATTCAAATCATTCCCATCCTGAAATTTTGAATGAAGCATTCGATTCATTGCTTCTTTGATTTCCCCTTCCTGAACTGGAAGAAACATGAATCATACGAGAGGGGTATATAATTCCTTGAAGAGCTGTTCCTGCTCCTCCTTGCGTAACACTGTATTCACCATGGGATAAAGGATGGATTCCTCTTTGATAAAATGAATGGTGATCACTTCGAAAGCCTCTCCTGCATCTCGGACCACTTCTTTCATCTCCGCGAGGGATAATTGCGTCAAGTCGCCAAGCGTATGATGAAGAAAATGGCCGATATACGCATCGATCTCCCCGTGTTCTTCTTCCGTGGCCGCTACCGGACCTTGCTCGTCTCCCACATAGCGGGCCAACATCGGGAACAGGAATTCCTCTTCCTTATCGGTATGGTTTTTGAACGGCTCGATGAACTCCACAATCTGTTTTCGCAGTGTTCCGAGCGCTTCCCTTGCCTCTTCCTCCGTATAGATATCCCGTTCGAATCCGAGGACAATCGAATGCCAGCCGTCCATCATATACAAGAGGTACTGATGTTCATTCTCAAGAACGCGTAAGGCAGGCAGGTCGAACTTGAATTTTTGATTTGACACCATTGGAAAACCTCCTTCAGAAGTTCAGCAACTTCTTTTTCAGGGCATACTCGACGAGTTCCGGCCTTCCTTTCAACTGCAATTTCTCCATGATTTTCGCCTTATGTGCTTCTACCGTTTTGACGGAGATGAATAACTTTTCCGCAATCTCCTTATTTCCATACCCTCTCGCGACTAGGGGCAGAATTTCAATCTCCCGCTTCGACAAAATTCGATACGGATCGGTTTCGACGCCATCCATGTCCTTTTCAAGAAATTCCCGGACGAGCGGGCTCTCCATCGTCGGTTGGATATAGATTCCACCCGCATGCACCGTACGAATGGCCGCCAACAGTTCCTCATCGGGCGAATTTTTTAGCACATAACCGGAAGCACCGTTCTTTAAGACATGGAATAAGTATTCTTCATCATCGTACATTGTCAAAATGAGGATTTTCGTTTCCGGGAACTCTTCTTTGATCCTCCCCGTGGCGATCAGTCCGCTCTGCCCAGGCGGCATGCTCAGATCCATCAATAAGACATCTGGCCGGTGTAAAGCGACTTGATCATAAGCTTCCAGCCCATCCGCCGCCGTCGCGACCACTTCCATATCTTCTTGGAAGTTCAAGATGTGCATGAAGCCGCTGCGGACGACGGCGTGATCATCCGCTATGATGATTTTCATTCGTAGTTCCCCCTTTGACTAACGGGACCTCCAATTGGACGACCGTCCCTTTCCCCGGTTCGGACAGAATCGTCAATTGTCCATTGACGAGCTCGGCCCTTTCTTTCATTCCATACAGCCCGAGCCCGGTCCCTTTGGCGTCCGGATGATCTACATGAAAGCCGACCCCTTCATCGATGACATGGAGGATCAAGGTCCCTTCTTTTTCAAATAAACGGACGGCCACATCATCAGTTTCCGCATATTTCAACGCATTGAAGATCGCTTCTTGGCATATCCGGTAGACGACCGTTTCGATTTCCCCTTCGTACCGCTTCGAGTCCAATTCGGCCGTGAAATGCACGACAAGGCCATAGTTCTTCTCCAACCACTTGAAATGGGTGCGGAAGGCCGCCTCCAGACCGAGATCATCCAGCGTGGCAGGTCTAAGTTCAACGGACAGATGCCGTATATCATCCAGTAACCGCATTAATTCGATTTCCGTTTCCTTAACCTTATCCAGTGCTTCCCCTTCGATGTTCATATACTTCAACAAGCGGATATCCACCAGCGTGCTGAGCATCTCTTGGGCGACGCTGTCATGAAGCTCCCGGGAGATCCGCTTCCGTTCATCCTCCTGCGCTTCAATGATCCGTTTCACCATGATTTTCTGATTCAACGACTCCTGCGTCTTGAACTGCTTCGTCAAGTCCCGGAGCATCAGTACCCGGAGCCCGTTCTCTTCATCAACCGTCTGGAAACTCGCAGTATAGGGCACAACGCCTTTTCCCCGAGTCTCCAAATACACTTGAAAAGAGCTAATATTCTCTTCCGGATTTGATAGATAACAGCCATCGCAAGTGCGGAGCTCCTGACTGCTCGTATACCCTTTGCATGTCAGGCAAATGGCGTTCCGGTTGCCCCCGATCATCTGATGGACAACTTCCGGCTCCACGATCAACCGGGCTGTTTCATTCAACGCAATAACCTGCCCTTCCCGATTAAAAAAGAAGATGGCTTCCGATGCATTGTCGTACATTTTCAATAGCAAATCCGTCAATTGAAAACCTTCCATGCGCGTCAAAGCTTCACCATCTCCATATTGTAATAAGGGCCAAATCGTGGGCCGATCGCATCCTTGAATTCCTTGAACTGCTGCGGAGTCAGCCGGCGATTTTCCCGATAGGCCACTAGCAGTACTCCTTGCACACGGTTATTTTTATAAAGCGGAATTGCACCGTAACTACTCAGTTTCTCCGCTACGACAATCGGATAATTGAACAGTTCGTCCGCCGAAAAACCTTGCGCCACGTCTTCCACGAGAGTCGGTTTTCCTGTCTTGATGACATTCCCGGCAACCCCTTTTCCCGATTGCAGGACGATCCGCTTATAACGGTCACTCAGATTCCCCGACACATACGTCCATTTATGCTCAAAACGTTGGTCGGCCGCTTGGATGAGCGCCAACCCGATGAAATCAAATTTGAACCTATCACGCAGCGATTCTATTTCCTGCTGGTAATCAAAATCCTGCTGTCCATTCATCTCAATTTCTCCCATCCGGGCGAGGCAGGCGCCTCTATCCCGACTTAATTTGGACTGTTCTTTCTATAAAGGATATAGCTTCTACCCACATAATTCAAAGGAACACTCCATACGTGGACGAGCCTTGTAAAAGGCCACATGGCGAATATTAAAAACCCCGTCAAGATATGCAATTTGAAAGCGAGCGGCACGACAGTCATATACGCCGTTTCCGGGCGGAAGATGAGCAAGGATCGGAACCAGACCGATATTGAATCCCGATAATCGAAGCCCGGATTTAAATTATTAGTCACAAGGGAACTGTACACCCCGATGAAAACGATGAAAAGAAGTAGCGTGTTGACAATCATGTCGGAAGCGGACGACAATTGCCGTACACTTTTATTTGTGAGTCGCCTTGACGTCAAAATGATCATCCCGATCAATGTCACCACTCCGAAAAATCCACCGCCCCAGACAGCCCCCATATGGTACATATGATCGCTGATGCCGAGTGCCCGGGTCCACGTCTTCGGGATACCCAAGCCGGCAACATGACCAAGGATGACCGGAATGATTCCAAGATGAAACAGCAGGCTCCCAATCATCAATTGCTTTTTCTCGATAAACTCACTCGACTTGGCCGTCCATCCGAATTGGTCATTTCGGTAACGGAAAATATGGCCGACGATGAATACCGCCATACAGACATAAGGGAAAATGACCCACAGAAATTGTTCACTCATTTGCAGACGCCTCCTGTCGAATACAGGTTTTAAACGTTTCTCTCATTCCTCTAATCAAATAGAAGTATGGACTCTCGAATTTTTCGAGCGCCTTCATCAAATGGAAGGAACCGTCCTCGATGACTGCAAGCAGCAAAGAGAAGCTTTGTGGAGCTCTTGGATCGCCCCTCCATTCCGCCGCATAGATGAATTCGCACATAAGGGGAAGAAAGTCGGATAATTCGCCATCCGGCATATCTAGACCGAACATTTCATAGAGCACCTTCAGTTTGGCCAGCATTTGTCCTCGCTCTTTCGAATCCCCGTACTTGATGTACGTCATGAATAACGTGGTCACTTTCTGGAAATCGAATGTAGAGGTGTACATCTCCTGTATTTCATCCATGCTGTATTCATGCATAAGGCGCCAATAGGTCGCAATATCCTCATAGGCCGGGTCTGAAGGGTCAAAGGATCCTTCCAGAACCGATGGATGAAAGGTGGTTTTCTTGGGATACGTCAACTGGTTGGCGAAGAATCCGGCCGCTTGTTTCACTTCGTACAATCGGTTGAGATCAATCACGCCAAATCCCCCCGTAGAAGTTCTCTTCATAGATTTCCTTCCCTGTCTTCACCGGGTTGACGGGACCGCAGCCATCACAGTTGCCATCCGACCCCATGACGGAGTAGCTGAACTGGCTTGGTGCCGTGCCCATGCTATAATCGCCCATCCCATCAAATCCGGCGGAACCTTGGGAGCGGTACGCATTCATATGCCCTTCCTTATGGGAAGTCGGAATGACGAAACGCTCTTCGTACTTGCCGATCGCCAATAGACGATACATCTGTTTCGTCTGATGGGCAGTCAGCCCGACCCGCTCCAATCTCGATTCATCAAACTCTTTGCCTGAGGAAATGGCGCGCATATAGGAGCGCATCATCGCCATCCGTTGTAATCCGCCTTTCACTGTAGCCGCATCTCCTGCCGTCAGCATATTTGCAAGGTATTGGATTGGAATCCGCATTTCTTCGATGGCCGGGAAGATTGCATCTGGATTGTTGATGGAATCTTTCCCTTCGAAATAGTTCATGATCGGGCTAAGCGGCGGAATATACCAGACCATCGGAAGTGTCCGGTATTCCGGATGTAGCGGGAATGCCAGGCGATACTCGATGGCCAGCTTGTAGACCGGTGAGTTCTGGGCCGCCTCGATCCATTCTTCCGTGATGCCGTCCCTTCTCGCCTGTTCGATCACTTCCGGATCATATGGGTCCAGGAATAAGTCACATTGTGCTTCGTATAGATCTGTCGGCTCTGGAGTGGACGCCGCTTCCAATACACGATCTGCATCATAGAGCAATACGCCAAGGTAACGGATCCGGCCTGTACATGTCTCGGAACAGACTGTCGGCAATCCGGATTCGATGCGCGGGAAGCAGAATGTACATTTTTCAGCTTTATTCGTCTTCCAATTAAAATACACTTTTTTATAAGGGCAGCCGGTCGTACAATAACGCCAGCCTCGGCATGCTTCTTGGTCGACAAGGACAATTCCGTCTTCATCGCGCTTGTAAATGGCACCTGCCGGGCAGGAAGCGACACAGCTCGGGTTCAGACAGTGTTCGCAAAGCCTTGGCAAATACATCATGAAGGCTTGTTCGAAATTGAATTTGATTTCCTCTTCGATTTTTTCGATATTCGGATCGGTTGGCCCCGTAATATGCCCCCCGGCTAGCTGATCTTCCCAGTTCGGACCCCATTCGGGATCCATATATTCTCCGGACACGATCGACTTCGCACGGGCGACGGGTGTATGTTTACTGTCGCCGGCCATCGTCAGTTTTTCATAATCATACGTCCATGGCTCATAAAAATCCTTCATCTCCGGCATATCCGGATTGTAGAAGATTTTCCCAAGGGCGATCTTGGATAGCTTGGAGCCCGACTTCAACTCCAATTTCCCTTTTTTGTTGATTTGCCAGCCGCCTTTGTACACTTCCTGGTCTTCCCATCGTTTCGGATAGCCGATCCCCGGCTTTGTCTCCACGTTGTTGAACCACATATACTCCGCGCCTTCACGGTTCGTCCATGTCGTTTTGCACGTCACACTACAAGTGTGGCACCCGATACATTTGTCCAGATTCATAACCATTGCAACTTGCGCTTTAATTTTCAAGCCAGTTGACCTCCTTCATCTTACGGACCGCCACGTACTCATCACGTTGGTTCCCGATCGGCCCATAGTAATTGAATCCGTAGCTAAGTTGTGCGTATCCGCCGACCATTTGCGTCGGTTTCATATGAATGCGGGTCGGCGCATTATGGCTGCCCCCGCGCTGTTCCGTAATCTCTGATCCAGGTACTTGGATATGCTTATCCTGGGCGTGGTACATGAACATCGTCCCTTTCGGCATCCGGTGGCTGACGACCGCACGGGCTGTCACGACGCCGTTCCGGTTATACACTTCCAGCCATTGGTTGTCGTCGATGCCATGCTCTTTCGCGTCCAGGTCCGAAATCCAGACAGTCGGCCCTCCCCGGAACAATGTGAGCATATGCTGATTGTCCTGATACGTCGAATGGATATTCCACTTTCCGTGCGGCGTCAAATAACGGAGTACCAAGGAATCCTGTCCGCCCACAATTTGCTTGTCACGCGGTCCGAATACCATCGGCGGCAATGTCGGTTTATAGACCGGCAGTGCTTCTCCGAAATCCAAAAACAATTCATGGTCGATATAAAAATGCTGCCTACCTGTCAATGTCCGGAAGGGCACGAGGCGCTCAATATTTGTCGTGAACGGCGAGTAGCGTCGACCAAGCTTGTTCGATCCGCTGAAGACCGGCGTCGGAATGACCTCCCGCGGCTGTGCCGTGATAGCGGCGAATGTAAACCGCTCCGCTGCCCGGTCGGCTGAAATGTCCTTCAATTCGACCCCCGTCAACTCTTCAGCCGCTTCGAACGCTCGCTGGGAAACCCGGCCGTTCGTGGCGGATGAAAGCGCCAAGATCGCCTCTGCCGCTTGCTTTGCAGTATTTAATTTCGGAAGACCGTTTTTAATTGATTCATCAAAATAAACGCCATTGATGCTCTTCAGCATTTCATATTCTTCAGCGACAGGGAAGCTGACGCCATGCGCCCCGACTTTTCCTGTCGACAGCAACGGTCCTAGGGTAATGTATTTGTCATACACTTTCGTGTAGTCCCGTTCGACAATCGCCATGCCCGGCATCGTCTTGCCTGGGATCGCTTCGACTTCGCCCTTCTTCCAATCTTTCACTTCCCCGTATGGCTGTGCGATTTCCTGCGCGGAATCATGGGCAAGCGGTGTCGTGACCAAATCCTTGTAGACCCCAGGCAAATGCTTTTTCGCCATTTCGGAAAACGTTTGGGCGATCGTCCGATAGATGTCCCAGTCGGATCGCGACTCCCAAAGCGGATCGACCGCTGGATTGAACGGATTGACAAATGGGTGCATATCCGTGGAGGACAGATCCACCTTTTCATACCAGGTGGCCGCCGGCAATACGATATCGGCATACATCGGCGTAGCCGTCATGCGAAAATCGAGTGCGACGAGAAGATCGAGCTTCCCTTCCACGTCTTCGCGCCATACCATTTCATCCGGTTTCATATCATCATTCGGCGTAGCGAGCAGTCCATCCGACGCCCCGAAGAGGTGCTTCATGAAATATTCCTGCCCTTTGGCGGAACTCGAGACGAGATTCGAGCGCCAGACAAACATCGTGCGCGGGAAGTTTTCAGGTGCGCCCGGGTCTTCGCAGGCAAATTTGACTTCTCCTGATTTCAGCCTTTCAACCGTATGTCGGACAATCTCCTCCGTCGTCGCAGCACCGGATTTCGCCGCTTCCTCCGCAAACAACAGGCTGTTTTTATTGAACTGCGGATAGGAAGGGAGCCAGCCGAGTCTTGCAGCCAGGACATTATAATCAGCCGGATGATCATACTTCGCTTTGCCTCCTGTCGGTGACAGAAGCGGCTGGATCCCCGCTTCTTCATATTTCCATTGTTCCGTCGCGAAATAGAAGAAGGACGTAGCGTTCTGCAGCCGCGGCGGTGCTTGCCAATCCCGTGCGAAGGCGATTGAACTCCAGCCTTCAATCGGGCGGCACTTCTCCTGTCCCACGTAATGCGCCCATCCGCCGCCGTTCACTCCTTGGGATGCGGTGAGTACGACAAGGTTGAGGATCGACCGGTAAATCGTGTCGCTGTTGAACCAGTGGTTGATGCCGGCCCCCATGATGATCATCGAACGCCCACCCGTATCGATTGAATTCTGTGCGAATTCATGCGCAATCTGTGTGACCAATTCCGGTTTAACACCTGTTATTTTCTGCTGCCAAGCCGGTGTGTAGAAAGAGTCCGGGTCGTCATAGCCCTTCGCTTCCAAGTCACTGCCGATTCGTCTGATGCCGTATTGGCTCAGCATCAGGTCATAGACGGTCGTCACCCATTTTTCCGTCCCGTCTTTCATAGCGATCTTCTTGACAGGAATCGGTCTTCTGAACGTGCCATTGGACGTATTGTCGAAATACGGGAAGACGATTTCCTTCCATTCCGCCCCATGGTCGACAAGCGATAAGGCAGGTTCGATGCGGGATCCATCCTCGTTCTCCAGAATCAGATTCCATTTCACTTCGTTTTCCCATCGTTGTCCCATCGTGCCGTTCGGGACGATGATTTCATTCGCCACTTCATCGAGGATGACAGGTTTCCATTCTCCGTTTTCTGCTTGGCTGCCGAGGTCGCTCGCGCGCAAGAACCGTCCTGCCTTGAACGCCCCTTCGTCAAAGTCATCCAGCATGAGAAGGAATGGCATATCTGTATACTGCTTCGCATAATTCAGGAACATCGGCTCTTGCCGCTTCTCATAGAATTCATCCAAAATGACATGCGTCATCGCTTGAGCGACGGCTGCATCCGTGCCGGGTTCCGCACCGATCCAGTCGTCGGCATGGACAACACTTTCCGCGTAATCCGGTGCGACAGAAACGACTTTCGTCCCTTTGTAGCGCACTTCCGTCATGAAGTGAGCATCCGGTGTACGAGTCAGCGGGACGTTCGATCCCCACATGATCAAATAGCCCGCATTGAACCAGTCACTCGATTCCGGAACATCCGTCTGCTCTCCCCAAATCTGCGGGGAAGCCGGCGGCAAGTCAGCGTACCAATCGTAAAAACTGAGCATTTCTCCGCCAAGCAATGAAAGGAAGCGGGCTCCGGAAGCGTAACTGACCATGGACATGGCCGGGATCGGCGTGAAGCCTGCAATCCGGTCCGGTCCATACTTTTGGATCGTGTAAATGAGCTGTGCGGAAATCAGGACGGTCGCATCCCGCCAATCGACACGGATATGCCCTCCTTTCCCACGCGCCTTCTTATATTCAGCTGTCTTTTCGGGATCCTCTACGATGCTTGCCCAAGCTTTCACCGGATCTTTATGTTCCGTGATCGCTTCGGTCCACATACGCCAGAGCTTCCCTCGTATGTACGGGTATTTCACTCGCAACGGGCTATATTCATACCAAGAAAACGAAGCACCACGTGGACAGCCGCGTGGTTCGAATTCCGGCATATCGGGGCCGCATGAAGGATAGTCAATCTGCTGGTTCTCCCATGTAATGATCCCGTTCTTCACAAAAACCTTCCAACTGCAGGATCCGGTACAGTTCACTCCATGTGTCGTACGGACCACCTTGTCATGAGACCAACGCTGCCGATACATGTTTTCCCAATCCCGGCTTTTTTCCTCAAGAACGGACCAGTTGCCGGAGTATCGTTCAATGGGTTTAAAATAATTTAAACCGAATTTCGTTTTCATATGATACGACACGCTCCTTTTTATTTTTATTCCAAATTAATACTACTTGATGAATATATACCCTCTTCTTCCTCTTACCCTTTATTCTAAAACTTATTCCATAAACCCTCTATTAGGGAAACACCTAATTTCTTTGGCTTTCCATGGCAAACAACGCTGAGTAGTACAATGAAGGAGTTTCCCGGAACGCTTTAGAAATTTTGCTGTAAAAAAAAGACTGTCGCAGAAGTCAGTTTTCACTGCTTTCTGGACAGTCTAATTTCCTGTTAGAACTTATTGAGTTGCCGCCTCTATACTAATCATTACAACTCATCAAATCCGTTTAAGTCGCTCGTTTTGACATATTGTCGGGATGTCTGCTCAAAGAAATCCGTTTTGGTGTCATCAAAATTATCCACATACGCACGGATCCATTTCATCGGATTTTCGGTGTGTTCCGGATAAATTTCACTTAAGCCAAGCATTCTCAACATTTTATTCGCACGGTACTTGATATAGCCTTCCATTTGCTCGAGGTCAATTCCCTCTATTTCCCCTAAGACATACCGGCTCCAGATGACCTCTTGCTCGACCGAGTGGCGGAATTGATTGTAGATCCAGGAAGCGAATTCATCTGTATTATATTCCGGATGCTCCGCCAAGGCTGCTCGGAAGATGTCGCTGATGGCTTTTCCGTGTTGCAGTTCGTCCCGGTTAATGTAAGATATCATCGTGGACGTACCGACCATCTTCTGGTGCCTCGCCAAATTGTAGAAAAAAGCAAATCCGCTATAAAAAAATAGCCCTTCCAATAAAGTCGTATAAACCATCGCCTTCAATACGGTCTCAATCGTCGGATGCTCTGCAAATTCATTGTATACTTCGACAATCCGCTCATTCCGTTTCAGAAGTACGGAATCTGTCCTGCCCATTTCAAAAGAGGCCATTTGCTTCGACAAGGGGGCTACGGAGGAAAGGACATACGCATAGCTATGATTGTGCTCGCTTTCTTGGTCCGCAATCGTGGCCATGATCGATTTCACGGAAGGATCGGTTGTAAAGTCAGCGATTTTCATCGCAATGACTGTTTGCGGACCATCCAATGTCGCTAAAAGGCCAATGATTTTTAGAAACGCTTCCTGTTCTGCCGATGATAATGTGGGAAACTGTTTAACATCCTGTGTCATATCCACTTCATTTGCTGTCCAAAACAAGGAACGGATCCGTTGACGCATTGTGTAAAAATGCGGATAAGCGAGGTCGTTCCAATTCAAGATGCCGCTTGCTTTTCCTCCAAAGATTGCGGTTGATTTATTGGGATGTGCCGGATTCAGCACTTTAACTCGTGTAAGTGTCTCCAATGTTCCAAAACTCCTTTCGACCATTCCATCACTTTGCTTTCCTGTACGCCTCTAGGGCTTTGTTCAATCCTCAACGGTGCAACGGCCGATTGATAAAAACGCGCCAATTTCACTGCCGCATTGCAAAATAACAAATCTCCCCCAAACTGCGTGTCCCCTGTCCCGAATACATAGACAGGCTCCGGCTTATAGCCGATATCCGCAACGAAGTCTTTCACCTCGTCCGGGGTTGCCCCTTGGTCCCACGTAAAGGAACCGATGAGCATGGCATCATACTCGCCAGGATTCGGAATGGGTCCCCCTCCCCCGATCCGATGTTTGGTGACATTCATCCCTTCCTGGTGAAGCGTCTCCTCAATCAGTTCCGCTACTTCTTCGGTATTGCCGCTCCAAGACGCATAGGCGATCAAGAATGACACCATTCGCACTCCTCAATATCCGATGCGGTGGAACGGGTGTAATAGGTCGTTTTCATACCGGATTGCCATGCTTGGAGATGGAGGCCAAGCAACACCGATGCGCGTATATTATTCGGCACATAGAGATTAAACGAAATCGACTGGTCAATATGGCGCTGCCGGGCCGCATTTTGTTTAATGGACCACCGCTGATCTACAATATAAGCGGAACGGCGGTATACATCATACGTATGATGATTGAGGTCCGGCGCGATGACCGGCAACTTATAATCCTTCTTTTCCTCATGATAGAACGGTTTAAAGACCGGATCGATTGATGCCGTGGAGCCAGCAATCACTGATGTCGAACTGTTCGGCGCTACGGCCATTAAGTAGCCGTTTCGCACGCCATATGCCGCCACCTCAATTCGCAGCTCCCGCCAAGCGCTTGAATCATAGCCGCGCTTCACAAAATAATCGCCTGATTGCCAATCCGAACCTCTAAATAGTGGATAAGCTCCTTTTTCTCTTGCCAGTTCCATTGATGCTTGAATCGTCGCATACGCAATCTTTTCATAAAGACGGTCAGCGTACTCAACAGCTTCCTCCGATTCCCACTGGATGTTTTCCAATGCCAATAGGTGGTGCCAGCCAAATGTACCAAGACCGATTCCGCGATAGCGTGCATTGGTCCGCTGCGCTTGAACGACTGGAATTTCATTCAAATCAATGACATTGTCTAGCATGCGGACTTGAATGCGGATCAAACGGTCCAACACGTTTGCTGGGATTGCCTTTCCAAGGTTAATGGAAGATAAATTACAAACAACAAAATCACCTGGTTTTGATCGGGTGACGACAAGATCATCTTCCAATGCAACTGATTCAAACTTTGTCGGACTCATATTTTGCATGATTTCCGAACAAAGATTAGAGGAATAGATCATCCCCTCATGCCGATTTGGATTCGTGCGGTTTACCTCGTCACGATAAAACATGAAAGGCGTCCCCGTTTCGAGCTGACTGCGCATAATGCGTTTCATAATTTCAATTGCCGGTATGGTTTCTTTCGTTAATTTCGGGTGATTTACACATTCCTCGTACTTATCACGAAACGACCCAGCACCTTTCGTTTCATCATAAAAATCCTCCAAGGAATACCCCATCACCGTGCGAACTTCATGCGGATCGAACAAATACCACTCTCCCCGCTTTTCGACCTGCTCCATGAACAGATCCGGCAAACAAACCCCTGTAAAAATGTCATGGGCTCGCAACCGCTCGTCTCCGTTATTCAGCTTCAAGTCAAGGAACGTCACTATATCTTGGTGCCATACATCAAGATATACAGCAATAGCCCCTTGGCGCTGCCCTAATTGATCCACGCTGACAGCCGTATTATTCAATTGTTTGATCCACGGCAGTACACCGCTCGATGCTCCCTTGAATCCCCGGATAGACGAGCCGCGAGCCCGAACTTTCCCCATATAGACGCCAATGCCGCCCCCATATTTGGATAAATTAGCTATGTCAGTATTGCTATCATAAATTCCTTGCAAGGAATCATCCACGGTATCGATGAAGCAGCTGGATAGTTGTCCATTCGGTTTGCCGGCATTCGCTAACGTCGGCGTCGCTACGGTCATGTACAATTCGCTCATCGCCCAATAGGCTTCAGCCACTTTCTCCAAGCGATCGACCGTTTCATTCTGCATTAATGTCATCGCGATGATGAGCCATCGCTCTTGAGGAAGCTCGACAGGTTGTTTGTCGAAATCCACTGCTATATACCGATCCATCAACGTTTTCAATCCTATGTAGGTAAACAGTTTATCCCGTTCTGGCTCAATCAGCTTGCCGATTGCCGCTAAGTCATTCGGATCGTAATTCTCGAGAAGGTCGGCCGTGTACAAACCTTGCCGCACCAAGCGGGCTACATGTTCGGCAAAATTAGAGTATACGTCGACACCGCGCAATTCTTTCTGTTGCCTGTACGCTTCTTTCAAATAAAGGCGGGCCGCCACGTACGTCCAATACGGGGCAGCTTCGTCGAGTAAACTAAGCGCCTCTAAAATCATCGCTTTTGTCCACTCGGATTCATCCCCGGCCGGGTGTTGCCGTTGCCATCTCTTACTGGCAAGGGCCAAGGGTTCAATAGCGTCGGTGCCAAATTCATTTTGCAGTTCATTCATCACTGTGGGAACGGTACTTTTTTCAATTAATCTTGTCATCCTATTCCTCTCCTTTATAAAAATAAATCAAAAAAGCGATGGCCTCCACCTCTTCCGGTAGGAGCCATCGCTCAGGATTTTATGTAGAAACAAACGATACACATTTCGCCTAAAAAGTCATTAGCAAAAAGCCGCTTGCCCCCACCTCTCAACCCCCGAAGAAAGTGTCGCAGACGATAGGCGGCAGGTATACTGGCTTGCGCTTCATCCTTCCAGCCTCCCTTCCCACAGCCTTTGCTGCAGTGGTTATCGAGGCGGTCGTCAGCGACCACAGTTGCGGGGACAGCTCCGGTTTGCATCCGGATTCCCTTTTAAACCAAATCTGGTACCATCCAATCGTTAGATACTACTATATGTTGTGTATTAACACCTCTTCCACCCTAACATGTTGTATACGATACGTAAATAGGTAAAAATATTTACGTATAAAAAATAAAATCCTGTATCACCCTAAGGCAATACAGGATTTCATACTCACTTAACGGTTGCGGTTATTATTGTTTCGGTTGCGGTTTTGGTTATCCCGGTTGTTTTGATTATTATCGTTGCGCTGTGGAATGTCGTCCAAGAAGTCTTGACCAAATTCCAAGTTATCCAATTCCCGGTTACGATCTTGGTTATTGTTATTGCGATTTTGACGATCTTGACGTTGACGATCTTGGTTGTTGTCCCTCATTTGAACACTCTCCATTTTTTGTTATTGTTAAGCGAATTCATAAATTCACTTACAACCTCTATACTGTCCCTTTTCTAGAAATTCACTCATCTTTTCAATTGCCAAAGAAAGTAAAATGAAATGAAGCGGGAACGCCATGAAACAACTGACAATCGAAAATCTGTCTATTTTTTATAATGTGTGAAATAATTTTACGGAATGAACAATTTAGGAGGAGATCGCATGAATGCAGGACAGCAAAAATTTCAATCCTTTATTTTGGAAAGAGTGCAAGAGGATAAAATCGGAGAAGCGGAGGACTTGCTCGCGGAAAGTTTTCAAAAGCAAGCGGACCGCACTTTCGATCAAGCTTACTTAACGAGTTTCATGCCTCGCATGAAAGCACTTTTGAAGCCGGAACATGTGGAAGAAGTGGACCGCATTATGCAGGAGTTCGGTTCGAATTTTGTCCGATAATGTAAAAAATCGGTTTTCATCGCAAGGAGCGTGAGAATGTTGAATTCGTTTTGCCCGGAAATTTGGCCCGAAGACGCGACGCCTCCTTCCGAGAAAAATTGTAAGGAATGCGGGCTCTATGAACAAGGAACTCGTATGATTTGGGGAGAGGGAAATCCCAAAGCTCCTATAATGATTGTCCTCGATAATCCAGGCGCGCGGGAGGATCGTGAAGGGACGCCGATGGTCTGCGGGACGCGACAAACATTGCAGCAGGCCGCTTTTGAGGCGGGCTTATCGAAGGATTCCCTTTATGTCACGTATGTGCTGAAACGAAAGCCGATTCGCGCCTATGACAAAGAAACGGTGCGGCATATTTGCATCCGCCATTTGGTAAGGCAGTTGGAAGAACAGCAACCCGAGCTTGTCCTTTGTCTAGGGAATGTTGCTGTACAGTCATTTTTCCAAAACCCCGAAGCGGAGGTCAAACAATTGCGAGGCAGCTGGCATGATGTCCGGGGCTATCGGACCGCCGTCGCCTATCATCCGCTGGCCGCCAGACGCCGGCCGAATTTATATCCATTGTTGGCGGAGGATTTGAAGTTTGTGGCGGCAGAGTTGGAGAAATGAAGTTCCAGATGCGGATTTTGAGAAAAAGGGATTGTCCCGCTTGGACAATCCCTTCAGACTGTAGACAAAAGGGTTGGAAATCGATTTGATTTCCAACCCTTTTCCTGTTTTAAGTGTTTTTTTAGGGAAATGAGCCCTACCACTCTTCTATTTTTCTTTCTATTACGCCGTGGCTGGCGCTTTCCACGTCCAGCTGGCCAACTTCTTAAGATTCAAAGCAGCAAACGTAAGCATCGCTTGCATGGACAATTTTTTTAGCCCTCGTAGGGTTGTCCATCGCACCCGCTTTCACATGGGTGGAGTCGATAAAGACATGATCCGGGCTAAGAAGCCCACGATCTGCGACCTCCTTCAGCACCCGATAGAAGATCTGTTCAAATAGATCCGTATCTGTAAAACGGCGAATGTAGTTCTTCCCGAATGTGGAAAAATGGGGCACCTCTGTATGAAAGCCAAAGCCGAGAAACCAGCGGTATGCCATATTCGTTTCAATTTCTTTGATCGTTTGGCGCATGGATCGTATGCCGAAGGTATATTGGATGAATGTCATTTTGATCAGTACCACCGGGTCGATACTGGGTCTCCCGATTGTCGAGTACAGGTCTTCCACCAATGGATAGATGAACGCGAAGTCAATGGCTGCATCCAGTTTACGTACCAAATGATCCTGGGGCACCAACTGTTCAATAGTCAGCATTTCCAACTGTTCTCGTTGGTTCATTTGATTCTTCGTCATCATATCCATCACCTCTGTAAGTTTGAAGGAAAAACTGTTGATTGGAGCGGAGGATGGCGACTCCAGCGGGAACAGCACGAGCGGAAGACCCTGGACTGAGCGCAGCGAGGGAAGCGGCTGAAGCCGTGCCCGCGGAAAGCGTCCATCCGCAGCGGAAATCAACATTTCCTAAGATTACTTCCATTGTAAAAGAAAAAAGACTGTAGGCAAACTCCAAAATTTCTGGAGTTTGTCTACAGTCTGAAGGGATTGTCCCGCTTGGACAATCCCTTTTTTTCTTTATGCCGGCGCTTCGTCCGCTCATAACGCCGCTTTCACCGTTTTCCGGTAATAGCCGACCGTCAGGAATGCAAAGATCAGATAAATTAGCACGTACAACCCCATCGCGATTGCAGCCGGTATGGTAATATCCGACATGAAGATGAACGACGCGGACTTGATGGCGAAAATGGAGTGCATCAAACCAATTAGCAACGGCAATCCAAATACAAACACTTGCTTACGGATGATGCCGCGCATAATATCCTGCACCGTGAATCCTAATTGGCGCAACGTCGCATAGCTCCGTTTCTCCTGCTCCGCTTCTGTCATTTGTTTGAAATACAGAATACTCCCAGTTGAGATAAGGAAAACCAAACCAAGGAATCCAGCAATGAAAATAAGAAGACCATTGTCCTCCATTTGATTGCGATAAAGCGTATAATAGCCCTTCGGCAATTCACTGTACTTCTGCTGAGCCAAAATGTCAGCCGCTTTTTCAAGTTGGTCGGGATTCTTCAATTTCACGGCGAGTTTCTTAATCATCCCGGATTCTTCTCCAGCCGCCAAGAAATCCTTTTGCAATTCCTCAAAAAGAGCATTCTCTACAACAATCTGGACGCCCGGTGCCGGGTAATTGAGGACGTTCCCGCTTCCCACTTCCTCAGCGATCAGCCGGAATTCCTTCTGCCCTTCATCCGTAACCAGGTCTTCCGACAATGTAATTTCAAAAGGCGGCTTCAAAGTGCTGAGCATCCACTCAAGAGAGGAATCATGGATAATTGCCGTATCCACGCCCTTCACCCCGATGTCCAGTCCCGCCTCCCGAAGCTGTTTGGCATTTACGATGACGGAGTGTTGTTTATCGCCAAACCAGTTCGGCAATCCCTCAAATTGCCCCGCCACGGGTACCATCTCAATCGGTGTTGTGGTGAATAAAACCCCATTGCTATCGAGCTCTTGGAGAAATTGTCCGCTCAATTCCTTGAATTTGCTGGATTCGTCGCTGAACATGAAATCATAAGGCATCATCTTGCGCGAATCCTTTTCCGTAGAGTAATAAAGCGAATAAGCTCCCGCCAGCATCGCCAAGGTCATTGCGGATAACGTCGTAATAATCGTGAGGGAATTCGCATTTCCTTTCATCCGGTGCATCAGGGATGCCAAGGACAGACTATTATACAATCCGAGGTGGCCGTCTTTCCTGACCCGGATCTGGTACATCAGCCAGCTAATCGTCACCCGGAAAACCAAATAGGTTCCAAGAATCGTGGTTGCCAAAACAGCGAGCATATTAAAGAAAAACAAGGCATTGATCATTCGTCCCGAGAGCCAATATCCGAATCCGATCAGCCCCATCCCAAGTAAAGCGAGTATAGCAGAGCGAATCGCTTTCGGTTTTTTTGGATATTCTCCCGCTTTTTCGGCGTTGAACAATCCCAAAAGTGTATTCCGATACACGGCAAATAACATTTGCGCGGAAGTTAATAGAATAATCGCCAAGAATACGATACTCGTTTGGATAACAGCTTTCATTGAAAACGACAGACTGATAAAACCATCAAATCCAACCAATTTCATGAGAAGCAATAAAAATACACGAGATACTAGCAGGCCTGCCCCCATCCCGACGAGCAAAGCCCCCGCACTGAGCAATGCGTTTTCGATGATCAGCATGCGGGCTACGTTTCCTTTTGTCAGGCCAATCAACTGATACAGTCCAATCTCACGGCTTCTTCTTCTAAGAAAGATGGCATTCGCATAAATCACAAAAATGCCTGCAATGACTATCAATAATATACCTGCCGCCGCAAAGGCGTTCTTCATTTTCATGGAAATGAGCGTTTCTGCGGCAACCGCCGAATCTTGCTGCAGCGTCGCAAATACAAAGTAAAGCGATACGCTGAAAATAAGCGCGAAAAAGTACAAATAGTAATGCTTGATATTTTTCCGCATGCTGCGGACGACGAGATCAAAGAGCGTCAACGCTGTCACCCCCGAGCACGCCTTGCACTTTCAGAATCTCCTGGAAGAAGGCCTGTCTCGTCTGTTCGCCCCGGTACAGTTCGGAATAGATCATCCCATCTTTCAAAAAGACGACGCGGCTGCAATAGCTGGATGCAACGGGGTCATGCGTTACCATCATGATTGTGACGCCGCGTTTTTTATTGACATCTTCCAGTGTACCTAAAAGCGACGATGCCGATTTCGAATCAAGTGCGCCCGTCGGTTCATCCGCAAAGACCATGGACGGCTTATTAATAAGCGCGCGTGCCGCAGATGTCCGTTGCTTCTGGCCGCCTGATATTTCATGTGGGTATTTATTCGCTAACTCGGCAATACCTAAAATCTCAGCAATCGATTTGAATTCATCTTCCGCCACCCGCTTTTTCATTTTGCCGAGCGACACCGGCAATAGGATATTTTCTTTCACGGTCAGTGTATCGAGCAAATTATAATCTTGGAAAATGAACCCTAATTTATCGCGGCGGAATGCGGAGAGTTCCCGATCTTTCATCTTCGAAATATCAGAATCTCCGATAAGTATCGATCCTTCCGTTGTGCGGTCAATCGTCGCAAGGACGTTTAATAAGGTGGTCTTCCCAGCCCCGGAAGGTCCCATAATCCCGACAAATTCGCCTTCCATCACGCGCAGATCGATCCCTTTTAAAACGGGTTGCACATTCCCCCGCGTCCCGAACGACTTACGGACATTTTGTGCATGTAACACAGTATTGGTTGACTCCATAATTTTTTGCCTCCCTGTTTGCTATGTCTTCATATTACCGTGCCGATCTATTCCGGTCGTTTGATTCGAATGACAAATAGGGCATGCAATGTGACATTGTTGTCACGTTCGTGTAGCATCGAAGACGTTTTCGTTCGGGAATGTCAGGTGCACAGCGGTTCCTCTATTCAGTTCGGATTGCGCGGTCATTGAAATGTTGATTTTTTCCGCTACCTGCCGAGCTAGATACAAACCGAGCCCGGTCGCCGCATTATGGAGCCTTCCCGTACCGCCTGTAAATCCTTTGTCGAAAATGCGCGGAAGATCACGAGCAGGAATGCCGGGTCCTTCATCTTGCACGGTCAATCTGATATGTCCGTCTGATGCTGTTTTCGCTGACAGGAAAATCGTGCCGCCGACAGGACTGTATTTCACCGCATTCGTCAACACTTGCCGGATGATGAACCGGCACCACTTTCTATCGGTGACGACGAAAGTGTCCTCCCCGTCAAAATCGACCGCAATATTTTTCTCAATGCACCAAGACCGCAGTTCCCGAACTTCGGGATTGAGCAGCTCCCGAATTTCGACTTTCTCCAACAGATAATCCGCACTCAGCGTCGGCATGCGGGCTATATATAGCTGACGATCGATGAGCAAATGCACACGCAGCCACTCCGCTTCGATTTTCCGGATGGCCGGGTCTTGGCGATGAGCATCAATCGTCATTTTCATCGCCGTCAACGGCGCTTTCACTTCATGCACCCAAGCCGCGGTATAATCACTTTCCATAATGGTCGCTGTCTGAATCTTGGCTAGTTTCCGATTGGTCTCCTCCGCTACTTGCTGCAGCAATTCATTGATCCTGTCTTCATGAACGAATTGTGGATCCGGCAATGCCGTTTGCCAATCCGCGATAGGCCCCTCCAATAGAGCCCCTAATTCTCTCGTAAATCTTGTTTCTTTTATAAAACGCCATAGAAAGAACGCGATAAAGGCGCTGATAAGCAGGATATTTAAATATAAAATGGAACCCGGCTTCACCGCCAGCCCTTTGTCAATCCAAATTAAAATATCAGTAAATGCAAGCGAACCAACGAAAAAGAGAATCCAACTTTTCCGATCATTGAGGTATCCACCGAACATTTCCATCCTTTTCATAAGGTGACCGCCATATAACCCATCCCTTTTTTCGTCACGATGGCATCCCCCAACCCGATATCCGCAAGCTTCTGGCGCAATCGCGTAATGTTCACCGTCAATGTATTGTCATTCACAAATCGCTCATCATCCCACAGCTTGCGAATCAGTTCATCCCGCGAGATGATTTCATCTTTGGATTCCACCAATATGCTCAAAATGAAAAATTCATTTTTCGTTAATTCAATTTCCTTGCCTTCTATCCGGATTATACCTTTTTTCAAATCAATGACCGCGCCGTTCCATTCCAATAAATCCGTCGCCTCTTCCCCGTACGCATACGTCCTTCGAAGAACCGCTTGAATTTTCGCAAGCATGACATCCGTGTGGAATGGTTTCTGGATATAATCATCCGCCCCCATATTCATCGCCATGACCATGTCCATCGGATGATCCCGGGAAGAGAGGAAAATGATCGGCACTTTCGATACGGCCCGTATTTCCCGACACCAATGGAAACCGTCATACGCCGGAAGCTGGATATCCAAAATGACGAGATGCGGTTCATTTTCAACGAAAGCCCCCATGACATCCTGGAAATTAACCGGCCCCGACACTCGGAAAGCCCATTGTTCCAAACGCTCCTTTAAGGATTGAAAAATCGCCGTGTCGTCTTCCACAATAAAAATATTCATAGTCATTTCCCGCGCACATCCTTTCCTAATCGATTGTACTGGAAATAGATACCTTCGGACAATGAGAGTGCATTTTCACCACCCCAAAATAGTCAGCCTTTACAGACTTCCCTGAAATTCTGAATTGTTTATGGTATACTATTGGAGTAAGACATTTTGCAACTGGTACTTCGGTTGCCCCCATGTCTTATTTTTTATTTTCTTCCAGTTATTTTTTCATTTAACATTCGAAGAAAAAAACTTTGTAAAAAACTATAGGAGGTACACATGCTTAAGTTTGAAAATGTAAGTAAAACGTTCGAAGACGGATTCCAAGCTGTAAAATCCGTAAGCTTCGACATACCGGAAGGTGAATTTCTAGTCCTGATCGGGCCTAGCGGTTCCGGGAAGTCCACGACGATGAAAATGATCAACCGGATGGAACCTCACAGCAGCGGTATGATTTCCATCAACGGAAAGGATACCAATTCTTATAATGCAGCCGAGCTGCGCCGAAGTATCGGATATGTCATCCAACAGATCGGGTTATTCCCCCACTACACAATTGAAAAGAATATTGCGACCGTGCCCCAATTGAAAGGTTGGGACATTCAAAAGATCAAACCTCGGGTGCGCGAACTGCTGGAATTGGTCGATCTCGATCCAGATCTCTACGCAACCCGCTATCCGAAAGAATTATCGGGGGGGCAGCAGCAACGGGTCGGTATTGCACGGGCACTGGCAGCAGATCCCGACATCATACTAATGGATGAACCGTTCAGCGCGCTGGATCCATTGACACGGGATCAATTACAAGGCGAACTGATTTCCCTTCACAAAAAATTGAATAAAACCATCGTGTTTGTCACACATGACATGGATGAAGCCTTAAAAATGGGCGATCGCATCGCTATTATGAAAGACGGTACATTACTTCAGTTGGACACTCCAGAGAAATTACTTCATGAACCGGCCCACGGTTTTGTTGAGGAATTCATCGGAAAACACCGGATCATCCAAAATCCGGAATTGATGCCAGTCACGGATATCATGTCGGAATCGGTCATCACATCTCTTCCTCATCGTTCTCCTGAAAAAGCACTTTCTTTAATCCGACAACGCAAAATCACCAACCTGATCGTGGTGGATGAGGGCCATCACTTGCTAGGAATCGTCTCTGCATACGATCTTATCAAGAAATTGGACAGCATAAAGAAAATCGATGAAATCATGTTACCAGCACAACCCGCCCTGCCATCCACCGCAACGGCCAAAGATGCCATCGTACTGATGGAAGAAACGACATTCGGCATGATTCCGGTAGTGGATGAAGCATCTAAATTGGTTGGCCTTGTAACGCGCGGTTCCCTCTTATCCGCCATGTCGAGCCAGTGGACGGAAGCGGAGGTAGCACAATGAATAACCTTTCCATATGGGACCAACTCCTAGAACAATCACAGATGCGATGGAAAGAAGTGCTTGAAGCTACTTCCGTCCATATCCAGCTCGTGTTCTTCTCGATGCTGATCGCCATTGTGCTTGGCGTATCCCTCGGCATCCTGATCACCCGCGTTCCGAAACTGACGACTTTTGTCCTTGGTGGGGCGGGTATTATGCAAACGATTCCAAGCCTGGCGCTATTAGGTTTCATGATTCCCATCTTCGGAATCGGCGTAAAAACCGCCATTGCCGCACTATTCCTTTATTCACTGTTGCCAATTATCCGCAATACGTATGCGGGAATCAAAGACGTTGACCGAGCGACGACCGAAGCGGCAAAGGGCATGGGTATGACGAGTCGGCAAATCCTGTTTAAAGTAGAACTGCCACTCGCAATTCCCGTCATCATGGCCGGAATCCGGACAGCCGCTGTCATCAACGTCGGTACGGCAACACTCGCCGCGTTCATTGGGGCTGGCGGACTGGGAGACTTCATCTTCCTTGGCATCACACGCGGGATAGACGGCTTGATCCTCCTCGGAGCAATCCCAGCCGCACTATTAGCGATCCTACTGGAGACGTTCTTCGGTGGAGTGGAACGCTGGACGACGCCGAAAGGGTTGAGATGATGAAGAGGATTATACGGATGGGCATCCTGGTGGTACTCATTACAAGTATCCTGTCGGGTTGCATCCTCATTGAAAAAGACTCCCTGACGCTCGGTTCGCGAAACAATACGGAAAGCATCATCTTGTCCCATGTAATGGGGCAAATAATTGAAAACAAGACAGATATCAAGGTGATCTATAAGGAAAATCTGGGCGGCTCCAACGTCGTCTGGAACGCGATGGTCAATGGCCATATCGACGTCATCCCGGATTACACAGGGACGATCGTCGTCAACTATTACCACGCGGATCCCGGTACTGCGGAGGAGACGCTTGAAACGACAAAGCGCCTCGTGGACGGGGATGGCATCATCGCCTTCAACACATTCGGCTTCAACAATACGTACACCCTCGCGCTCGATGAAGCCAAAGCCGAAGAGCTCGATGTCCATACATTCAGTGACTTCGCCGCCTATTCGGAGGATTTCACATTGGGGGCGGTCTTTGAATTCATCGACCGGCCGGATGGCTTGCCCGGTTTTCAGGAAGAGTACGGGCTGAAATTCAAGGATGTCAAAGGAATGGACCACGGCATCATGTACCGCTCCATCGGCGCTAAGGAAGTCGATGTCATCAACTCGTACACGACGGATGGACAGTTACAAGATTATGATTTGCGCGTCCTGGAAGATGATAAGTCATACTTCCCGCCTTATCATGCACTTCCCCTCGTACGGAAGGAAACGTTGAAGGATTACCCTGAAATTGAAGATGTCCTCAGACAGCTCGAAGGGATGATCGACGAAGAAGCGATGCAGAAAATGAATGCTAAAGTCGATAACGAAGGCATGATGGTCGAACGCGTCGCCCAAGAATTTCTCGAGGAATCCGGTCTGATTGGAAAAGCAAGCTAAATGCTTCAGATAAGACACCCCCTTTCGTAACGTGCGGAAGGGGTGTCTTCTATTTAAGACCCATAAAACTTCTCGTTGGCGCTCCTCGTTACCTGCTATAATACAACTACATAGATATGAGGAAATGAGGATCGGTTATGGTTCTACAATTCAAGGAAGCAGAAAAGCGGATTCATGACATGCTAGTTTTCCCGGCTTTCAATTTATCGGTTGAGGAAGGCCAAGTAATCGCGTTACATTCCAGCGTCAATGTGCGCGAGCAACTGATCGCCCTGCTTCTGGGCAACATGAAATTATCCCAAGGGGAAATTCGCATTAATGGCGGAAATCCAGGTAGAAATCAGGATATCGGCTTTTTATTTCTTCAGACAGGACTTTATGAACGGCTTACGATAGAGGAAACCCTTCAATTCACAAAGCGCCTCCACTCCTCAACAGAATCCATTCAAGCCATCTTGCAAGCTGTGCATCTGGAAGAGAAGCGGAAAGTGAAAATCAGACAACTATCCTACTCGGAAACGAAACGGGTCCAATTTGCTTGTCTGCTTGTGCAGAACCCGACCGTCTATCTATTGGAGGAACCCGATCAGAACCTTGATTTGGAATCAAAGAGAATTTATCTTTCCTTGTTGCAACAACTTAGACATTCGGGCAAAGCGGTTTTACTATTGACAGGCAATTTGGAGAGCGCAATTACAGCTGCCGACAAAGTGTTTAAATTGGACGACAGCGGGCTGCTCCCTGTTCAGATGGAAACCAATGAAGACTTGGAGGAATTGAGCGAATTGGGAAAAGAAATTGAATTATCCCAGCCTGTCCGTTTCGAGAAGATTCCAACAAAGGTGAATGAAAAGATTGTCCTCTTCAACCCTCCGGAAATCGATTATATCGAAAGTAATGACGGTCAATCTTACCTTCATATAAAAGGTGAGTCCTTCCCGAGTGTCTTTACTTTGGCGGAGTTGGAGGAACGATTATTGCCTTTCGGATTTTTCCGCTGTCATCGCTCCTATATTGTCAACTTGCAGAAAGTCCGGGAAGTGATCACGTGGACACGGAATAGTTATAGCCTTGTGTTGGAAGATGCCCAAAAACCGACAATTCCCCTGTCGAAATCCAAGATGGCCGAACTGAAAGAGATGCTTGGGATCAAATAATGGGGAAAATGCGATTATTTCCCCGGAAATAAATCGATTGATTTCAACAATAAGGACGAATTCCCGTAACATATTGCATCCACTGAACCCTCGATATACTCCACTTACCTTCTGAATGACTCTATTCATCCAAGAAATAATGTCGACTCTATCTGTAGCTTGTAATCTAAGGATAGACATACAAACAGCAAACATTTCAGGAGGATGAAAAATGGAGCATATTATTGAGGTGAATGGCTTGGCAAAACTGTTTGCCAATCAGCTTGCAATCGAAAGTGTCGACTTCCAAGTGAAAAAAGGAGAAATTTTCGGCTTCCTTGGACCGAGTGGATCAGGCAAGACGACAACGATTAAAATATTGACCGGGCAGTTACATCCAACAAACGGTGAAGCGAAAGTGTTTGGAGTGCCTGTGGCTAATATGAAAAAAACGGAATACCGCAAACGGTTTGGCGTACTGACCGATAATAGCGGCTTGTACGGAAGGTTGTCAATTTATGACAACCTATCACTCTATTGCGATTTATACGGAGTTCCCACTGCCCGGATTAGCGAAGTGCTGGACATTGTCAATTTAAACGAAGACAAGAAAAAGCGGGTATCGACCTTATCCAAAGGGATGACGCAACGGGTGACATTGGCACGCGCTTTGCTTCATGAGCCTGAACTGTTGTTTTTAGATGAACCGACATCCGCCCTCGACCCGACCAATACGCTTCATATTTATGAAGGGCTGCGTGCGTTGAATGCCAGGGGGACGACCATCTTCCTCACGACACATGACATGCAGGAAGCGGAGACGCTTTGTAATCGGGTTGCCTTTTTAAACAAAGGAAAAATCCAATTACTGGATACTCCTGACAAATTGAAAAAACGGTACTCAGACTCCACTATTACCGTGGAATTGACAAATGATCAAAAAATCATACTGCCGGCAGGCACGGATGGTGCACAGCCACTGTTTGATCTGATGAAGACAAATCAGGTGGCAGCAATCCACTCCAACGAGCCGACGTTAGGTGATATTTTTGTAAAAGTGACAGGGAGGAAACTGGCATGACATTTTCTTGGAAACGGGTAAGCGCAATATTCATCAAAGATTATAAGGATTTTTCACGGAATATGGCGGTTTCGATCGTCATCTTCATGCCCTTGCTGCTCGCTGCCTTTTACGGTCGGATGGGCGTCCAATCGATTGATACCTTCTTCATGCTTTTTAACTTGAGTTTCACGATGGTAGCGACTTTCGTCCAATGCTGTTTAATCGCGGAAGAAAAGGAAAAGAACACTTTGCGAGGGCTCATGTTATCCCCTGCCAGTACGTTGGAAATCTTAAGCGGCAAAAGCTTGCTGTCCTTTCTTTCTACTGCGTTGGTCATTATATTCAGTGCATTTCTTGCAGAATATCACCCTGCCAACATCGGAATCATCGGGATTGCACTATTGCTCTCTTCCTTCTTTTATATTGGACTCGGAACTTTACTTGGCCTCTTTGCCAAATCGGTCATGGAAGCCTCCGTATACATTTTACCGGTGATGTTGCTTTTTTCATTCGGCTCCTCCATCACCTCTTTAGCGGACCGCTACCCTGTCTTAGAAGCGGCAAATTATTTGCCGAACATTCAATTGATTGAAATCGCAACTAAAGTGGAAGCGGGGGCTCAGTTCTCCGATGTTCTCCTTCCTTTAGGATGGATTTTACTTTGGGGAATCGTCGTGTTTATAGCAACGTTTCTTCTTTATCGGAAACGAATGGTTGACTGAACAACGCAAAAACCCGCCAACCGGATGGCGGGTTTTTGCGTTTTTATGCTTTTCCTCTTGTCCATTTCAGTCTTCTCAAAATGACAGGTTGGTCCCCGTAAATGCGTTAATTTCGTAGCCATATTCAATGTGGCCGTTTTCGGTTATTTCTTACACCGCATCATCCAGCTCCAAATCGGTCACTTCACCGTTCACCTTTTCTGTGCGATAACAATAGCATGGATGATCTTTCGTTATTCACCGGAAAAGAGAACTTTTTCTGAGTGTATCAAAGGACAGGAAAGAACTTTATTAATATGCCGATTGGTAAAAATATGAATTTATGCTAAGGTGTTGTTAATTACTTTTGATTGGAGAAATGGAGGTGGAATGATGAATAGGGTTAAATGGGGAATATTTGTATTGTTGTTTGTAGTTATATTTGCATTTATTGGTTATGCACAAAAAGAACCATATAGTACAGAAAAAGTTCTTCAATCTGCATGGGACAAATTTGAACTGGAAAGTTTTCAAATAGGGGTGTCTGATCCTATAATTTGGGTAGAGATTGCTGAAGGAGAAAATGAGGAAGACGTTCGAAAGTATTTAGAGAAGGAATTATCTAAACCTGATTTAAAAAAGTTTCAGATCAATATAAAGACTTCATAAATGGTCCCTGCATAAGGGAATCGTTTCAACTCACTTTGTCATTTAGCCTAGGAACTATAATCCTAAAAAGATGATCTAACTTTCTGTCCTTTCTTAATTAACATTGCCGTTTCTGCAACAACATTCATTCTTACCGAAAACGAATGGTTGACTGAAAAAACGAATCTAAAACACAAAAAACCCGCCAACCGGAATGACGGCCGGATGGCGGGTGCTTTGTGTTTTTATGCTTTTTTCATCATGCCTAGATCAATCGTCTTGCTCAAAAGACAGGATTGCTCCTGAAAAAGCGTCGATTTCAAAATCGTATTCAGTGTCGCCGTTTTCGATTTCAATTTCATAGACGCCGTCGTCCAATTCGCTGTCGGTCACTTTCCCGGCAGCCTTTTGTTTCGCAATGGCGACCGCCTGTTCCATCGTAATCATCGATGATTTCTGGTTGGTCTTGACAGCTGCATTGTTATCCGACTTCTTCGGTTCTGCTACAGTCAACGTATGCTCCACCGGTGCGGCCGTTGTCGTAGGTTTGGCAGCTGCTTTGGCTTTGTACTCACGTTCTTTTTCGAATTTCACGATTTCGCCCGTAACAGCATCCAGTTCGATATCATATTCAAATTGATCGTCCCGGATTTCCAATTCGTATACGACCCGACCATCATCGTCATCCAATTTAATTTTCTTCAGCGTTCCATCCGCCTTTTCTTTCGCAATGCGGATCGCTTTTTCTTCTGTGAGCAACTTGCCGTCTGCATTCGTGGTTGACTGGTCATCCAGTGTAATCTTACCTGTCTTCGCATTGATGTCCAAGTCATATTCCATGCCCTTGGAGATTAACTCCACATCATACACATAGCCTGCTCTCTTCTTTTCCAACTCAATTTCCGTTACATGCCCGCCGTACTGTTGGATGGCGATCTCTTTCGCCTCCTGCAGCGTCAACATCTTTTGCGAAGAAACCTGCGCCTCGGCGTCTGAGCTGTTCGCCATTGCTACACCACCGATGGCAATTGTACCTGCCAACGCCGGAATGATCATCCATTTATTCATTCTTGTTCCCTCCTTCTACATCTACTATATCCACGGAAGATGAGAGAACCGGAAGACCTTCATTAGAAATTGATGAGAATGGTCGATTAATCCGAAGATAATTTAAAACGCTGGACGATTTCCTGCAATTCGTTTGCAATTTGATTCATCTGGCTTGTCGATTCGGCAACCCGTTCCAATTCCTGTTGCTGGGAAATGGCAGAAGCACTCACTTGTTCAGCGGAAGCTGCCGTTTCCTCCGACACGGCAGAGACACTTTGGATCGCCAGTAACGCTTGATCTTTATGGGCCATCATCTGTGACAATTTTGCGGAAAGGTCTACAATGGTTCGGCTCATCTGTTCCGTCAATTCGAAATTTCGATTGAAAGATGATTCCGTGCTCGAAACCGACTCATTTTGCCCTTCCATCAATTCGACGTTTTTCGCAATGACCGCAACCGTTTGCTGTGTTTCCATCATAATTTCTTGCACCGTATTCTGAATCACTTCCGTTTCGACGCGGGACTGTTCTGCAAGCTTCCGGACTTCCTCTGCAACGACCGCAAAGCCTTTACCATGTTCTCCTGCGCGAGCAGCCTCAATGCTGGCATTCAGCGCCAACAAGTTCGTTTGTGCCGTAATATCTTGTATCGATGAAATAACTTGGTTGATGTTCCAAATTTTATTGGTCAGAGCATCGATTTGCTGCTGCACGTTTTGATTCATTTCATTTACCGACTCGTTGTGATTACGCAGTTTTTCAACTTCGGCCATGCCTTTTTCGGTAGATTCCACCGTTTGCTCGGATAACTCATTCATCTTCGTTGACAGAAGTGCGAGCTGGTCCAACTGATCCGCCAAGTCAACCATCCGATGGCTCGTCTCTTCGGTATCTTCCGATTGTTTGTAGGCACCTTGCGCGATTTCCTCCACTGCAACGGACACTTCCTGACTCGACGCGACGACTTCTTCGAACACTTGATGAACCTGGTTGGATGATACATTAAGCCGGGAAGAAGAGTCCATCACCGTAGAAATAGCATGATTGGTCTGGTGCAGCATATGGTTATACGCCATAGCAACCGCCCCGATTTCATCACGCCTGACGGTCGATTCGTCGACGTATTGCGTCAAATCCCCTTGTGCAGCCGTTTCAATCGACTGTTGCAGCGCGGCGAGTGGTTTCAGTTGTTTGAAGATAAACCAAAGAGTGACCCCTGCCATTAGAAGAACCATGACAATGGCTGCCACGATGGTCAACCAGAGAATCGCATTGAACGTTTCAAGTATTTCAGATTTCGGAACGACGGTCTGGACCGTCCATACTTCTTCGATGTTTTCAAGCGTGATGGGGGCGAATGCGTTGAAAGACTTCTCTCCCAAGCTTTCTGAATCGACATAGAGCGTGGAGAAGCGGCCTTGGTCAATATCCGTCTTTACGCTTTTCCAATCAATGGCATCCTGCATATTCGTTCCGTTCATTTCTTCTTTAATACTGTTAGCAATCAGGAATCCTTGGTCGGTGATGATGGAAGCATATCCGCCTTCCGGTTTAATGAACGTGACCAGATCGTTCAGGAAGTCGATGGATAGATCCGTCGTCAACACGCCGAAAAACTGGCCAGATTGCGTGAGAAGCGGCACGGAAATGGTCGTCATCAAGACTGTCTGCCCGCCTGTGTCATATTCATACGGCTCCGTCAAAGTCGCTCGCTTTTCATTCTTCGGAATTAAATACCAGTCTCCTTCTCCCTGCGTTTCATATCCACCCACCCCTTCCATTTGAATATTCTCCCCGTCTTTATAGAGATACGGGATGAACCGTTTTTGGGAGTCAACGAGTTGTCCGTCAGTTCCATCCAGAGGGAGGGTTCCCGACTCGAAGATAGCCGCCATTCCCATGGCATCCGGGTTTTTCTCCAAATTGTTTTCAATAATGCGGATCACTTCATCCGCCGTCAACGTCTCCTCCGCTTGCAGCGTTTCAACTATATGTTTCGTCGTCTGAAGCATCTGCTCAGTCTTCATAAAACGTTCACTCAGCAACGTAGCATTCAACTTTGTATTTTCAACGGCAAACTCTTCTGCGTCCGTGATGCTTTTCCCATGTAAGATATTACTTGTCAAGGTTGTATAAAAAATAAATAATACTAAAAACAGGCCAATGATCAGTGCTGATAATTTCCAAGCGATGCTCTTCTTAGAAGCCAATCCTACCATCTCCATTCTTTTATTCTACTACTTTCATATCGGCACACCTCTAAGGTACTATAAACTTTCTCAAGGGAATTCTAGTAAAATAATCAAATAGGCCTACTCAGGCATGCAAGTTACTCTAACCAATTAATAATGGGATGAGTGGCTACTCATCCCATGTAACAGACATTATTTTTCCTGAGATTGCATGGATTTGGTACGTGACCTCATCCATATCATCATCGGTATCGATTTCGATTTCAACGAGGTAATAGCCGCCATCCGTCGATTTCACATATTCGACGTCGTCGACTTCCGCTAATGCGCCCCGATTCAACTGGCCGAGCGCAATTTTCCCTGCTTGCGTTTCAGAGATGAGCACGGTCTGCTTCTCCTGTTTCGGAGCGGGCGCTGATTGCTGCGGAGTTGCAGGAGCAGAGGTTTTGGCTGCCTCAGCTTGACTGCCCTGAGAAGTCCCGGCGGCCGGCTTTTCTTCCGGCTTCTGTGTTACCGGATCCTGGGCAGGTCCTTGATCGGGTGTTGACGCCGCTTCCTTTTCGGTATCGGTCGCAAGCGGCGACGTCTCCTTCGTTTGGATCAGGGCGAGCACTTTCCCGGTTACTGCGTCGATTTCAGCGCGATAGATGCCACCCTCGCGGGAAATTTCCGCTTCATATACCGAGCCGTTTTGCTTCAGCGGTCCGACCTGAGCCCCGTACATCGACTCCAGCTGCGTCCGCACCTCCTGCTCCGGCAACGGCTCATCTTTGGAAAGCATGCGATTTGTATATATATTGCCCACAACGAGAATGACAATGGCCAATAGAATGGGAATAAACCACGGTTTCTTCACAAACTTCATTGATTTCACTCCTTTGTTCCATCATAGAACCTGTACATTAGAATTCAATGAGAGTCCCGTCCTTCGGCAAGATCAAACGGATTGTCGTTCCCTCTCCTACCTTGCTTTCGATCAACAATCGGGCGCCAAGACCATCTGCTATTTCTTTCGCGATGGCAAGGCCCAGCCCTGTTCCGCCAGTTTTCCGGCTGCGGTCTTCATCCACGCGATAAAAACGGTCGAAAATATGTGGCAGATGGGATTCGGGGATACCTCTGCCAAAATCTTGGACCATGATTTCAACTCCACTTTTTCTGTTCTCTACAGACGTATTGATTTCCCGATCGCTGTACTTCCGGGCATTATCCAGGAGAATGAAAAGAAGTTGCTTCAACCGATCTTCATCCGTCCGCACCCTAACAGGCCCCTTTCCATGAAGTGAGATTTCACGCCCGAACGATCGGCTCATCGTTTGCACGGTCGCTTCCACTATTGAAAACACATCAGTCTCCGCCATTTGGAATGTCAGGGCTCCTTGGTTTTTCGCCAAGTCCAGCATTTGCTCGATCATTCCTTTCATCCGTCCCGCTTCACCGATAATGGCGCCGACCGCTTCTTCGGCAACCGCACGATTCCCAAACCCTTGCCTTGACAAAAGGCGCGCGTAGCTTTCGATGACCGTCAGCGGTGTTTTTAGCTCATGGGAAGCATCTGACACAAACTGCTCCTGTTTCCGATAGTTTTGCTCCAGCTGCTCCATCATGCCATTAAATGTCCGCTCCATTTCGGCCAACTCATCTTTCCCTTCATTCGTAACCGTGATTTTCTCGTAAGTTCCAGCTTGCCGGCTCGCCGACATGGCAGCAATCAATTTCTCAATCGGCTGCGTCACGATCCTTCCCAAGGTGACGCTGGACACCAAGATCGGAATCATCGCAAGCACCGTCACCGACAGAAGGATGAATTTAAGAAGTCGCAGATTATGGCCAGCCATCTCCATTTTTTCCATCACTGTCAGCTGTCCCACTTCCCCGGTCGCCAAGATGACAGGCACTTGAATGGCCATCACATCCGCGCCGTCGAACTGGCTAATCGTGTAGGGTTCATCGGAGTTGATCTTCCCCTTGAACGACCTCCACTCATCAGTTGATTGGGCCACTACTTCCTTTCCTGCTACTTTCGAAACCCGGACGGCCCCATTCGGTGGAAGGAACGCCCGCAAAACGGTCGCCACGTCCGTCTCAGGCGTCGTCTGGCTCAGCGCGGCTGTCAACTCCTTCGATCGTGTCAGCAATTGACGGTATTCAGTATCCTGCACCATCTTTTCGAAAAGAAAATAGATCCCGATGTTCGTCAATGCCAATATGATCAGCATGAGCATCGTGGAAAACAAATGAATCTTCGTCTTAAGTTTCATGATTCGCTTCCTTCAATACGTACCCGACGCCACGGACCGTCTGGATGAGTGACTGCGGGTCTCCATTGTCGATTTTCTTCCGGACATACCGGATATAGACATCCACGACATTCGTGTCCCCATAATAGTCGTAGCCCCAGACGGCGTCCAGCAATTGCTCTCTCGTCAACACTTGGTTCGGATGCTTTAACAAATGAAGCAGAAGATCATATTCCCGCGGGGTCAATTCAATTGGGACTCCATCCCGAATGACCTCGCGAGTCTGCTCCTGTATGGACAATCCAGCGAATTGGTGAAGATGGGTATCCGCTTGTTCCGCCGGCTTTCTGGCAAAACGGAGATTGGCCCGTATGCGCGCCAGCAATTCCTCGATTTCGAATGGCTTTGTCACATAATCATTGGCCCCCAGATCCAAGCCGGCGACTTTATCCGCGACATCATTTTTGGCGGTCAATAAAATGACGGGTGTTTCCATTTCTGTCGCCCGGATGCGCCGCAGGACATCCAACCCATTCAGCTCGGGCAGCATGAGATCGAGCAAAACGAGGTCCCACTCCTGCTCCCTATACTGGATCAACCCCTCCGTTCCCGTATGTGCCACGCCGGTAACATAGCCTTCGAACTCCAATTCCAACTGAAGGACTCGTGCAATATTTTCTTCATCTTCAATAATCAGTATTCTTTCGTTCACATTGTCCACCTGCCATTTGGAATTCCTTATTGAATAAGCATTCCATTCATTTTCTTAATTTTAGCAGAAGATCTGTTATAGAATATGCAAAAAACTTCCCACCCTTAGTGGGTGAGAAGTTTTGCCTAGCCGAATAATTCAAGTAACACCAGAACAACACCTGTCAGGAACAACGCGACATGGCCAATGCAAATGCGGGGAAACAGCCGTCGGTTCAATTCTTGTTCCATCTCTTCGGGCGTCTGGATACTGCATGATCTGCAAAATAAAGAGGAGGTCGGTTTCCTCATCCTTTCAGCGCTTGCTGGATGCCCGCCGGATCGAAACCAAGGATCCACTTGCCGTTCAGTTCGGTTTGCGGTACGCCCATTTGCCCCGTCGTTTCAACGAGTCGCTGTCCCGCCTCTTGGTCCACCTGCACGTTCACTTCTTTAAAAGGGATGTTCTGTTCCCGTAAATAATTGGTCATCATCGTGCAGTACGGACATGTAGAGGTCGTGTATACCGTCGCAACATTTGCCATACTCCCATTCTCCTTCCATTCTTATAATACTTACATAGTATACCCCTGATGGTATTATGGTCAAATCAAATGCTTTTGCCCGAACCAAAATGAACAGCTCCCGCTTCTTTTCATGTACAATATCGTAAAATAAAGAAATCGGAAGGAAGGGTTCGAATGAAAATCACCCCACTTGGCATTTGGGGCGGCTATCCAAAGGCAAACAGTGCGACATCGTCGTTCCTGATTGAGCATGACGGGTTTCATTGTCTCATTGACTGCGGCAGCGGAGTGCTGGCTTCCTTGCAAAATTATTTGCCGCTCGATCAGTTAGACGCGGTCGTTCTCAGCCATTATCATGCAGACCATATTGCAGATATCGGCAGTCTGCAATATAGCCGGCTTATCCAGTTTTATCTCGGGGCACAAAATTCTATCTTGCCAATCTATGGCCACGTCTATGACGAAGATGAATTTGCGAAGCTGACGTACAAAGAACAGACGATGGGCGTCGGAATTACGGAAGCAGACGTTCTTTCCATCGGGCCCTTCACGGTGTCGTTTTGCCGGACGGTCCATCCCGTCTATTGCCTCGCGACGAAGTTCGAATCGGGCGGCCGCAGCATCGTCCTGACCGCGGACACGGAATGGTGCGATGATCTTGTACCATTTGCGCAAGGCGCCGATCTATTGATCAGTGAAGCGAATTTATATGAAGAACATGTCGGCAAAGCACCGGGGCATATGGGTGGTAGCGAAGCGGGAAAACTTGCGGAACAGGCACAAGTGAAACAATTGCTGCTAACACATTTGCCGCACCACGGGGAAATACGGGAGATTTTATCAGCGGCAAGTTCGACTTACTCGGGGCCGGTGGAGATTGCGGAAGTGGGGAAAGTGTATTTCTAACCCTAGATAGCGAAAAAGACTGCACCGGCATTCTGCCATTGCAGTCTTTTCATTTTTACATAAACACGATAACGGCCAACACCGCGGCCAATACAAGCCGATAAATCGCAAATGGTACGAGTTTGACGCGGGAGATCAATTTCAGGAAGAATCGAATGGAAATCAATGCGAAAATGAACGCACTGACGAACCCGACAATATAGAAAGACAAATCATCCATCGAGAGCTCTTCCCAGTTCTTCATGACGGAAACGAGACTAGCGCCCGCCATGATCGGCACGGCCATGATAAACGTGAAATCGGCCGCGGTTTTGTGGTTCATTCCGAACAATACACCGCCCGAAATCGTTGCTCCGGAGCGGGAGAAACCAGGCCATAGGGATAGACATTGCACAAGCCCGACCGTGAAAGCCTGCTTATATGTAATCTGATCCAGCGTGTTCACTTTTGGTTTCTTCGGACCGAATTTATCGGCCGCCAGCATGAGGAAGGACCCAGCAATCAATGCAAAAATGACCGTTTCCACGCCCGATAACTGTTCATCAATATAATCCTTCAAGGCAAACCCGACAATCACCGCTGGCAGCATGCCCACGATAACATGGGCCAAATTGAACCGAGAATTCATCTTTTGTCCATCAATTTTGTACAGGCCGACCAAGCTGAATAATCGTTTCCAAAAGACGACAATGACAGCTAAAATAGAACCTAATTGAATGACGATCTTAAAGGTGAACGCCGAACGATCTCCAAGAAATTCTGTCGTCTTCAACCACATATCATCTACGATGATCAAGTGTCCTGTCGAAGAAACCGGGGCGAACTCCGTCATCCCTTCTACAAATCCCAATATCAACGCTTTGATTAGCTCGATAATTTCCATAAGTCTCTTATGCTCGCTTTCTGCGGAATCGGATATACCAGAGGCAAACCGCCAAACCGCTAATTCCTATAATAACGTACACAATGTTTGAATAAATGTCCATATACCCAACGATGGAATGCCAATTCTCCCCTACCGCTGCCCCAATTGAAACGAGCGCGGTGTTCCAAATGAGGCTTCCGATTGTCGTCAGGAAAATGAACAACAGGACATTCATATTCGACATGCCCGCCGGAATGGAAATTAGGCTTCGAACGAGCGGAATCAGCCGGCAAAACAAAACTGTCCACGGTCCATACCGATCGAACCACGCATCCGCCCGATGAATGTCCTTCCTCGTCAAACGCAGCAAGTGACCCCAACGATCCACCAACTTTTCCAATCGTGCCACATCCAGAAGCAATCCGATGCAATAAAGTACCATCGCCCCCACCACAGAGCCAATCGTTGCGGCCAGGATGACCCCAGTTTTCGTCATCCCGGAATATGTCGTCATGAACCCGCCAAAAGTCAAAATGATTTCGGATGGAATCGGCGGAAAAATATTTTCCAGTAATATCAAGACAAGTACGCCAAAATAACCAAATTGGCTCATAAATTCCGTAATCCAATTTTCCAATAGTATCCTCCGCTCGCTTTACTCAATTATGCCTTGGCGTAATTGCACCCAGATTACTTCGGACTTGCTCGAAAGCTCCTCTATAATTCTTTGACACCCGCCGGAAACTTAACTGAATTTGGACAGTCTTAGCATTCCTGTGGCCCCTTATAGTGGGGACTCCTACTAATTTCGGTTAATGATAGCTCAAACATATGACGTAATTTCCCTCGAGAAGTTCCGAATCTCCCTTTTTCATTATACGTGTTTTTCGTATGGGGTATGTTCATTTTTTTCCTACGAAGCGTTGTGGATATCTTTATAACCAGCCGAGTTATTCACAAAATCATGTGGATAACTTGTGAAAAATGTTTATAATTTCAGAATTTTAAATCGACCAGCTCTAAATTGTGGATAAGACGACCTAATTATGTGAGAAAAGACCTTTTCTATCATTGTTTACATGGTTGATTATTCCATATGTCACGGTATACTAGCATTAACCACTACTTTTCTCACAGGAGCTGAAAAATTTGGCGACAATTAGACCAAAAATGGATATGGACCAATTGTTCAAACGAGGAACAGACATTGATATTACAGGACGTTTTCGGGAAACGCTGCATTATAATCACTTTCAGATGGAGGATTGCAAGAATTTACAGGAACTCTACGGAAAACTGAAAGACGTTCAACCGGACATTTCGGAGATTTTCAATCGTTATTTGACGGAGATTGCTCCAAACGGAAAAAGCCACTCCATTTCCCAGAAAGCGATCCAAGATTATTTGGATCTGTTTTTCACCCAACCGCGGGATCACTCATATATTGAAAAGATTATAAGATTCTTTGGACTGCTTCGGGATAATAAATACGAACCGGGTAAAACGCTTGTGCTATTCAACCAATTCGCGTTTTATATAACGACCCACTTACTCCACCATTTCGGTTATCGTCCGGCAAAAGCCTTCTCTCTCATGAAATCACTGCAATCGGCCGTCAACATCGACCAGCAGATTCTGATTGAAGTGCTGACTGAGAGAATGCTGGAACATATCGTCACGGAAGTTTCTTCGCTCATCGATACGAACGCGAAGATCATGTATATGAAAGATTTGATTTACAGCTTGGACAAACAATCGCACGAACTCCGGTCCTCAAGCGCGGCCACCGAGGAAATTACTTCCTCGATCGTCGAAGTGGCACAGGCCTCGGCACGAATCTCGGAAAAAACAAATGACTCGGTCACCTATGCCGCCAATAGTCAGAAAACGATTGAGAGTACGTTGGACGAAATCTTCAAGACGGAAGAGACATTCCGTTCCATCGTCGATACGTTTGCCGAGCTGCAAAAGCGCGTCGACGATATTGAAAATGTAGTCGATCTCATCAACGGCATCGCAGCTCAGACGAATTTGCTTGCGTTGAACGCCTCGATTGAAGCGGCCCGGGCAGGAGAGCACGGCAAAGGATTCGCCGTTGTCGCCCAAGAAGTGAGGAAGTTGGCAGAAAACACGGTGTCCGCCCTGGACGAAGTATCCGAGAACGTCCGCCACCTGAAATCCTACTCCAGTAATGTGTCCCACTCGATCGGCCAGACGACCGAAATCATTAAACAGGCGACTGAAGAAGCGAAGGAGGCGCTGCCATTATTATCCGCCATCGTCGACTCCATTGAAGAGATCAATATGGACGTGACCAATACGGCCGCCATCTCTGAGCAGCAAGCCGCTTCCATCGATGAAATTTCGAACCGACTCGTCGAGATGTCCCATCTCCAAGATGATATCCGGACGTTGGGCGAGAGCACATCCGCCTCCGTTTATGAATTAAGTTCAGAAATCAACCGGCTGCGCCTGGACATCATCGAGGAAAACAATGTTCATCTTTCTTCGAAAGCATTATTGCAATTGTCGAAGGCGGATCATATTTTATGGAAGTGGAAAATCTATAATATGTTCCTCGGACTGGAAAAAGTCCAGCCCGAAGCCGTTACGTCCCATTTGGACTGTCGACTGGGGAAATGGTATCAAATGGAGTATACGAAAACCACCTTTGGCCATCTGTCCGAGTACAAGGAATTGGACGGGCACCATGCGAAAGTCCATCTGGCCGCACGAAATGCCGCCGAACATTACCAGAACGGCAACATCCCAGCTGCGGAAGACGAACTGAAGCAAATCGAAGCCGCTTCCCACAAAGTGATCGCCCTTCTCAACTCACTGATTCGCCATATTGAGGCCGACAGAACTTCCTGATAAATTGAAAGGCTGCCCGAAAGCCTGAGTTATAAGAGCAAGGACCTGGGGTATGAGTGCGGAGCACAGACCTGGGATCGGAAGTTATGAGCGCGGAGGTGGGATATGAGCGCCGAACGAAAGTTATGAGCGCGGAGCACGGGGATATGAGCGTAGAACGAAAGTTATGGGCGCGGGACCTAGGGTATGAGCGCAGATCGGAAGTTATGAGCGCGATGCCTTAGGGTATGAGCGCAGAGCTCCTCATAATCGTGCAGCCGAAGTTCTGGGCACGCGGATCTCGAGAAATTTTATTCTCCTCTCTCACTTCAAAAAGGGATTGCCGCTCCCCGGCAATCCCTTTTTCACTTCATTAGAATCAAACCCCTTGGAAATGGCCGCTCATTTGCTCCCGGAGCGCGGCTTTCAGAAATTTCCCGACCGAAGTCTTCGGAATTTCTTCCAAAAAGACGACGTCATCTGGAACCCACCATTTGGCAAACTGGCCTTCCAAATACGTCAGCAGTGCCTGTTTCATCTCCTCATCCGCCGCCTTCCCGTCCTTCAATACGACGCAGGCGACCGGGCGCTCCATCCATTTTTCATGCGGCACGGCGATGACGGCCGCTTCGAATACGGCCTCATGTGTCATGATGGCATTTTCCAGGTCGACGGAAGAGATCCACTCCCCACCGCTCTTAATGAGGTCTTTCGTCCGGTCCATCAACTTAATATAACCGTCTTCCGTCATGACGGCGATATCGCCTGTGTAGAGCCAGCCGTCTTTGAATGCTTCCGCGGTCCGTTCATCCTTGTAGTACTCGCTTGCAATCCACGGTCCTCTCACATTCAATTCGCCCATCGTCTTTCCGTCCCACGGCACTTCACCGTTTTCATTGACTACACGGACTTCCAACCCTGGCATGACCAGCCCTTGCAAGGCGCGGACCTCGACCCGTTCATCCATTGAGAGATTTTCCATTTTAGAGGTCAAGATGGACAAACTGACTAATGGCGATGTCTCCGTCATGCCGTAGCCTACGATGAACGGAATGCCAAACTTCTCCTCAAAGGCCCGGATCAACCCTTTCGGCGAGGCGGAGCCGCCGCAGACGATGGCCCGCAAGGAAGACAAGTCACGCGGATTCTGCTCCAACTCTTTCAATGCTGCCAGCCAGATCGTCGGCACTCCGGCTGTAAGCGTCACTTTTTCCTGTTCAATCAAATCCAGTAGCAATGCCGGATTGAAGCCCGGCCCCGGCAACACTTGGGTCGTCCCAAAGAAGACGCCCGCAAACGGGATTCCCCACGCATTGGCATGGAACATCGGAACGACGGACATGGCGACATCCTTCTCGCGAAGTCCCATGGCATCCGCCAGTCCGAGCGCAAAACTATGCAGAACAAGGCCCCGATGCGTATAGACGACCCCTTTCGGATTACCTGTCGTCGCGGATGTGTAGCACATACCCGCCGGTGTATTTTCATCGAGATCTTCCGGGAATTCGTATTCCTCCGCCTCCTCCAGCAATGCTTCGTAGGAGTGGACGTTTGGAAGCGATGACTTCGGAACTTCCTTGCTATCCCCCATAATGACATAATGTTTTACCGTCTTCAACAGAGGAGCCAGCTTTTCCAAGTGCGGGAACAGATTATCATCGACTAGCAAAATTTCATCTTCCGCATGATTGATTACATAGGCAATATGCTCAGGCGACAGGCGGATATTGATCATATGCAGGATGGCACCTGTGCACGGCACACCGAAGTACGCTTCCAAATGACGATGGTGGTTCCAAGCGAATGTCCCTACCTTCGTCCCCTTTTTCATGCCGAGGGCCGTCAAAGCGGTGGCCAGCTTCCTCGTCCGCTTCGCCCATTCTCCATAAGGAATCCGATGGATCGTGTTTTCACCTGTACGTGAAATGATGAGTTTATTCGGAAAAAATTGTTCCGCCCTTTTGACGAATGAAGATAAATTGAGTGGTGTTTGCATCATAATAATCGCTCCCTTTGAATTAGTTATGAATGGTAAAACACGACCTTCATTGCCGCATGTCCCGAAAAGGCGACAAACTCCTTCCATTAATTATACCTCGGCTAGTTATGGCCGCCGGAGGCTTCCTGCTTATTCAGTTAAAGTACAGACCCCGCTGAATAAGCATGATCACGAACAATCCTATGAATGAAATGGTGCCAATATGCCTAGCTCACAATCCCATATTCTTCGCGATGATGACTTTCATGATTTCATTCGTCCCCGCGTAAATCGAAGTTACCGGAATATCCCGATATCGCCTTGCAATCTTATATTCTTCCATATAACCGTAGCCTCCGTGCAGCTGCATGCACTCGACCGAAATATCCCGAGCCGTTTCGGTCAGCCAATATTTGCCCATTGAGACTTTCGTGACGATGTCCTTTCCGGCAAGATGATCTTCGATAAGCGACTCGAGGAACGCTTTCCCGATTTCCACTTTCGTCGCGATTTCCACCAGCTTGAATTGCGTATTTTGGAATGAAGAGACCGGTCTCCCGAACGCCTCCCGGGATTTTACGTAATCGAGCGTCATTTCCAGCATATCTTCGGAAGCAATCTGCGCGGCAAGGGCGACGACGAGCCGCTCCTGCTGCAATTTCTCCATCAAATAGCGGAAGCCCTGCCCTTCTTCCCCGAGCAGATTGGTCGCCGGAACCCGGCAGTCTTCGAAAAACAGCTCTGCCGTATCTTGCGAGTGGAGGCCGACCTTATCGAGTTTCCGTCCTTTCGTAAAACCCGGCGTCCCTTCCTCGACTACCAGCAAGCTGACGCCGCGATGCTTCGGTTCCGCTTCGGGGTCCGTCTTGACAGCTACGAGGACGAGATTCCCATTGATGCCATTCGTAATGAACGTCTTCTGGCCGTTGATGATATAGTGATCCCCGTCCCGGATGGCGGTCGTCTTGATATTCGCCAAATCCGAGCCCGTTCCTGGTTCCGTCATGGCGACCGCAGTAATATAGTCCCCGGTGACGCAGCCCGGCAGCCAGCGCGCTTTCTGCTCCTCCGTCGCATACGATTCGATATAGGGAACGACGATGTCATTATGTAGGCCGACACCGGTCAGCCCCGCACCGACGCGTTCCATCTCCTCACCGATGATGACGCCGAAGCTGAAATCCAGATCCAAACCTCCGTACTTTTCATCGACCTGTGGACAGAGATACCCCATCTCCCCAAGCCTCTTCCAGAAAGCAACCGGGACGAGCCGTTCATTCTCCCACGTCTCATAATTCGGAACCGCTTCTTTTTCAAGGAATTTGCGCAACGACTCGCGGAATAGTACATGCTCATCCGTCTCGAAACGATATCTTCTCATCTGTGTCTCCCCTCACTCCTTATTTTGGCTGCATCCGGATGGCGCCGTCTAAACGGATCACTTCTCCGTTCAGCATGACATTGGTGAAAATACTCTCCACCAGTTGTGCATACTCTTCCGGACGACCGAGCCTTGGCGGGAACGGTACCATTGAAGCGAGCGATTCACGAGCCGCCTCCGGAAGGCCTGCGAAAAGCGGTGTTTCCACAAGCCCCGGAGCGATTGTCATGACACGGATGCCGCTCGATGCCAGTTCGCGTGCAATCGGCAGCGTCAATCCGACGACGCCTCCTTTCGAAGCGCTATACGCCGCTTGTCCGATCTGCCCTTCGTACGCTGCAACCGATGCGGTGTTGACGATGACGCCGCGCTCCCCCTCTTCATTCGGTTCGTTATCCTGCATCGCGTCGGCCGCGAGACGGATCACATTGAATGTGCCGGTCAAATTGACACGGATCACTTGCTCAAATTGACTTAAGTCGAGCGGGCCACGCTTCGATAGCACCTTCCCTGGCGTCGCGATTCCCGCACAATTAACTACGGCATTAACTTTCCCAAACGTCTCTTTGACGTTTGCCACATTCGCTTCCACTTCTCCGGCATCCGCCACATCCGTTTTCAGGAATACGACCCGGTCATTCCCGAGCTCCTCGGCAAGCGTCTGGCCCCGCTCTTCATTCATGTCGAAGATGGCGGCTTTCCCTCCGGCGGCAACGATCCTTCTGACTGTCGCTTCCCCAAGGCCTGAAGCCCCACCGGTTACAATCGCTATGATCTCTTTCATTTCCATATGAAATCTCCCCCTCTTTGTTTACTTCCGTGCTATTGCTAGCCAATCAAACCTTCATTCCCGCTCCAGACGCTCGATGATTGTGGCGTTCGCCATGCCCATCCCCTCACATATGGCAATCAACCCATATCGCCCGTTCGTCCGCTTCAACTCATTTAGCATGGAAACGAAGATTCGTGTTCCGGTCGCCCCGAGCGGATGCCCGAGTGCAATAGCACCGCCATTCGGATTCAATTTCGCCGGATCGGCGCCCGTTTCTTTCAGCCAAGCAAGTGGCACAGGCGCAAAAGCTTCGTTCACTTCATACGTATCCATATCCGCGATTGTCAAGCCGGCTTTCAATAACACTTTCTTCGTCGCTTCAATCGGCCCAGTCAACATCAAGGTCGGATCGGAACCGACGACCGAACGGGCCACAATGCGGGCGAGCGGTTTGATGCCGAGCTCTTCCGCCTTTTCACGGGACATGAGCAGGACGGCCGAAGCCCCGTCACTCATCTGGCTCGCATTCCCTGCCGTGATGACACCTTCATCATCAAACACAGTCGGCAATCCACCCAGCACTTCCAGCGTCGAGCCTTCGCGTGGCCCTTCATCAACTTTCATCGTACGAACCGTCCCGTCTTCTTGTGGGACTTCAACTGGCACGATTTCATCTTGAAAACGGCCTTCCGCAATTGCTTCCAGCGCCCGTCTATGGCTTTCCATCGAAAAGCGGTCCAGATCTTCACGTGAAAATCCCCATTTCTCCGCAATCCGCTCGGCGGAATTACCTTGATTGATAATTTCATGTTTTTCCGTCAGCTTCGGACTCGGTTTGGCTTCTGCCATATTGGAAAACATCGGCGAGCGCGTCATATTCTCGACACCGCCTGCGATGACAATATCCATATCCCCGGACGCAATGGCCTGGGATGCAAAATGGACCGCCTGCTGGCTCGAGCCGCACTGACGATCAATCGTCACACCCGGCACATGGATTGGAAATCCGGCAATCAAAGCGGCAGTGCGTGCAATATTCATCGCTTGTTCATTGTATTGCGTGACACAGCCCAAAATGACGTCTTCCACGTCCCCCTTCTCCACACCGGCCCGTCTGACGACTTCCTCCAAGACAATCGCGGCCAATTCATCAGCCCGATAACCGGCAAAGCTTCCCTTCCTTCTGCCAACCGCGGTTCGGACTCCTTCGACAATGACAACTTCTCTCATTTCTCCATCGACCTCCTGAAATGAATGACTGTTCACTCATAAAGATTATACATTCTTACACATCGGCTTTGCAGATGCATCTTCCCTCTCCCTTCTTCGGCATCTCCTCCCGTTTTTCCTCTGAAAAACAAGTAAATTATCATAATTTATAGATATTTTATCTTTATTCAGCAAATGCTTTTGTACTAATTTATAGGTGGAGAGATGAATGCGGTTTTATTTACCGTTCATCGGTTGTCCATACTCCTGCTGAATAATAGTAGGACGCAGGCTAAGGTCGCCACCTCCTGTGGCAACACCTGCATGACCAACATCGTGCTGGCCCAAGCCTCCGGCGGATGTCACAGATTTTGATAGGAGTCAATCGAGCAAGCTCGATTCAAAATCTGGACGCAATTACGCCGAGGCGTAATTGATAATTTTTTTCTTAGAGTACGCTCAGCCTTAAGACGTAGTGGAAAATCCGTTTTCCGCCCGTTCATGGATTTTTGAGAACCCGGTATTATCGAAGTATAAACAAAAGGAGGTACTACACATGAAAAAATTCGGTCTCATCGTCCTCGGCATCATTGCGGGGATTGTCGTCCTAACGAATCTTGGATCGATGCTCGGCCTCGCCTTTTCCGTGCTGATCGCCTACGCCGGATTTCACTATCTGCAAAAAAGCGAATCCACCCTATCCAAACTGTTTTGGGGAGGCGTCCTGCTGATCGGTCTGTTGACAGCTATCACAAACGTTCCAGCCTTCTTCGGAATCATCGCCCTCATCGGCGTCCTCTACGTTTGGCGCAAATGGAAAGGTTCCGAGAACAGCAACGTAATTGCAGAAACGAGTGATCCGTTCGATAACTTCGAAAAACAATGGAAAGAAATTATCAAATAAGAGGAGGAAACATCAGATGAATTCACTTTGGAACAGATTCAAATATTCCGTGCAAGCGGATCTTCATACTTTATTCGACAAGAAGGAAAACAAAAACCCCATTGCCATGCTCAACCAATATCTTCGTGAAGCGGAAAAACAGACGGAATCCATCGGCAAATTACTCGAACGGCAAAGCAAGTTGAAAACGGCGCTTCAGAAGGAGTTAGAAGAAGCCGAAAACATGACAGAAAAACGCCGAAGCCAACTAGAACTTGCAAAAGCGGCTGGCGAAGCAGACTTAGTCGACTTTGCAGAAGATGAAGTACTCGCCTACGAAACAAGGGCGGCGGAGCTTTCCGAAAGCATCTCCGAAACAACCTATGAATTATTGTCATTAGAATGGAAATTCGAGGAAATGAAACATAAAGTGAAAGATATGAAAGTGCGCCAACTCCAATTGATGGGTAAAGAGAATGTGACACGCGCCCACCGGCGGATGGACCAATTCATCTCACCTGGCACGCAAGAGAGCGGAATGGGCTCGACTGCCGAGATGAAAAAATATATCGAGGACCTCGGTGGGAAAATCGACCAGGAATTTGAAATCTCGTCAATGGAACGCCGCCTGGAGTCACTGGAAAAAAATACGACAAAAGAAGCGGAAATTGTGTAATACTAGAAGAGAATTGTAGAGGAAGGCGATCCGCCTTCCTCTTACTAAGTCCGACATCAAGAAGGGGGAAACACAAAATGAATTCAATCGACACAAGTAAAATCACATTTTGGGGATTTCTCTTCCTCCTCTTCGTCTTTGTCGAAGCGGCGTTTTTCCACAATGGAAATATTATGTTCGTCCTTCTTGGAGCCGGACTTCTCTATTACGGGATGCGCAAACGTTCCAAATGGATGGTTATCCTTGGTCTGTTTTTCATCGCCATGGCGCTCCTCACCCTCTGGAGCTTGCGCTTGCTCATATTCGTCGGTCTCGTATATGTGCTGCGGAAGTTATGGATGGGCGTGCCTTCCGAAGAAATCATCCGCCCCCTAAAGGAATTTCAAAGGGAAACACCGAATGGCATCTGGAAGAATAAATTATTTTCTGTCCAATCGTCCCCGTTCTCCACATATGAATGGGAAGATATCCATATCCAAGGCGTATTCGGGGATATCCACGTCGATGTGACGGATACAGTACTGCCAAAAAGGACTTCCTTCATTTCAGTCCGACAAGGCATTGGGAAAATCAAGATCGATCTCCCTTATGAAATCCCGGTCCGCATCCACTACACGACCCTGTTCGGGGATGCGCGGATTTTTGATTTATATAAGAAGCGTTTAATCAATGAAAGTCTTCGCATGCAAGATAGTTATGAAGGGAAACGGGATGATGACGCGGAACTGATCATCACGTTGTCGACCTGGATCGGGGATATCGAGGTGAATCGAAAATGAAGGCAATCATCGGCCGCGGCTTGTTCCTGTCTGTTTTATTGACCGGAATCACAGCCGTCTATATCTATTTTCTTCTCGACTTGCCATTGCATGATAGCTGGTTCGCTTTTTATGAAATGCAGTTCGCGGACGTTCCCCTCGGTTGGTGGATTTTGATGACCACACTCCTCCTCGGCTTCGGCATCGCCCTCTGGACAGGAGTGTTGGGACGTTCGAAAGAAAAAGCGATGGAGGAACGGCTAACCCGACTGCTCGAAAATGAACAAGGCGAGCAACAGAACGAAACGTTTACGCCGCGGATCGACCGGGCTATCGATTCGGTGTCCACCGTCCTCCAATCACAGCGAAAAAGCTTGCAGCGGATTACCGACGAACGGGCGGAAGCGCAAGACAAACTGATTCAGGAGCGGATTGTACAGGAACGGCAACGACTCGCCCGGGAACTGCATGATTCCGTGTCCCAACAATTATTTGCCGCATCGATGCTGCTATCCGCTCTCACAGAACAGGAGGAAGACAACGAATCTCAAAAGCCGCTTCGCCAAGTGGAGCGAATCGTCCAACAGGCTCAACTCGAGATGCGGGCATTGCTTCTTCATCTCCGCCCGGCTGCGCTCAACGACAAATCGCTCGCGGAAGGTTTGGAAGAACTATTGGTCGAATTAAAAGAGAAAGTAAATTTCAATATCCGCTACCGTCTGGAGGAAGTCACCTTGTCGAAAGGAGCGGAAGATCATTTATTCCGCATCGCGCAGGAAACACTATCCAATACGCTCCGTCATGCTCGAGCAACCGAAGTCGATGTGCTGTTCATCGAACGGGATCATCTTGCCATTTTCCGGGTGCAGGATAACGGAGTCGGCTTTAAGGAAAATGACGGGAAAGGCGGGTCCTACGGGTTGCAAAACGTCAAAGAGCGGGCCATTGAAATCGGGGGTACGTGCAAAATCGTATCTGTCCCTTCTCAAGGAACGATTGTGGAAGTGAAAATACCTGCAAGGAAAGGGGAAGAAGAGGCATATGATTCGGATTCTGTTAGTGGATGACCATGAAATGGTGCGCATCGGAGTATCCGCCTATTTGCAGATTCAGCCGGATATGGAAGTCATCGGAGAAGCGGTCAATGGGCGGGAAGCCGTGGAAAAAGCGCTCGCCTTGCGCCCCGACATTATTTTAATGGATATGGTGATGCCCGAGATGAACGGAGCGGAAGCGACTGCTGCCATCATCCGAGAATGGCCGGAAGCGAAAATCGTCATCGTCACGAGTTTCCTAGATGACGATAAAGTGTACCCCGCCCTCGAAGCCGGAGCCATCAGCTACATATTGAAGACATCAAATGCCAAGCGGATCGCAGAAGCCATACGGGAAACCTTAAAAGGGCAAACCGTACTCGAACCCGAAGTGACCACGAAGATGATGCAGAAAATGCGGTCGGGGAACGAACACGCCCTTCATGATGACCTGACGGAACGAGAGATGGAGATTCTGCTTCTACTAGCGAAAGGAAAAACAAACCAGGAAATCGCAGATGAATTATTCATTGCCCTGAAAACGGTGAAGACCCACGTCAGCAACTTGTTGTCGAAGTTGGAAGTGCAAGATCGCACCCAGGCGGTCATCTACGCTTTTCAACATGAACTCGCTAAATAAAGTACCAGGCACCCGAACGAATGGGAACATTCGCAATTGTTTGGGTGCCTGGCACTAATTCACGCGACTGCTTCAGTTATTTCCACAGCGGTTTTCCTCTTGATCGTCAACATGACCAGGAAGGAAATGCAATACAAGCCCGCCAAATACAGCATCGCCACTTTCATATCAAAGCTTTGTAAAAGATAGCCGACAGCAATCGGCGAAAAACCACCAACCGCGCGTCCGATATTGAAAATCGTATTGGTCGCCGTACTCCGGATTTCGACTGGATACAAACTGCCAATCAAGGCACCGTAGCCCGCGAACATACCGTTCGAGAAAAAACCGACAATGGCACCGCCAACAAGGACACCGACCGCTCCTGTCGCACTCGCATACAAGAACACGGCACAAGCGGACGCGAGCAGAAAGGCGCCATACGCACGCTTCGCCCCGAACCGGTCCATAATCCGGCCAAACGTCAGCATACCAATGATCATGCCGACCGCGGTACTGATCGTCCAAAGCGCCGAGCCGGAAACCGACAGTCCTTGCGACTTCTGCAACATGGAAGGCAACCAGATCATCAAACCGTTATAGCCTGCAATTTGGACGGTCGCCATCAATATCAATGCAAGTGTGGTGCATGCCGTCCGCGGCGTTTCAAACAACTGAAGCAGCTTCCCTTTATCCGCCTTGACCGTAGTCTTGCTTTTCTGCGCGGCCACCCACTCCGGCGACTCTTCCAGATTCCTTCTAACGATAAAGGCAAAGATCACGGGTACAGCTCCGACAAAGAAAAGTGCTCTCCAGCCAAAAGCCGGCAAAATCATTGCGCTAAGCAATGCCGCCAAAATAACTCCGTACTGCGCTCCGACACTCACATACGAAGAAGCCCTGCCTTGTTTATTCTTCGGCCATGCTTCCGCAACAAGCGCCATTCCAATTCCATACTCGCCGCCTGCACCAATGCCGGCGATGAACCGGAACACATACACTTGCTCAATGCTCGTCGCAAGTCCAGTCAGCGCCGTACCGAGCGCAAACAAAATAATGGTATACGTAAACACCTTAACCCGGCCATATTTATCCGCTAAGACTCCGAACACGATGCCGCCGAGAAGCATGCCCATATTCGTAATGGATGAAATCAACCCGCCTGTTGCGAGGTCAATATGAAATTCCGCGATGATCAATGACATGGCAAACGAAATGAACATGATGTCCATTCCTTCAAGCGTCAATCCTGCAACGGACGCCACCACTGTCTTCTTCCGATAATCCATTCTTCATTCCTCCTGTAGTTTCTTGATGAACTGCGTCTCTTTTTGAAAGAATGGATGGATCCACTTCCCCTTACCGGCCTCACAGAACCGATTTAAAAAGAGCTGCCTGATTTTGAGGCAATAAAATACCCTTCCGTCTGTAAGGACAAAAGGGCATGGAGGAACAAGATGAACAAAACGAATGGCCTTCAACCCACCATTCCCAAGTTCAAATAAACACCGCTATTCCGCTACTCTTTTCGGCCTCACAGGACCGATTTAAAGTATTTTTTTACATTTTAGCAGAAAGGCGTGTTCATTTACTACTGGAAATTATAGCGAAATAAAATGTTCTATTTCTCATATTTTATTGACTATTTTGAGTGACAAGCTCAAAAGAAAATAAAGTGACAGGCAACGGACGCCGAAGATTCGCTGGACAACCAGTCCCGTTGGTTGGATATCTCACCGGTTTCATTGGACACCACCAGGCGTTGGTTGGACAACTCCCCTGTTTCATTGGACAACTAGCCCCGTGGGTCGGATATCTCAGGACCGGCTGCAGACTAACGAAGAGGTTACCCCTGTATACTTGTCGCCTTAATTTACCACTGCTCATTTTACTTTTAATCTTATTCGATAATATACTCTTAAAGTTGTGAGAGCTAACCCCGTGATGAAAACGATGGACAATAGAACCATTGCAGCTGGGTAAAGACCAAGCGCATCGATTGTTGTCGAACTATTGTTTTGTAAAGTTGGGACAATAAAGAATAACCAACCTAATAATAATGACGGAACCAATTGAGGTGTTAACCGAAGAATAAATCTCCAAGCCGGATGTTTCACCCTGCGATCAGACCATTTTTTACTTCGAATCATTCCTTTGATTCCTAAGAATAGGTATAGCAATGTGATAAGACCAAGTGATAAATCAATTATGGTAGGTACTGGAGCTTTCATTTCAGGTTCGTGTCCTTCGGTCAATTGAATTATCCCATTACTAATCTCATAAGCATGTTCTAGTGTAGGGGTAAAACTATTCAGTAAAACCGCAACGGCATAACCACTACTTGGTATGATGTCTTGTTGAGTTTGATAAGTCGATAATACACCGCTTTTTGATATACGTGCCGGTTTAACATTTAGGGAACTGAATGACCAGCCGAGTCCGTATTTTTCATTCCCAAGCTGTGGTGAAAAAAATTCTTCCAATAATTCTTTTGATAACAATTGTTCACCTAGTTCACTTTTCCCTTTGTTTGTCAGCATAGCAAGCCATTTGCCCATATCCGACCCTGTTGCTATGACTCCTCCTGCACCCACAAACATTTGTTCAAGCTCTGTCCATGGAAATGCAGTTCCGTATGCTGTTATATATCCTTTGGGCAAACCCTGTACAGGATCCCCGGAGTTTATGGCCGTAAGCGAGTCGTCCATTCCTAGTGGAGAGAACACCTTTTGCTGGAGAAAATCAGGGAACCCGATATGGGTCACTCTTTCTACCAAATAAGCCAAAATCCAATAGTTGGCATTACTATAAGCATATTTCTCCCCAGGTGCTGATTGCAGTTTCCAACCATAAACACGTTCCACTCCTTCTTTTAACGTATTCGCTGGAGCTACTATTATTGGATTCGGTACTCCGGAAGTGTGACTCAATAGTTGGCGTATTGTAACATCCCTCCACCTGGGATCATCCAGTTTAACTTCCGGCAGATGTTTCACTATTAGATCATCTAATTGAATTTTCCCTTCATCCACCAGTTGTAAAATAGCAAATGCTGTGAATGGTTTTGACGCAGAAGCGATTCTCATTAATGACTTTTCTGTTATGGGTTTCCCATCAGAATCGTGGCCATACCCTTTTTCATAAATCGTTTTTCCGTTTTTTACAATTACAATGGAAGCACCCGGCAGTCCATTTCGTTCGAGATACTTCGAAACAAATCTATCAACATCCGCTGTATCAAACGACTTTGCAGCTTGCACCCCGATAGGATTGTACAATAAATTGAATGAAATAATTGCTATTAGAAAAACAATGCCTAGTTTCTTTTCCATATGCCATACCCCATTCTAAATTCAAGTTTATTATTCAAGCTGTAGCTTTTCTATGGTGCAATAAAATAAGCAAAAGCCGACTTTGTGGGAAAAATAAACCTTAGTATTAGCAAAGGCGTGAAAATAGCTTTTTATTAATTGCTTCCCTCCCCCTTTAATTTAGTCCGTTTGCGGAAATAAGTTTAAGTCACATATTCCAATCCACCTTACTGTAAAAAAAACCATTTTAGAAACGAAAAGCATTTAACAAATGTGTTCAGCATTACCTTTGTTAAAAGATTCAAAACAACCAAAAACAGGTCGATTCTCACAAGATTTCAACTAATAGGATTAGTTAAATTCCATTTATAGGATTAAAATTACCTGTTTGGAATCTATTTATTATATGTATTCAAATGTTCGGCAACCTTCAGTAAGATTCTGCATAAAACCAGCATTACTTTTCTCATCTTTCTGATAATTATATTTATGATAGATTTAATTTACCTACTTATTTAGGTGTTTGTCTATCATAATAATTGGAGGGAATTAGATGAAAAAATCTTCGAAGTTGCTTTTGTCTTTACTTATGGCTGTGTCGTTCATGTTTTTGCCTGCTGCAGCCAATGCGGCTCCAGCGAACCAACAAGCATCACAAGCTATGGATAATAAAATCGTTAAAAAGATTGATAAAGAACAAATTTATGACCATGTGCATGAGTTATCTGTAAATATCGGTCCTCGTGTCGCTGGAACGGAAGGAGAAAAACAAGCTGTTGACTATATCGTATCCCAATATGAATCATATGGCTTGGATGTGGAAATTCAGCCTTTTGAATTTCAAAGAAGGATCGATGGTGAACTCGTGACATTTACCTCTCAAAATGTCATTGCAACTAAAAAGCCGCATAAAAATCATGCGACAGGGGAAATTCTTTATCTTGGTTCCCACCATGACTCCGTTCCTGGATCACCGGGCGCCAGCGACAATGCGTCCGGCGTCGGAGTAAACCTTGAGATTGCTCGCGTCATTAGTAATATGCAAACAACTACAGAGATCCGCTTCTTGACGTTCGGTGCGGAGGAGTTTGGATTATTAGGATCCAAGCACTATGTATCTACCTTAACTGAAGATGAAAAGTCGCGTTCGGTAGGTATGTTCAACTTTGACATGGTTGGCAGTAAAAATGCAGGCGAAATGATTATGTTTACTGTAGATGGCCAAAGAAATATCATTACAAATACAGGCGCTTCCGCAAGTTTAAGAGTGTACGAGCCGCTGACTTACGGTAAAGTTGGTCGAAGCGATCACCAACCGTTCCATGATGCTGGCATTCCTTCAGCAGTGTTTTCTTATGCACCGCTTGAGCCCGAATACCACAAGCCAACCGATACGATCGACAAAATCAGCAAAGAAAAAATGGACAACGTTGCGAAAACTGTAGCCGCCGCACTTTATCAACTTGCAAGGAAACAGACGCCAGCCCTTGAAAATTCCAATGTCGCACCGCAACCAGTCGAACCACCATTTGAAAACCGACCGTTGTAACCGATCTTAGCATCGTAAATATTGAATTTGTTCACGTCCAAATCTTGAGAGGTGTCCAGAAAGTTGTCTCCTCGACTTTCTGGACACTTCTGTTCTTTCTGCAAGGAATGTTCAAGAAAAGTACCCGGCAGCACCTATTTCGATACAGCCTTCAATTTCTCTTCCGTCTTTTTAATCCCTATCGGTGCCTCATTATGCCGGTCGAAACCTAGGCCATTGAACGTATGGCTCACCTTTTCAAGCAACCGTTCTCCCTTGCCGATCGCCGCTGCCAAAGGGCCCGCCTCTTCCGGCGTCAGTTTCTGATACCAGGTCCCTTCCGGATAGACGATGACGGTCGGCGCGTCTTTGCACCGGCCTTGGCATCTTGTCCGCGCCGTATGCACCCGATCATCCAATCCTTGCTCCGTCAAAGCTTCCCGGATGGCCACTGTCATTTCTTCTCCCTGCTTCTTCAAACAACTCGAACCGTTGCAAATTAACACATGTGCACAAGTTGTCGATAAATCCCATGTCGCCATTTTAATTTCCCCTTCCCGGTGTCCAATAAATTAATGCGCTGTGGAATGGATAAGAATATACATAGTTGCCGTCCTCGTAGACTACATATCGATCCAGCGCCTCTCCAAGCTTTTGATGATCGAGCGGTCCGTTGCGGAATTTTCCTTGATTCGCTGCGAGCAATTGGTCGTAAGTCTCGTACGTCTTCGTCCTTGTCAGCGGGATGATGCGGCAATTCGCATAAATGCCAAGCTCATATAGAACATTGATTAAATGAATGTAATCCCGCCTCGGCGTTTTCAGTTCAACCCCCGCTGTCCGCTGCAAATCCGTATAATGCGGCGGAAGAGGACCCGATGTCATGCCGACGACCGCCAACCGCTTGGCCGACCGATCAATCGTCCGCATCGCTCCTGCAATATCGAACATCCGATAGAAGCAATTCATTCCGAAAACAACGTCATAACCATCCGCCAGCTGAAAATCCTCCCATTTGGAATGAAGATATGACAAATTGGCAAGTCCTTTTTTCCCGCTCTCATCTTTCAAATACGAAAGGACACTAGCGGAGCTGTCCACACAGGTGACATGCCGGGCATGCTCTGCCAATGAAAATGTGTAGTTCCCCCATCCCGGTCCGATTTCCAGCACCTCGTCCTCAGGTTTTATCAGTGTGCATAACTCCGCGCTGATCGCCCGGCTGTACGGATCGACACCCGACTTCCGCTCCATTAACTGCTCCCAAAACGTCTCTTCCGCTTCGTCATTGACCATCCGCTCCGGCATATTGCCGTTCCAATCTTTAATGCCTTCCCGCCACATTTCTGCGAAATCGACTTTACCTGTCACATCAATTTTCATACCGAGAGAGCCCCCTCACTGATCGGCTGGATCGCCGTAATTTTATGTCCATACTCGTCCTTCTCAATTTTGGATTCAACGCCATAGACCGATGCCAAATTTTCGACAGTCAATACATCTTCCAGCTTCCCAACTGTGTGAATTTCCCCTTCTTTCAATAAAACAAGGACATCCGAATAACGGGAGGCCAATTCCAGGTCATGGAGCACCAGGATGATCAAATGGTTCTGGTCCTCTGCAAACTGCTTGACCAATTCCAGCACTTCCAATTGATGCTTCATATCCAATGCCGAAGTCGGCTCATCTAGCATCAGGATTGTCGGCTCTTGCGCCAATGCCCTGGCTAACAGTACTTTTTGCCGTTGCCCTCCGCTTAATTCATCCAAAAATTGGGCACTCATCGAATCAATATGCAGCGTTTTCATCACTGCTTCGACTGCCTCCAAATCGCGAGGTTGGACGCCCCATTTAATGTACGGCTTCCTCCCGAGCATGACCGTTTCCATGACGGTCAAGGGAAAATGGCTTGTCGAATGCTGGGGGACGAAGCCAATCAAAGTGGCTAGTTCTCTGGATGGGATAGTCGCAATATCCCGGCCATTGATCGTAATGGCCCCTTTTGCTGTTTTATAAATAGTAGCGAGGCATTTGAGCAAAGTGGATTTGCCAGCGCCGTTTGGGCCGATGATACTGACAATCTCCCCTTGATTAAATTGGGCGCTAATATTTTTCAACACTTGCCGCTTCCCAAGGAACATCGATAAATTATTGATTTTTAAAGTCACGAAGCTTCCCCCTTACGCCCAATAATCCTTTCTTTTTTGAACAAGCAGCCAAATGAAGAACGGCGCCCCGATTGCGGATGTGATAATGCCGACCGGGATTTCAATCGGGGACAGGACTGTACGCGCAAATGTATCGGATAACAGCAGGATGATGGCCCCCATTAAGCAGGCGCACGGCAGCAAATACCGGTTGTCCACCCCGATAATCATCCTGCCGATATGCGGCGCCACCAGGCCGATGAACCCGATGATGCCGGTGAAAGCGATCGTGGCAGAAGCAACGAGCGTGACGAGGAACAACGCGGCAATGCGAAGTCTCTTCACATTGACCCCCAACGTCTTCGCCACTTCCTCTCCCGAACTGAGCGCATTCAAATCCCAGGAAAACTTCAGGAGAATGAGGAATGACACGAAAACCAAAGGCACTAAAAATTGAATTACTTGCCAATTGGATCCCCAAAAGCCGCCCATCAACCACACAACTAGATCCTTAAGTGCCTCGTTATTCGAGAAATATTTCAGAGCAGAAACTCCAGCAGAAAACAATTGACCGATCGCCACTCCCGCCAACAATAATACAGTCGTAGAACCGCTTTTCATCCGGGAAATTCCATACACGAGAAAGACGGACAAACAGCCGAAGACAAACGCATTGAGCGCAATCATCCATTGATTTCCTGCCGTCAAATTTATTCCGAAAAAGCTTGTGCCAAGCACGATGGCAAGCGCCGCTCCAAACGAAGCTCCGCTCGATACGCCAAGCGTAAACGGACTCGCCAAAGGATTCCGCAATAAAACCTGCATGATCACTCCCGCACTTGCCAAGGCCATCCCTGTAATAATTGCCATGACAATGCGGGGCAGGCGGATTTCATAGACGATATACGCATTCATCGATCCCTCGCCGCTCTGTGTAACGATCCCGATCAATTCCTTCAGGGGAATGGAAACAGTTCCGACGCTTACAGAGTAGAGGACGGAGCAAAGCAATATAGCCGTCAGCAAAACTAATACTAAAACCTTTCTTTTTACAGAATGCTGATAGTGAGCAACAACTGTTACTTCCTTCATTTTTTAATCCTTTTCAGTTGGTGTGTAGTACCAGATCCCTTGATTCTCAACACCGAGCCATTTCTCAAAGTACTCTTTCAAGTAAGCATCGGGATCGATATCTTCAAAGCGCTCGGGATATAAGTATTTTGCCAGTTGAAGAGTTCCGATAAATCGCTTATCCGATCCGATAATATTTGTATGGAAAATGTACACATCCTCCGTCTTCCCCGCTGACAGTTTTGGGATCGACGTTGTGTTCAGCAAATGCTGATAGACTTCTTCATACTCTGTGAAATCAGTCGTTTCATAACCGCCCAGCCATGTTCCGTGGAGAGTCAGCACTTCTGGATTCCGTTCCAGTACATATTCTTCATCGACACGGATGGTTGTCGATGCTTCACTCGGATCCCATTGTAAGTCTGCGGCATCGATACCGCCCGCCAGCAACGTGGCAACGCCTTCCCCGACACCCGGTTTTCCGTCCAATGACTGACTCGGAAACACTTGATAAGCCCCTTGAGAATTAAGAGCCCCTACCGAAAGCGCCATGACTGTTTTCTTTTCATCATCTGGAATGTCCGCGACCCGTTTTTCCAGCAACTCTTCAATTCCATGTTTCCAGGTTAAAAATTCCGCAGCCTTTTCCTCCTTGCCGAATAACTTCCCGAGCAATTGCAGTTCTTCATCCATTGATTCTGGAAGGTAATTATTAATCCGGACAACTTGAATTCCCGCAGGCTCCAATTTCTCTTCCAACGTGGAATCCGGCCGGTTCGTAAAGGTAAAAACGACTTGCGGATTCAAACTAAGAATCGATTCAAAATTGATTTCATTTGTTTTCCCGACATCCGGGCGATCTTCGAAACCAAGATACGGATTATTCTCAAGCGTCGTATCTCCTGTGGCGATAATCTCTTTGTCCACTCCTAAGACTTTCAACGCCTCGGCCGTATTGCGATTGATGACCACGACCCGTTCCAGCGGCAGTTCGAGAGTGAACTCCTTCCCTGTCGAATCTTCGAATGTAATCGTCTCCGGCACTTCCGGTTTCTCTTCCGCAACAGCAGCCGGCTGCGTCGTCGCGGCGTTGGAACAAGCCGTCCCGATGCCAAGCAGCAATACGCAAGCGAACAATAGTTTTATATAATTCTTCATGCTAAATCAAATCCTCCTAAAAATTTATAGTTCGACAAGGATCGCCAATCCGGCAATCCTACGTGGAATCTGACATATCCACAAAGCGAACTCACACACCCACGGGCAAAAACCCGTACACCTCGAATTAAAACCGAAACATCTTCGCCTTTCGCGCGGAAATTGGCACAGCACCACTCCCGCCCCTAGTTAAAAAGACCCCAATTGCAAGCAAACAGTAGTCCAGCGCAAGTAAGTCGCGACAACTTGCAAGCTAAACAACCTCCGAATGCAAGCAATCCCTTACCGAACGCAACCGCCTGTCCGCCAATCCAGTCAAGCAGCTCCCAATTCAATCGAGTAGGAGGGAGTGATTAACTCCCGACCTCTCACACCACCGTACATACGGTTCCGTATACGGCGGTTCAATAACTTAAGTATCGACGCTCATATAAGTGGTTCAGGTCTTTCAGACCCCACTTTTTGAGCGTTTCTGTTTTGATTGCCTTGTGGAGCGTTTCGCTTTTGGACACTCGCCAATATCCCTTTCGGGAATTTGCCACTTTCCAGGCTTCCTCGTGCCAGATGCCAAGCCTGCGTAGTTGACTGTATTTCGTCTTCGTCTTCTTCCAACGCTTCCATATCAATTGACGTAATCGATGGTTTAACCATTGTGCCATGGAACGGATAAATTGTTTCATCAATCCAATTCCATAGTAGTTGATCCAACCCACTGTCACTTGATTTAGTTCTTTGGCAATCTGTTCGAAGTGACCCGCGCGATTCCGTTTCGTGATGCCTTTTAGTTTGGCTTTGAACCGTTTCTTGGCAGATTGGTGTGGTCTACATCCGACTCCTTTAGCGGTGGAATGTAGACAAAAACCCAGGAATTTCAGTTTGACTGGAGAACCGACTTTACTCTTCTTTTGATTCACGGTTAGTTTCAAGTCTTCTTCGAGAAACTTGGAGACATTCCCCAGTACACGTTCCCCAGCCCGTCTACTTTTGACATAAATACAAAAGTCATCTGCGAATCGTACGAATTTGTGTCCCCTTCTCTCCAGTTCCCTGTCCAATTGGTTCAGGTAGACATTGCTAAGAAGTGGAGAAAGAACACCGCCCTGTGGAGCACCTTCTTCTGTCGGACTGATAAGCCCGCCTTCCAAGATGCCGCTCTTGAGGAATTTCCAAATCAGTTTCAGGACAATCTTATCGCTGATGAACTCTTTGAGGTATTCCATCAATTTCTGATGATGTATGGTGTCGAAGTAACTTTTCAGGTCACAATCAACCACAATTTTGTACCCTTGTTCGTAGTACGCGATGGTTTGCCTGATGGCTTGATGCTGGTTCCTCTTTGGACGGAATCCGAAACTCATATCGGAGAAGTACGGGTCAATTACCTTGCCAATCACTTGATAGATTGCTTGCTGAACCATTCGGTCACGAACACAAGGGATACCCAATTTCCGTTTTGACCCATCCGGTTTCGGAATTTCCACCCGTTTGACAGGCAATGGTTCGTACGAACCGTCTTTCAGTTTCCGAATCAGATGGTCGCGGTATTTGGCGACGTGACCAAAGAGTTCCTCTACTGTCATTCCGTCAACACCGGGCGCCCCTTTATTTGCCTTCACTTTCTTGCAGGCATTGAAGAGATTGTTGATATCCACCACTTTGTCAATCAAACTGATACCACCCCGTTGTTCCATTTTCGTAAAGACAGGGCTGCACGCTCCCGCATACCCTTCGGTTTCCAACCTATCTCTTTGCGGCCAGCCACCTGCCGATGTTTTCTGTGGTCTCTGCACTGTCCTTACCTCCATTTCATTTCAGGGTTGTTATTGTTCGGCCCTTCATCCTGTTGGACTACTATGGCCTCTGCTGACTTCTTACAGTTCAACCTGCCATCACTGACGGATTTGTTCCTGTGGAATATTCCATCCCTCTTGTCGGGAACCCCTGTAAGACCTCCCCGGGTAAGAGCTATAACCTTCCTCCCATGTAACCGCCGCATTTACTGTATGGAACTCGGGCAGTATTGGACTTCGTTTTGATTTGCAAACTCATCCATTCCAATTCAGCCTTATATGCGGTTTCTGTCCGTCGGTTCGGGAGTTTGCCGCCGGCTTCCTTCAGATTCCACCTCACGATGGACACCCTTGCCTTAAGCTAACAGTTCCTACTGCCAAGCCTGTAGTGGACTTTCACCACCAAGTTATAGCCCATGCCGGGCGCACAATCGAGTAGGAGGGAGTGATTAACTCCCGACCTCTCACACCACCGTACATACGGTTCCGTATACGGCGGTTCAATAACTTAAGTATCGACGCTCATATAAGTGGTTCAGGTCTTTCAGACCCCACTTTTTGAGCGTTTCTGTTTTGATTGCCTTGTGGAGCGTTTCGCTTTTGGACACTCGCCAATATCCCTTTCGGGAATTTGCCACTTTCCAGGCTTCCTCGTGCCAGATGCCAAGCCTGCGTAGTTGACTGTATTTCGTCTTCGTCTTCTTCCAACGCTTCCATATCAATTGACGTAATCGATGGTTTAACCATTGTGCCATGGAACGGATAAATTGTTTCATCAATCCAATTCCATAGTAGTTGATCCAACCCACTGTCACTTGATTTAGTTCTTTGGCAATCTGTTCGAAGTGACCCGCGCGATTCCGTTTCGTGATGCCTTTTAGTTTGGCTTTGAACCGTTTCTTGGCAGATTGGTGTGGTCTAC